>JANPAV010000395.1:0-7547 GCA_031430115.1 Armatimonadota bacterium | reverse complement strand
TCGGGAACCTACGCAAGTGTCGGTTGCTATCACAAGCTATCGATCTGGTGTCACCAGGTCAAAGATTTTGCGATTTCCGGTCGCACCAAACTGGCGGGTAAGACGCGTCCGAATTGATCCAAGTTCAAAATGGATTGCCGTAACCTTAAACAATGCAATCGAGGAAGCAGCTTCAGTTTGGTTCCTTGATCGCAAAACCGGCAAGAGACTTGCCACATATCGCTATCAAAAAGCCAAGTTTCACGATGGCGATTGGAAAGCCCCGGAAATATTTTCATTGACGCGTCATGAATCTAATCAGTTAACTGGAATTGACTTGCAAATTCAAAACCGCATCCTTAAGAGTAAGCAACGCAAGAGCAATGTTCCGGTGATAAGGGATTTCCAAGAGGCTGCGCGGATTCTTACCGATATGCACCTTCGTTGGCCCTTTTATGATGGTGATCCTCGAACCGTGTTTAAGCCGAGCGACATAAGCGAAGTTTCGGCAGATTTTGCACCAGTTATTTCAAAGGACGGAATGATGATTGCATCATTTTGCATATCTGAAGAACCTGACCGACCACCCAGTTTAGTGATTTTGGAAAGGAAATCGAGGGAATGGGTTCGTCATGACGTCATCACTTCTCATCCTACTCGAATGGTATTTCTTGACCATTGGCTTTCTTACTCATCCTATGAAAGATCAGGTTGGGGCGTGAAGGTTCTAAATGTCAAAACTGGAAAACGCATGCTAGATTTGAAAAATACCTATTTTTACGACGCCTGCATTCTAAAGCAATGACTCACAGGATGAAGATTTCAGTCTTAGCTTTTTGGACGGATTGGAATCTACTTTTAAGTGAGTGACCCCAAAATGTGTCCCATTACATACATGAATCTTTGTTTAAGCCTTCATTCAATGAACCATGAATGGTATCTCAATTCAAACTAAGTTAGCCCGGGCACTTTTGACTCAGTTTGAGAATCCGTCTCAGTGCCCAGACCCTCGAAGTTTCGGCTTCGACGGCTCTAATCAGTACTACAACCTCCTATACTCCACCGCCAAAGAACTTCAACCGGAACTTGTTGTCGAACTCGGCACCTGTACTGGTGGCGAGCCACGGTGTGGGCGGGGTTATCTTGGTGTGGCACTGACAGCGACCCCTGCTTTTGCTGAGAGTTGCCAGTGTGACGAGTCCTGGTGTGAGCGGGATGAACTTTAGACAGGTGCGACCTGTCCGTCGAAGCCGACCTGTCCGCCGAAGCCGACCTGTCCGCCGAAGCCGACCTGTCCGCCGAAGCCGCAGGCGAAGGAGGAAGGCGAAGGAGGAAGGCGAAGGAGGACGAAGGAGCAAGGAGGATAAGCAGGAAAGACTAACGGTTACTAACATGCGACAAGGTAAAACTCCGAAATGCACTGGCCCGGATTTGGCGTCGTCTTTCCATAGACTTGCAAGGCAGTTCCCACGTTGAATATCCATCCGGTTTAAACAGATTCGACGAACCAAATAACTCAATATTTCTTCCCTCAAAATCTCGAATAGTTGTTACAATTGATTAGAGGGTTCAGCGACATGCCTGTAACGAACTACTACACCGTTGACGGCCAAATGATTGGCTACAAAGACGCCTCAGGTCGCAAAGACTTCTTGACCGACGCCCTCGGCTCTGTCACTGCCGAAGTCGACCAAACTGGCGCAACCAAGACGTTTGACGGACGGTACAAACCGTACGGAGGAGACCTCTCTTCGACTGGGACACGAGGAAGCTACGGATGGGTTGGAACATGGGGGTATCGTGAGACTGGGCTTGCTGCTTCGAGTCATTATGTTAGAGCAAGACACTACTCCAGAGTCGCGGCTATTTGGACAACAATTGATCCAAATTGGCCCGACGAGCAACCCTATAACTATCTTTCCTCAAATCCTGTTTTGACCGTCGATCCAACAGGTCTTGGACCATGTGATAACCGTAATGCTTATTGCCGATGCAATGGCAAAAAGTCTGGCATTATAGGCATTCCAAAAACATGTGCTTCTTACAAATGCTACACGGAGACATGTGTCAAATATTGTATTGCGAGAGACAAGATTAACGATGAATTTGATCATTGGACCGGAGGAGCAATTCCCAATTGCATTATTGTCAATAGATCGCTTTCGCCTTGTAAGCCCTCAAATCCGAACTATGAACGTTGCCATGTCGAAGGAGGTAATGGGCCGGGGGGCCAGCTACTCGGAAGCGGCTGCTGTATCGAAGCAGGCATTCGAATGTGTTGTTGGGTGACGCAGCCAAAACTCGACCTTTTAGAATGGTGGAGAAGGAAGGAATTTTCAGAATGTGGCAAAACAAAGACTTCAAAACCTTGAGCAATATCCGTGTGAGCCTTGTTTTATTTTGCCTTGCGATACTTTTCGGATTTTTTGAGATTTTAAAGCCACCAGAAATGACTCTTGCATTCTGGCTGATATGGCTTATAGTTATCGTGTCTTTAGTCTCCTCGTTCTTTATCTATTCTAGTGGGCATTTACATAGTCGATTAAAAATCATCATGCTACTTGGTCCACTTGCAACAACAGGAGAGCTAATTTATGAAGTTGTCATGAAAATCGTTGAGCCTGAAAACGGTTATCCACTACATCCCATCGCAGGCAGTATCTATTTTAGCGATCTTGCGTTAGTTTTCGTTGTCATTTCTTTAGTGCTCGCGTTGGCCATCGAATTAAAACTACTGTACGGAGAGGAAAAATCATAATTTTGACGGGCGAGCCACTGGCTTGGGTGAGATAAAATATAGTTGTGCCACTGGTTGCGACTTCTGCCTTCTTTAGTCTAAGCGAAGTCCCTGGAAAAGAAGTGAAGTTTCGCAACGGGAAGAGTCACCAAGTGAGCGAAGTAAACTATATACGAGTCTGACCTGCCTACCCGACGATGTGCGAGGCTCCAAGGATACGCAGGAAAGTACGGCGAGCTACAAATGTGGGCGGGGATGTTTCTGTGGCATTGGAGACGCGAAGCGTCCAAACCGACATCTGCGTTGACGAGTCACGTTGTGAACTGGATTAAATCTTGGTGTGAAGTGCTTCCCCGCCGTAGTGCGACCTGTTCGCCGAAGCCGACCTGTCCGCCGAAGCCGACCTGTCCGCCGAAGCCGACCTGTCCGCCGAAGCCGACCTGTCCGCCGAAGCCGGAGGCGAAGGAGGGAGGCGAAGGAGGGAGGCGAAGGAGGGAGGCGAAGGAGGAAGGCGAAGGAGGACGAAGAAGCAGGGAGGATAAGCAGGAGAGACTAACAGTTACTAACATGCGACAAGGTAAAACTCCGAAATGCACTGGACCGGGTTTGGCGTCGTCTTTCGATAGACCTGCAAGGCAGTTCCCTCGTTGAATATCCATCCGGTGTAAACAGATTCGACGAACCAAACAACTCAATATTTCTTCCCTCAAAATCTCGAATAGTTGTTACAATTGATTTAGAGGGTTCAGCGACATGCCTGTAACGAACTACTACACCGTTGACGGCCAAATGATTGGCTACAAAGACGCCGCTGGACGAAAGGATTTCCTGACCGACGCTCTCGGCTCAGTTACCGCAGAAGTTGACCAAACTGGCGCAACCAAGACGTTCGATGGTAGATATAAGCCATACGGTGGTGACCTCTCTTCAACTGGAACTCGTGGAAGCTACGGTTGGGTAGGTAGCTGGGGCTATCGAGGAACTGCCTTATCTGCAACAAGCCACTATGTAAGGGCGAGGCACTATTCCAAGGCAAGCGGAGTTTGGACTTCAGTTGACCAATATTGGCCCTACGAACGATCGTACGCTTACGTTGCGGCAAAGGTTGTGAATAAAATTGATTATTCTGGTTATCGTAGCTGTTCACCCGGTTGCTGTACGCAAGACTTTATTAATAAGAATTTGGAAGGAAAACAGTCTCACTGTGCGGGGGGTACTTGGGGAGCCTGTCCCGATTCAGGAGACCTAAAGAAAAAGTGTTTGGCAAATATTGCGGCTGGGTCGACGAGTTGCGACCAAGTGAAAAAGTGGATTGATGGTGCGCTCCGCCAGTGTATCAAGCATGGGAGCGGCGACGGATACGATGACAAAAGTCAGTGGGCAGGAACCAATATATGTTGCCAAGATATTGAGGGATCGAGCGCTTGGAAGCATTGCGGAACATATTGCTGTAGTAGCAATATGTCTGGAAATCCTTGTTGGGATTTTTGCCTAGTTCGGCACGAAGAATATCATGGAAAACAATGTACTGGCACCCTTCCCGGCAATGAACCTAGTTTTCCAGAGCCGTGTGCCTATTTGACTCAAGCAAAATGCATGTTCACGCTTTTTCAATCTCAATGCAAACTGAAGTGGGATGACTTTGACAACTTCTTTGAATGTAAGAGAGTGACTCCACAATGTTGATTTCGTTGTCAATGTTATGCGCAAGTCACCAAAACAAGTTTTGCGTGGTTACTATACGGCCACCGGATCCCAGGAAGGTCTCTGTGGTCATCACAACATATGATTCGGGGTCAAAGCGGTCGATAATTTCACGATTTAAAATCGAACCAAATTGGCGGGCAAGAAGCGTTGCAATTGATCCAGGTTCGAAATGGATTGCCATAACACTTGACAATCCAATTGAGAATGCAAACTCAGTCTGGTGCCTCGATCGTAAAACCGGCGAAAGAATTGCAACATATCGCTATCGACCATCGGAGTTCTATGACGGCCTATGGACAGCCGCGGGGTCATTTACGTTGTTTCGCCGAAGCGAACATTCTCTAAAGGGAATTGACCTGCAAGTTTACAATCGGGCAATCAGGGTCAAAAGTCAAGACTTTTACCCGCCATTAATACGCAATTTCAAAGAGGCTTCACTGGCCCTTTCGGCAAGAAACCTGCATTGGCCAGTGACCGATGCTAATCCAGTTGGAGAGTTTCAAGCCGGGCATATTTCGGACATTTCATCAGACGGTGGGCCAATAATTTCGAAAAATAGGGATATGGTTGCTGCGTATTGTCGAACTGGTGAAGCTGATCGACCATTAAGTTTAGTGCTCCTAAGTAAGAGATCCGGAGAATGGATTAGGAAGGACGTAACGCACTTATACCCTCACCGAATGGTATTTCTCAATCGATGCCTTTCATATATGGTGTACGAAATGGCGAATTGGCGTGTGAGGGTCATCGATGTGGATACGGGTAAATACCTACTTGAAATACAAAAATGCCATATTTTTGATGCTTGCGACTTACAGGCATGACCGCCTCATCTTACTAAGCGAGCTCTCGTTTTTTAAGGCTGACAATACTGGAACCAAGTGGAAAAGCTTGAAGATTTAGACCTTTGAGCAATGCACCATCCCGAAGCCACAAGTTAGTGGCGTAAACTGAGTTGCACAGGTCGCTCTTTCCTAACAGGTCCGCAAAAGCTTGTGAAGAGAAAGGGTAGGCGGATGCGCATCAAAGTCCCACCCAAATCCATCGCTGTCAATCGTATCCACATTAAGTCAGCCTACTAAAAGTGTAAAGACGTTTCAATTTGATGAAGTGGAGCCAGGAACGATACTCAGGCTGCTAATAGATTCAATTCGAGCTTCGAGCTTTGCAACCGACACAAGGATTGGTAGCAGAGTGCAATAAAAATTCAATAATCCATACCGAACTGGATACTCTCCACTCATATTAAAAATCGTAAACTTTCGTCGTTTTCCTCGTCATTTCAGAATGAAACGGCACGAAGTGTCATATCCTATCGTTCTAGTTGTTGGGGAATTGAATAATGAAAAATGGTAATAGATGCGTCGTTTTATGTTTGCACGATGATTGGTGGTTTGTTGCCAAATCCATCGAAGCATCAAGACCTTTTGGTCCAGTATTGGCATTTATTTCTCGAACTTCTTGGAATGCCACACCAGGCGACTGGGAGAATGTAGTCCAAGAAGCCGAACGTGCCGGAGCCGAAGTAATCCTCGGCGATTGGGACAACGAAACCACTCACCGAAGAGAAGCCTACCAAGAAGCTAAAACAAGAGGATACAAATATGCCCTCATTCCCGACGGTGATGAAGTCATCGAACCTTTACTTCTCAAAACGCTTACTACACTCGCCGAAGGCGAAATTGCGGAAAGGGTCTACGCTCGCATGGACACCTATTGGAAGTCTGCCCGGTACGTTATTCGTCCAAGAGAGCAACTTGCACCCGCCATCCTTATCGATCTCACTATCGTAGAACACGTTTACATTCGAGATTTTCACGGAGGCCGACCCCTTACTTTAACTCCCGAGCATGGAGTTATCCATCACCTCAGTTATGCCGGACCAGATGAGCGGATTCACCGCAAAATCACGACTTGGAGCCATAAAGATGAACTGGTTCAAGAATGGTATCAAAACATGTGGCTTGGTTGGGACAAGGATATGCTTAAACGGGACTTCCATCCAACGCACCCACCGGCTTACGGCATGGCAGAACGAATCGAAATTCCCGAAATACTCAAAGGCATCTGGGATGAGCGACCAAGAGCAAACACAAACCTGGAAAGACCCAAGGACTGGCCAACTCTTAGCATCGTCATTCCGCTTCACGGCGGACGAGAAGACATTGAGATGTGCCTGGGCAGCCTAGAGAAGAGCCGAGACCTCATTCACGAACTCATTGTCGTCGATGATGTCTCGCCCAACGATGCGAAAGAGGCGGCAAAGAGACCAAACGTCATCCTCATCGAAAACGAGACTAATCAAGGCTTCGGCAAGACCTGTAACCGGGGATTTGAAGCTTCAACCGGAGAAGTCGTCTTCTTTCTCAACTCCGACACCGTCGTTCCACGAGTGGGACTCATCAAGCTTATCGAAGGGCTCATGGAAAGTGGCTCAATCGGGGCAAGCGGACCAATGTCTAACAACGTGGGTTACCACCAACGAACCTGGCCGACCTATACGAGCCTTGACACGCTTGATAACTTTGCCGCGGACCTCGCCTCTGCTCATTCTGAGGACAAAGATGTCGAAATCCTCGTTGGATTCGCTATCGCCATCCGCCGGTCGGTCCTAGATGAAGTTGGACTCTTTGACGAAAGGTTCGGAATCGGACTCTTCGAAGACACCGACCTTTGCTACCGCATGTCCCGGGCGGGATACCGACTCCGAATGGTTACTGGAGCCTATGTTCACCACTGGGGTTCGCGCTCTTTAACCCGATCCGTTCCAAATGTCACAAACTTGCTTGACATGAACGGCGCAATCTACCGTCAAAAGTGGCAAGCAGACCTTGAATGCGGCTATGCATCCCACTTGCCCGGATTCAATCTCGTCGACGGCTTAGTCCGGTTCGACGAAACCCGAAAGCCCGACCGAGTAAAGCTGCACTTAGAGGACCTCAAAGGAAGGGCCAACATCTCGCTTTGCATGATCGTCAAAAATGAGGAGCGAGTACTCGACCAGTGCCTCACCAGTGCTAAACCGTTCTTTAAGGAGATCATTGTTGTTGACACCGGCTCGACCGATAAAACCAAAGAGATCGCAATTAGCCACGGAGTAAAGCTCATTGAAAGCATTTGGCCA
>JANPAV010000394.1:0-1894 GCA_031430115.1 Armatimonadota bacterium | reverse complement strand
TCGGGAACCTACGCAAGTGTCGGTTGCTATCACAAGCTATCGATCTGGTGTCACCAGGTCAAAGATTTTGCGATTTCCGGTCGCACCAAACTGGCGGGTAAGACGCGTCCGAATTGATCCAAGTTCAAAATGGATTGCCGTCACCTTAAACAATGCAATCGAGGAAGCAGCTTCAGTTTGGTTCCTTGATCGCAAAACCGGCAAGAGACTTGCCACATATCGCTATCAAAAAGCCAAGTTTCACGATGGCGATTGGAAAGCCCCGGAAATTTTTTCATTGCCGCTTCAAGATTCTAATCCGTTAACTGGAATTGACTTGCATATTCAAAACCGCATCCTTAAGAGTAAGGAGCGCAAGAACTATGTACCGGTAATAAGACATATCCCGGAGGCAGCGCGGGTTCTTTCCGATAAGCACCTACGTTGGCCCCTCTATGATGGTGATCCTCGAACCGAGTTTAAGCCGAACGATATAAGCGAAGTTTCGGCCGACTTCTCGCCAGTTATTTCAAAGGACGGAACGATGATTGCAGCATTTTGCGTATCTGGAGAACCTAACCGACCACCCAGTTTAGTGATTTTGGAAAGGAAATCGAAGGAATGGATTCGTCAAGACGTCCTCACTTCTCATCCTACTCGAATGGTATTTCTCGATCATTGGCTTTCTTACTCATCCTATGAAAGTTCAGGTTGGGGCGTGAAGGTTCTAAACGTCAAAACTGGAAAACGCATGCTAGAATTGAAAAATACATATTTTTACGACGCATGCATTCTAAGGCAATAACTCACAGGATGAAGATTTCAGTCTTAGCTTTTTGGACGGATTGGAATCTACTTTTAATGGAGTCACCCCAAAATGCGTCCCATTACATAAATGAATCTTTGTTTAAACCTGCATTCAATGAACCATGAATGGTATCTCAATTCAGACTGACTTAGCTAGGCGAGCCCCGTTGTGGGCGGAACTAAATTTGTGTGACCTGCTTACTCGAAAATCGGCAGAGTTGCGAGAATAAGCAGGAACAATTACTGATATGCTTGTAATTTAGAGAGCAAGAGAGCTTGACTTACGCATGAAGCAATCAAACCCAATAAGCTATCGAGCGCAAGAATTTCTCAATCAGTTTGAGAACCCGTCTGAATGCCAAGATCCTCGCAGTTTCGGACTCGACAGCTCAAACCCGTACTACAGCCTCCTCTACTCCGTCGCTAAAGAACTTCAACCAAAACTCGTCGTCGAACTCGGCACATGCACCGGAGGAAGCACCTCACACCTTGCCGCTGGAACCTCCGGCCAAGTCCTCTCCATCGACATCGAGATCCGTGCTGATGCCAGAGAACGACTTCTTGTATTCGATAACATCGAATTCATTCAAGGCGACACCCGCAGTCCCGAACTTGTTGCTGAGGTCGCAAAGTACGGTCCAATAGACCTCCTCTTTATCGACACCGACCACACCGCCGAGCAAGTGACCGCTGAATTAGCTCTATTTGGCCCTCTTGTCCGACCTGGCGGACTCATCTTCTTCGACGACATCCGAATGAATCCCGGCATGTCCGCCTGGTGGGACAATCTTGGCGAAGACAAGTTAGAGTTACCGGAAATGCACTGGACTGGGTTTGGTGTGGTTTTTCGGTAAGTGCCAAATGTCGTCTCACGATGGAAGTTCTCAATCAAATGAATATCTTGAGTTGACAACTACTACACCATTGGTCGGCTACTTAGGCATCGAGGATCCCGCTGGGGGGTAATGGCTGAGTCTCAGCGAAGTCCCGAGAGGTGGAGCCGAATCGGGAAGCCTAAGCGGAATCGGGAGGGAGGAACGAAGTTCCCAGGGTTATCTCGGCGTGACAGATGCCGTCCTGACAAAGACTTGTTTTAGAGGTTTTCCAC
>JANPAV010000393.1:0-4279 GCA_031430115.1 Armatimonadota bacterium | reverse complement strand
CATATACAGAAACTCTTCAAACACGATTCTTCGCCTTGCCTGGATGCGAGACTCTTCGCTTTCCGGGTGATGGATTTGCCGAAGACACCACTGGATTTCTCGCAGCTTCTGAGCCTGTAACAGGGACTGAGGAAGCGGCTCTTCGACCGCATGCAGGTACAAATCAAGTACGGAAGCAGCCGCTTTTCGAGCGGTTTTTTGCTGAAGTCCCTCAGTCAACGGATAGACCGGCACAATCTGCGCAAACGATTCTCCGTCGTCATCAGCTTCGATTCCTTCCCATTCTGGTGACCCAATTTCATGAAGGTGCGCCCCTTCCTTTACCAAGCCATAAGCAATAACTTGGTCGGTCTCCTCAAGTTGCTTTCTTATCCAAGGCTGGTTAAACCAAGTAAGGCATATCGCACCCGAAGAGTCTTCAATGATTGCCTTTAGCAATACCCGACCACCGCCAATCGTTCTCGCTTCAATTCTCCTCACCCGCCCTTTGATCGTCACCACCTGACCAGGTTTCGCCTTTGAAATTGGCGGGATGTTTCTGCGATCCTGATACCGGCGCGGGAGGTGAAACATGAGATCCTCAGCCGTTTCAACCCCAACCTTTTTGTAAAGCGTAGCTACGCGAGGTCCAACCCCCTTCACGTATTGAACTTCGGTATCAAGACCCTGGCTCATGCTTCTATAATACTAGACGTTTGACGACGTATTATCGTCGCTCCCAAGCCGCAGGAAGCTTCAATGTTTCGTAAGTTTCAATGGCGAACCGATCCGTCATGCCGGCAACATAATCAACCGCGCCCTGAAGTCCGGTATAGCCTTCGGGCAAAGTGTCATCTTCGAGAAAGTGAACAAACAGCTCTTTAACCAAGTTCGCCGCCTTTTCGACATCGGGAAACACAACGGGATAGCGTAAATACACATTCTCGAACATCCACTCCTTCAACAAATTCATCTTGTCGAGAAACGGTTGGGACACTCGAACGAACGGTTGACTAACACTTTGCTCAATAACATCGCGAACAAGAATCCCGATTCGCTGGGAATAGGTCGTGCCAAGAATTTGGAACTCGGCGGGTACTGCTTCGATAATCCCAGACCGAAGGGCATCGTCAATATCATGATTGAGATACGCGATACGATCACTAACCTTAACAACGGCGGCTTCGAGACTCGAAACCGGTTCTCCATCCATCGCCGTCAAATCTTTACGTCCCTTGCTATGACCACCAATGCCAAGGCGGACCTCTTCGGTTAAGTTCAAATGCTCAAGAACGTCAACAATCCTTAGCGATTGCTCCCAATGTCTAAAATGCCGAGGCTCGTGCCAAGAGTCCGATTCCATCGGCAAAGAGTCTTGGTGGTTAGTCGTGCCTTCTTTGGCAAACCAATACTCCTTAATCGCCTCGTCTAGCGCTCGTTCGCCAGCATGCCCAAAGGGCGAATGTCCAACGTCATGACCAAGGGCAATCGCTTCAATGAGGTCTTCGTTGAGTTGGAGTGCTCGACCAATGGTTCGCGCGATTTGTGCGACTTCAAGGGTATGGGTCAGCCTCGTGCGGTAGTGATCACCAAGTGGATCGATAAAGACTTGCGTTTTGTGCTTCAGCCGTCGAAAGGACTTTGCGTGGAGAATGCGGTCGCGGTCTCGCTGAAAACAAGTGCGGACAGGGTCTTCCGGTTCGGGTCGTTGGCGACCAAGACTGGCGGATGCCTTGGTGGCTAACGGAGAAAGGTATAGGGCTTCACGGGCTTGAATTTGCTCGCGAATAGAATCTGACACGAATGTCAGACGGATTGAGCTTTCATTCTGTCGCGCGAAATGTACTAACCGTTACTTTTTGGCAACAGGCTCGATAACGTATTGCCCTGAGCCTGGAGTTGCTGAATCCGTTGTTCCATGATCGTAAACTTGTTTCGCAGCTCAATCGCCTTATCGTCAGCACGTTTATTGACGCTATCAATTTGCTTTTGCAAAGCGGCAGCTTGATCGGTTAGAGCCTTCTCCCCAGTTACGGTTTGACCATTGGTAAAGTCAGTAAACGAGTTGAGAGTATTGTTGAGAACCCCAATCAACCCACTCGTAAAGCTCATTGATCCAACCGCACCAGTTGTTGTTCCGGTGTATTGAATTTGAAGTCCATTGGCAACCGTATTGGTCTTGTCGCCCGTTAAAAATTGTCCAACCCCAGTCGCGGCTTGTCCGGCAATCGTTCCGGCAACATCAAGTCCATCAACCAAAGAGCCAGCCGCAAATCCGACACCGGAGTTGGTTCCCAATGGCGATTGGTTGCTGACCAACGTAAATTGGCCATTCTTGCCAAATTTCGTGCTGTCAATTTGAAGCATTCCGCCATTGTCACTCGCAATGAGCAAGTCCTTGAGGCGCGGATCGTTATTGATCTTCGCAACGATGTCGGACATGTTTGCCCCGACGTCAATCGTGAGGTCAATACTTCCGGAGCTAAACATGCTTCCGGCAAAAGTTAGCTTTTCTGAAACCGTATTCGGCCCCGTCTTTTGAGTTGCTGCGATGTATTGAGTCTTAGTAGCGACTTGGGTGATGTTGACATCATATGGGACGACACTTGACGTAATCGTAGAAGACGTACTGGAAACGTAGTTCAGGTTTCCGGCGGTGCTTTTTCCGAAGTTCTGGAAGATCTGTTGAACGCTTGATGAATCAGCCGTAATTGCCGCTTGAAGTTTCGCGTCATCTACTTGCATGTTTCCTTTCGTATCCAAACTAAATCCAATATCAATGAGGTTTTTGTAGGTTCCCGTTAGCCCCGGGACATTACTAAAAAGCGTCGATTGTGAAGTCGATTGAAACTGGCGGACAATGCTGTCGGAAAACAGCGGTCCAGTGGCAAAAGTCGTGGCATCAAATTGACTGTTTTGACCAATGAAGGCAAGCGTCGAGTTGAATGCCGCCATGATGCCTTTTACTCGGGCACCAACTGCCCCAGCATCGTTGCTCAAGTTGATGGTAGAAGACGTAGGCGTTGTGGCGTCCGCTTTCAAAAGCGTGATCGTCGTGCCAGCAACAACATTTTCAATAACGTTGGTTGCGCTCGTTAGAGCAACGTTATCAACTGTAAACGCGGCGTCTTGAGCCTGAATCAGTTCGTGCCCCGCCCCTTGTTGAAGGATTCCGAGTGAACTCAACGTGTTAGCCGAATCCGTAAAGGTTGGCGTGCCACTTGGACCAGTAATGGAGAACGAATATTTTGCAACTCCCTTATCTAAAGTAGTGACAACTGACGCTGTTGCACCGGTCGCGGCTAAGTTGATCTTGTCCGCAATACTTTGAAGGCCGTCGGTGGAGAGGTCAATATCAACATCAATTCCGTTTACTTGAACCGTTTGTGGAACTAAACCTGAAGCTCCGATGAGGCTGCTAACTGCGGTTGAATTCGATGAAAGTCCATAGCTCGACGCTCCGTTGGTTATAGGTTGTCGAACCGTTGCGGCACCAGAAAGGATTCCAAGCGATCCAAGCGTGTTACCAGTTACATCTGAAAGTTCTGGCTTGTTTGAAATTCCGGTTTTTGCTGAAGTGAACGTAAGATAGGCTTGTCCGGCCCCGCCATTGACGACGCCAGCCGAAACACCGTTGTTCAAGGTGTTTACTTTGGCAGCAATTGATTGCAGGGAGTCGGTTGCGTCAACTGTCACAACCTTGCCGTTGACAACAAACTGTCCGGTCTGCCCTAGAGCAGCCGTGGTGGAGGCTTGCGCGTCCGAAGAAATTTTCTGAGCCTGAGCTAGTTTTGAAATCTTAAAGTCGTAACTTCCTGGCTGGGCTCCGCTGCTGGTCATGACCGAAATCACGGCTGGGTCGGTGACCGAAACTCCAACTGCTTTGAATGCATCACTCGAAGTGAGCGCGTTCGCCGCTTGAGCAATGCCAGAGATTTGGCCCTTAAATTGAGAATACAGATCGGCTTTTTGGGTGAGCTTGTTTCGTTGCAGAGTCAGTCGGGAAATTGAACTTCTTTCAATCGAGGATAACTTGGCAATAATGCCTTCGGTATCGAGACCGCTGGCGATTCCTCCAAATGATATTCCTGTCGAATTTCCTAAAAGACTCATTGTTTAGTTCTCCCCTTAATTACCTAACATGCCGTAAATTGCACTGGCTTCATCAACCTTATTCCGCACCTTCTCGGCAATTTCCATGATTGTTTCTTCCGATAGGCCTAAAACCTCAAGGAGCTCCGGCTGGATGCTTCCGATTGGAGCCGCACCATCATAGTAATAAGATTTGTTCATCCAGTCG
>JANPAV010000392.1:0-1847 GCA_031430115.1 Armatimonadota bacterium | reverse complement strand
CGTCAATCGTGAGGTCAATACTTCCGGAGCTAAACATGCTTCCGGCAAAAGTTAGCTTTTCTGAAACCGTATTCGGCCCCGTCTTTTGAGTTGCTGCGATGTATCGAGTCTTAGTCGCGACTTGCGTGATGTTCACGTCGTAAGGAACGATGCTTGACGTGACTGTCGACGACGTACTGGAAACGTAGTTTAGGTTACCGGCAGTGCTTTTTCCGAAGTTCTGGAAGATCTGTTGAACGCTAGAAGAATCGGCCGTAATCGCGGCTTGCAGTTTCGCGTCATCAACTTGCATGTTTCCTTTCGTATCCAAGCTAAACCCGATATCAATCAGGTTTTTGTAGGTTCCAGTCAGACCGGGGACATTGCTAAAAAGCGTGGATTGAGACGTTGATTGAAATTGGCGGACAATGCTGTCGGAAAATAGTGGGCCAGTGGCGAACGTTGTGGCATCAAATTGACTATTCTGACCAATGAAGGCAAGCGTCGAGTTGAATGCCGCCATGATCCCTTTCACTCGTGCGCCTACGGCACCAGCATCGTTGCTTAAGTTGATCGTAGAGGAAGTTGGTGTTGTAGCATCGGCTTTCAGAAGCGTGATTGTCGTGCCCGCAACAACGTTTTCAATAACGTTTGTTGCGCTAGTTAGAGCCACATTATCGACCGTAAATGCGGCGTCTTGAGCCTGAATCAGTTCGTGCCCTGCGCCTTGCTGCAGAATTCCGAGCGAACTCAACGTATTTGCTGAGTCAGTAAATGTTGGCGTACCACTTGGTCCCGAAATTGAAAGCGAGTATTTTGCAACTCCCTTATCTAAAGTAGTTACGACCGATGCAGTTGCCCCAGTCCCGGCTAAGTTAATCTTGTCCGCAATACTTTGCAGCCCGTCAGTTGAAAGATCGATACTAACATCAATTCCGTTAACTTGAACAGTCTGTGGAACCAAACCTGAAGCACCAATGAGGCTGCTGATAGCAGTTGAGCCGGATGACAAACCATAGCTTGAAGCTCCGTTGGTTATTGGTTGTCGAACCGTTGCGGCACCAGAAAGGATTCCGAGCGATCCAAGCGTGTTACCAGTTACATCTGAAAGTTCTGGCTTGTTCGAAATTCCGGTTTTTGCTGAAGTGAACGTAAGATAGGCTTGTCCGGCCCCGCCATTGACGACGCCAGCCGAAACACCGTTGTTCAAGGTGTTTACTTTGGCAGCAATTGATTGCAGGGAGTCGGTCGCGTCAACCGTAATGACCTTTCCGTTGACAACAAACTGTCCGGTCTGCCCTAGAGCTGCCGTCGTGGAAGCTTGGGCATCCGAAGAAATCTTTTGAGCCTGAGCTAGTTTTGAAATCTTAAAGTCATAGCTTCCCGGTTGGGCTCCGCTGCTGGTCGTGACCGAGATCACGGCTGGGTCGGTGACCGATACTCCAACTGCTTTGAATGCATCGCTTGATGTGAGCGCGTTTGCAGCTTGAGCAATGCCGGAAATTTGACCCTTAAATTGGGAGTAGAGGTCGGCCTTTTGGGTGAGCCTATTTCGTTGGAGAGTCAGTCGAGAAATTGAACTTCTTTCAATCGAAGCAAGCTTGGTAATAATGCCTTCGGTATCGAGACCGCTTGCGATTCCCCCAAATGATATTCCCGTCGTGTTCCCAAAAAGACTCATTGCTTAATTCCCCTCTTAACCACCTAACATGCCGTAAATTGCACTAGCTTCATCAACCTTATTCCGCACCTTCTCGGCAATTTCCATGATTGTTTCTTCCGATAGGCCTAAAACCTCAAGGAGCTCCGGCTGGATGCTTCCGATTGGAGCCGCACCATCATAGTAATAAGATTTGTTCATCCAGTCG
>JANPAV010000391.1:0-4253 GCA_031430115.1 Armatimonadota bacterium | reverse complement strand
TCATGAGAACTCTTTGGGTCTGCAACATCACCGGCGGCCCGTTCAAGTACACGGCGACCAAACCTGGAAAAACGAAGCTGGGACTAGAAAATGCTCACCAAAAGTTCAAGATCTCTTCGAAAGAATTCGACGAAGTGGCTGAGGAACTTGGACGTAGCCTTGACTTCTACAAGGTACCAGCGCAGGAGAAAAAGGAAGTTCTTGCGGCATTTGCCGCGCACAAGCATGAGGTTTTAGGCGGATGAGAAAAATCATCGTAATAGAATTCGTAACGCTTGATGGCGTCATGCAGGCCCCAGGAGGATCAAAGGAGGATACTGCCGAGGGCTTTAAGTACGGCGGATGGATGATGCCATTTAGTGATGAAACATTCGGCGAGGTCATGGAAAAGCAGATGAAACCTGCAGACTATCTTTTGGGCAGGAAACCTTCGAGATATTCGCGTCTTACTGGCCACCGCATGCGAGTGGCTGGCCCGGCATAAACGAGGGCGCCAAGTACGTGGTTTCGAATACGCTTACAAAACATGATTGGAACAATTCCATCTTTGTGAATGGTGACGTCGTGGAGGAAATTAAAAAACTCAAGCAAACGAAGGGCTCTGACATCCAAGTATGGGGTAGCAGTAAACTTATCCAAACGCTTTTAAATCATGATTTGGTTGACGAATTGTGGCTCAAAATATTTCCCATTACTCTTGGTACAGGCAAGCGCCTGTTTGCCGAAGGCACGATTCCATCGGCTCTTAAGTTAGTGACAAGTAAAATAACACCCGCCGGAGTTATCTTTGCCAATTACAAGCGCGCAGGTGAAGTGAAAACAGGACCTTCTCATTAGCCGCGTTTGCCGCGCATAACCATGAGGCTTTAGGAGGATGACATTATCTCGCTCGGACGCAATTAATATAGGAAAAAGAAACAACATGAAAACAACAAGTTATAACCCAATCGGGTGGTTTGAAATCTACGTCAAGGACTTATCGCGAGCCCGCTCCTTTTACGAGAACGTCTTGGCAATAAAGCTCACGGAGCTTGAGAGTCCGGGTCCTAGTCTCGCCAGTATGTATGCATTCCCGATGGAAGAAGGCGCGCCGGGTGCGTCAGGAGCATTGACAAGTATGAAAGGAAATGACCAGCCCAGCGGCAATGGGACTATCGTCTACTTTTCTTGCGAAGACTGCGCCGTGGAAGCGCAAAGGGTTACCGACAATGGTGGGGAGATCATGAAAGAAAAGTTCGCGATCGGACCCCATGGCTTTATCGCCCTCGTTTCGGATCCCGATGGTAACGTTGTTGGGCTGCACTCGATGAAATGATCTAGCGGAAACACAAATGAAAACAATGACATGCAAGCAACTAGGAGGAAAATGCGATCAAGAACTTTCCGCTGAAACGTGGGATGACATGGTGCAAACCATGACCAAGCACGTAATCGAAAAGCACCCAGACGTCGCCAAAGATATGGAACAGATGCACAAGATTGATCCCGAGAAGTGGAGCAATGAAACCAAGCTCAAGTGGGATGCCACACCTGAAATCGGATCGGTTCTAATGCCCCAATCTACTTCAGTCAATACAGAACCTGCCTATCGGGCGTAGTCGGTCATATGGAATCAGTTTCAAAACCAAGTGAACACTCCGGCAAAAGCGCTTCGATTTGGATGGTCACTTCAGACCGACCAACCTATGAGGCGATTGCGACAAATGAACGCGCGGACGTCATCATCGTAGGAGCAGGAATCGCAGGTTTGAGTACCGCGTATCTTCTAGGTCGAGCCGGAAAATCGGTCGTGGTGCTGGACGACGGACCCATTGTCTCCGGTGAGTCGGAAAGGACGACGGCTCATTTGACCTGCGTACTAGATGATCGCTACTTTAAACTAGAGTGGCTGCATGGCGAAAAAGGTGCAACGATGATTGCCGAGAGTCACTCTTCCGCAATAAATGAAATCGAACGAATTGTCCTCGAGGAGCAGATCGATTGTGATTTCCTGCGAGTGGATGGCTATTTGTTTATACCGGACGGAGGTGAAAGCGACCTTTTGGACAAGGAACTAGAATTGGGACTTCGCATAGGATTGTCGGACCTCGAAATTGTTTCAAGAGCTCCACTCACAGGGTTCGATACCGGTCGCTCGCTGCGATTCCCCAACCAAGCTCAATTTCATCCTGTTAAATACATGGCAGCTTTAGCCAATGCAGTAACGAGAGATGGAGGACGTATTTACTCTGAGTCCCATGTGACAAAAATTGAGGGTGGAGACGAGGCCCATGTCGAGGTTGAAGGCGGAATTATTGTCTCGGGGGATTCGATTGTAATCGCGACGAATACTCCAATTAACGATTTGCTCACCATGCATACGAAGCAAGCAGCTTATCGGAATTACGTGGTCGGAGCAAAGGTTCCGGCCGGTTCTATACCCGTCGGACTCTATTGGGACACTCTTGACCCTTACCATTATGTTCGCTTGCAAACTACTTCTGGCCCAGCTTCGTCCGAAGCAAGTGATGTGTTGATCGTGGGTGGAGAAGATTTCAAAACGGGGCAGGCGGACGACGCGGAAGAGCGATACTCTCGGTTGGAATCGTGGACTCGTGAGCGGTTTCCGGAAGTCACGGAATTTCAGTATCGTTGGTCAGGTCAAACGATGGAATCAGTCGACGGTTTGGCATTTATCGGACGAAATCCTTTAGACAAAGAAAATGTGTTTATTGCGACCGGATTTTGTGGAAATGGCGTGACTTACGGCACGATAACAGGAATGCTGTTGACCGATATGATTCTAGCGAGAGAAAACTCGTGGACGACTCTTTATGATCCATCTCGAAAAACGCTTCGCGCAGCTCAAACATTTGCTAAGGAGACCATTAATATGGTCGTTCAGTACGGTGATTGGCTTACGGCGGGGGATGTTGAAGACGTAGAATCTATTCCTGCTGGAACCGGGGCCATCGTTCGACACGGTCTCACGAAACACGCGGTCTATCGAGACGAAGAAAGTACAGTTCATGCGTTCTCAGCGGTATGTCCACACCTTGGGGCGATTCTTGCATGGAATCATTCGGAAAAGACGTGGGATTGTCCCTGTCACGGCTCAAGGTTTGACGTTTTTGGAAGGGTGGTCAATGGTCCAGCCAATACAAATTTGCCAGAAGTGGAGTAGTTTTACTTAAGGATTCTGGCGGCCTCGGAGAGACTCGAACCTCCGGCGCCCTCCTTAGGACCGATGAACAATAGGTCGAAAAACCTCTGGTTTGAGTCTACAGCCATCTCAGAACGCTCTCAAAATCCATGGGCTAAGAGAAACCTTTAAAGAGACCGCTCTAAACATCTTATTGTCGACTAAGAGGGCTCTCTTGAGACGGTTGCCCCCTAGAGAGCATAGCGATTAATCGATGATGCCAAAAGATTTGCCGCGTGGTTGCTTTCCACTGTGACCTTGCTTTTCGGTGGGTATATAGGCGAATTCAGCGTCGAGCCCTGTCTCAGCCAAACCGTGCACATTGAAATCCAAGTGTGAGCCAAGGCCACTGTTCGTTGATCTTGCTCGACCATCTCTTACCCTAAGGACTGAACACCCGATCTTGGCCCGTGCGCGACTCAATTGCGTTCGAGCCTACCTGCGAGTTGAGGTCTGCTTTTTGAAACGAATGTCAATCGGCTTGTGGTTGCCGGAGGTAGACGACCAGACCCGGTACCGCAGCGTTCCACTGGGATCGAATTCAAAGCTTTGCTTCCTGTCAGTTGTCCCGCTTTGTCGGTGATCCTTAAAGTCGAAATTGAGTTTTCGTACGTCAACTGGTGTGACGTCCCCTTCGGTGACGACCGCCCCACTGGTTTGCGGATCGACCGACAACCCGAGCCAACGTAACTTTCCTTTGCCCGTGTGGTGATAGAGATACATATCCGTAACGAGCGGCCCCTTTTTGACGTCAATTGTCGTGAGTCGGCCGATGATCATGTCGGCATCGGGAATGTGGCGAAACTCCATACGTCCCCCCTTGTCGCTCGATTCCCAAACTCCTAGGAGTTCCGTCAACGGCTTAAGTAAGGTCGATGGTTTCGGCGGCTTGGCTCGGGCAGGCATAGCGATCTTCTCGCCATCGGACACTCGGATTCTGCGCCATTCAAACAACGGTTCGACACCTCGTGCCGTCCGCTCAAGAAGGCTATCACGGTACAGGTCTGCCCCCTCGAAAGTCCATCGGACCGCCAATTTCCGAGGTTCGCGCGATTGAAACATGTCGTATTCA
>JANPAV010000390.1:0-6224 GCA_031430115.1 Armatimonadota bacterium | reverse complement strand
ATTGTTTCTGCGGACTGCGGAATTTCTATGGCAGGAAGGGCATACGGCTCATGCCACGTTTGAAGAGGCTGATGCTGAAGCTCTGACGATTCTTCATGATGTTTACGCGAAGTTCTCCGAGGAGTGGATGGCAATCCCGGTAATTCGCGGCTTAAAGTCGGAAAGTGAAAAGTTTGCCGGTGCGAGCCATTCGTACTGTATCGAAGCCATGACGCAAGATCGCAAGGCGATTCAAGCTGGAACTTCTCACCACCTCGGTCAAAACTTTGCCAAGGCATTTGATGTGCAATACCAGAGTGCTGAGGGCAAGCGTGAATATGTCTATGCCACCAGTTGGGGGGTTTCTACAAGGCTCATTGGAACCATGATTATGGGTCACAGCGATGACAAAGGGCTAGTCTGTCCTCCAAAGTTGGCGCCGATTCAAGTGGTCTTTGTGCCGATGGGCAAAGCCGAGGTTTTAGAACAAACTACGACAGTCGCAAGAGACCTGGCCGCTCAACTTAAATCGCGCGGAATTCGGGCGAAAGTTGACGAAAGAGTCAAGGAGTCACCAGGCTTCAAGGCTAAGCATTGGGAAATGCGCGGAGTTTGCGTGCGAGTAGATGTTGGTGGCCGTGAGCTCGAAGCGGGTGAGCTTGGCGTCTCCCGACGGGACAACGACGGTAAGGAAATGGTTGCGGTTGATAAGATTGTAGAGTATGTATCGGGACTGATGCCAATTATTCAAGCCGACATGTATGCGAAGGCATTGGCGTTCCGAGAAGCCAATATACTTCGCGTTGATAATTGGGTCGAATTTGCCAAACAATTTGAAGGAGAAGGTGGAGGTGGTTTTGTGGTAGCTCACTGGGATGGAACCGCTGAGACAGAAGCCAAGATTAGCGAAATGACAAAAGCAACCATTCGATGTATTCCACTTTTACCTTTGATACCTGAAGATGGAGAGCCAGGCAAGTGCGTCTTGACTGGTCAGCCAAGTAAACAACGAGTTGTTTTCGCGAAGGCGTATTAAACCTGAAATTGAGATTGTGCGGCTGACTGTGATGGTTTTTCCGTTGCAGCCAGTCGGGCAATTGTTGATCGAACCAGAGCACGATCTAGTCCGCGAAATGGTCTTGCAACAATCCCATATCGCTTCATTTCGATGAAATTGTACTAATGTTTGCCCATTTGCTATACGAACAAGGACCTGCATTCCGATAATTCCTTTTGAAGTGGCGTCACGATACTCATTTGAGAATGATCAAGGAGCGATTCGAGATTTAGCAAACCAATGGTTAGCTAAGTTTGCTCCTCTCATTTCGAGTGATGAGATTCCGTATGAAACAGATACGATTCATCAACAAATGAGTACCATTGCAGGGTTAAAATCGGATGCGCCAGAATTGCTTCGATTGCTCCAGAATCTGACCGACAATTCCGATTTAAGAATTCGCGAAACGATTGTCGAAGCGGTGGAACAACTTGATTCGATCGAGCAACCCCTTCGAAGGCAACTTGCGAAAGTAGCTCCGGGTGATCCTCGCGGAGTGATTGACGTGGAGTCACTACAGGAACGACTGGCCGAACGAAACGCTAAGCAGGAAATTGGGGTTACTGAAACAGGTCAAGTACCCGCGATTCTTGAGCTTGAAACATCTCCTCCTAATAAGACTGTTGCAGTGGGTGCTGGGATCTTCGGAATCGCATGGACATCGTTCACGACCCTTCATTGCGTCGCGATGGTTGGTGGCATGTATCACGCATTCGGAATTGCCGCTTTGGGACTTCTCTTGTTCTACTCAATCTTTTTTATGGTTGGCTTTGCCATGCTTGGTTCATGCATGAACTCCCTCTGTACCGAATCAATAACCCTAAACGGTCGCACTTTAACTATTAATCGAAAGTTCAAGAACTGGAATCGAACCAAATCGTTTGAACTCAGTGATGACACAATAGCGAAAGTCGGGAGGCCACAAGCTGGAACCACGCAGACTAGCAACAATTCTGCGCCGCTCCAGACGATCAACCTAACAGATTCCAAAGGTAAAGGAATTTCATTTGGTGCATCGACAACCTATGAATTCAAGCAAAAGCTTGCCAAGAAAATTAACGAGTATCTTGCCGTTTGGGGCTAATGCGGTCCGGCAACTTCGCCAGACTTTCCGGCCATTTCGATGGTTAACTTGCCATCCTTAAAAACCGGAACTCCACAAGGTCCACCGTGGTCTATTGAGGTAAGTCCATCAACTTGGCTACCGTCCATTCTAAACACGGGGAAATAGTACTTCGCAACTTTTTCGGCATTGCCTTCGATGTAGTGACCTACCATAATTCGGCGGAATCTTGATTCCGACTGATTTGGACCCGACCCATGTACTAGCGAACCATTGAAGAATATTACGTCCCCTTTTTTCATGTGAAGTCGAATGGCAGACATTCCCGGAAGGTTTATGACGACATCAGAAAAACTCTTGGTTGTATCCGCCTTTTCGGTACAAACCATTGGCATATCTTGTGTGCCTGGAACAACTTCAAGACAACCATTTTCATCGTCAATGTCCTCGAGTGCTAGCCAGGCGGCCATGCATGTCCCAGGTTCGGCCTGGAGGTATCGATTGTCTTGGTGAAGGGCTTGTCCCCTTGCGCCAGGAGGCTTAAAGTAGACCATTGTTTGAACTGCAAGTGGTTCACGGTCATAGAATGACGAGAGATACCGATTGATCCTCGGATCAACCATGTAGTCAAAGGCGACTTGGTCACCGCGATGAGGTTGCAGAAGCCTTGGGTATCGCTTGAGTGGATCTTCATGAGTGGGATCAACCCCGCCCTCTGCCCATCCGTCGCCGCCTCGCTCAACAATGTCGGTGAAGTACTTGGCCCAAAAGTCACATTCAGACTCTGTAAAGAGACCCTTTACAACCAAATAGCCGTTGCTTCGGTAGAAGCTCTTTTCTGATTCTGCGATTGGCTCAATTGAAGTCATTAATTCACTAACTTTGCAGAATTTTACTTTCATTTTTACCATGAGTGCAAAATTTCCAGCATCAACAAATCAATAAGTACGAAAGTTATCTACACTAACGTATGAGTTCTTGGCAAAGTCAGTTCTCCGAATATCTCCCTAGATTCGGTCACCGAAATTGGATAGTCATTGCCGATGCCGCATATCCAGAACAAACTGCGCCCGGTCTTACGGTTTTGATCGCTAATTCCCCGATCGATGAGGCTCTTCGACACGTACTTACAGCAATCCACGAGATGGGTCATGTCTCCCCGAAAGCCTACTTGGACCGGGAGCTAGGCTATATGACCGAAGATCTTTGCCCGGGAGTCTCGGCTTTGCGGGCCAGTATTCGATTTGAAACTGGACACCTAGAACCTTCTGAAGGAGCCCACGAAATGATTTTGGAAAAGCTCAACATGGATGGCGCAAATTATTCGATCCTGGTCATTAAGACGAATACAATGATTCCTTATACTTCGGTCTTTCTTCAACTCGAATGCGGCTATTGGGACAATGATCGCGAGAAGATTCTTAGGGAGTTAATGTAGTGTCCGTTATGTTACGATAATGGCTGTTGCCTAGGTTTCTCGTATACTTTGAAATGCGGATGACGAGCCAACTATTTCCAAAGCTGAGTGACTACAGTCCTGATGAACTCGTTTTGATGGCAGACACGCACGATGATTCCGCATTTGCCTTAGCTCTTTGCAATCATCCAGCAATGAAAAGTGTTGATGGTTTTTGCGAAATTATCACGGGGATCAAAGATCCTTTTGCCAACATGGCATTTGGAATGCATGTCTCTGACGCTGAGAATCGGGTAGCTGCCATCACTGAACAGTTGAAAAAACTCGATTGCCCAGGGCTGTTTTGGGTAGGACCATGCACACTTCCGGCGAATCTAGACGAAATCCTTATTCAAAACGGTTGGGTGCACCTGGCTTCTCCCCCGGCAATGGTGATTGATTTAGAATCCCTCGAGATTCCCCAACTCCTCGAAGGTTTTCAGTTACGTCGAGTGGCTAACGAAGAAGAGTTGTCAGTATGGCACCAGGCAATAGCCAAGGGATTCGGAATGTCGATTGAAGTCGCTCAAATGTTCGCTTGGAATCCAAGTGAGCAAATTCGGTTCTATACTGCCTTCCTCAATGGGGACGTAGTCGGCACAACTGCACTCATTCTTAAAAACGGAGTTGCTGGGATCTACTGTCTCAGCACCCTCCCAGAGTTTCGTGCCCGAGGTATTGGCTCCGCTTTGACTGCATTACCACTTGCGGAAGCTCGAAACGAGGGATACCATATTGGAACGCTTCAGTCATCAAAAATGGGCTTGCCGGTCTACTTGAGACTTGGATTTCAAGAAGTGTGCAAACTGAGAATGTTTAGTTTTGGAATGCCATGAACAGAAGCGCAATCAATTACTTGATCGAAAGGGCATCCGCATGTTTTGTGGCGAACGGTTGGCCCCTGCCACCAAACCCGAAGTGGGACGTGACTGATTTCGGACTAGGAGATTGGCAGCAGTTTGGTCTGGTGCTCATTAATTTGGCGGAAGAAGCGGAGTATTGCGAGAAGCTAATGTATATTCAACGCGGAATGGTAACCCCAGCCCATACCCACTCAGTTAAAAAGGAAGACATCATTTGTCGCTGGGGGACACTTAAAGTTCGAATTTGGAAAGGCAAGCCAGACGCCCTTCGACCAGAAGACTTTTCTGTAAAGGTCAATGGAGAAATTTGTCGCGTATTCGGGGGCGACACTATTACGTTAGAAGCTGGTGAGCGGATTACCCTCGTGCCCGGCATCTATCATGAGTTTTGGTGCACATCGGAAGAATGCATCATTGGCGAGGTTTCGACGGTCAACGATGACGCCAACGACAATTTCTTTGCCGATCCGGAAGTTGGACGGTTTTCAGAAATTGTCGAAGATGAGCCAGCAATTGTCAAGTTGATCAGCGATTAGGAACCTTTTCTGCTCGCTATGCATTGGTAGAGCATGATCACATCAATGATATCGACCCTTCTGTTTAGTCGTGGTGGCGGAAGCAAGATTGCACCAGAATTTATTGGCAAGGAGTGGATTAACACTTCGAGTCCAGTCCGAATGGCGGACCGGAGAGGGAAAGTCACCCTTGTCTATTTTTGGACTTTTGCCTGTTACAACTGTAAGAATAACCTTCCGGCTATTCAAAGCTTAACTGACACGTTCAAGAAAGACGGCGTGGAGACAATCAGCATCCATACTCCAGAAATTTCTGAAGAGCGAAACATCGCAAACGTTAGAAAGGCGGTTGAAGAGTATCGGATCAAATATCCAGTCTTGATAGATGGCTCCTATACCAACTGGAAGGCATGGAGGAACAACGTTTGGCCGTGCCTTTATATCGTTGACAAGCGCGGCAAAATTCGAGGCATTGAACAAGGTGAACTGAACTACGGAAATCAGAACGGTGTGGCCAAAGTTTCGGCATTGATCCGACGACTTTTGTCGGTGAATTGAGATTTCAACGATCCAAACGAATTCTCCACTATGACTTCTTGTTCATCAGCACCGGCAGGAGCCAAAATATCAAAAAGAAGGAGAAGACTGTTCCCATGATTATTCCGAACCAAGCACGACCAATTCCAGACTTGTTTGGGTTAGCCTTAATATCCCTTAATCCAAATATTCCCGTGACCAGGGCAAAGGGCGCGAAAATGAGAAGCACGGAAAAGAGACCTAGGTAGCCAGAAATAAGTGCCCAAGCAGAGGGATTCACGGGAATGAGATACTTCATTGTCTCATCTGGAGGAGGTGACTGTCGAAGGTTCCCGCGCGGATATTCATGCATTTGGGGAGGAACCGTTTGGTTTGCCATTACCGGAGGAATTGACTTTGCCTGAAGATCATTCAAGTCACTTGCGTTCGGAACTTCAGTTTCACTCATTTGTCTGACCTCAAATTTTGCCAATTCGCGGCTGCATTGAACACCATCGCCCAAGACCCTTGGGTTGATTGGCGCCACATTGGATTGATAGCAAAAAGCAAGACGTTGCCTTTGCCGACCGGGCACTGAACTAATGCCGCCTTCCCAGCGAGCTCTTCTCCTTTATCTAGCGCTCCGCTTATGAGCAGCTTATCAACCGACGCAAACCTAAGCAAGACCTTTGGTCGCAATGCAGGGGAATCTTGCACGGGCGTGATCGGTGCAGGATCGGAAGGCTGAGGTCGGACCGTGTACGGCAGTCTCCCC
>JANPAV010000389.1:0-3135 GCA_031430115.1 Armatimonadota bacterium | reverse complement strand
ACGATGAAGCAACCCAAAACTTATTCAACGGATTTATAGGTGCCGCCCGAACGTATTCAGAGACAAAGGCATGAGATATTTCCTTAATGGTGAGCCGGTTGAGTTTGAAGGATCTTTCGAGGTCTTAAAGCTTCCCGATCGGCTACAAGTAAGGACTTCTGAGGGATCATTTAGTGCCCTCGCGGTTCGAGATGGAGACGCGATATTGGTTTCGTATAAAGGGAACCAATATCGGCTGGAAACTCGCCAATCAAGGACTCGAACGGGCGGAGCTAAGAGCGGTGAGTATCGAGCGCCAATGCCGGGAATGATCGTCGATGTATTGGTGGCAGAAGGTGATGCTGTGGTTGCTGGCCAAAAGATCCTGGTTCTAGAAGCGATGAAAACCCAACAACCATTTAATGCTCCGTTTGACGGAGTGGTCCGGACACTCAATGTCGTGAAGGGAGTTCAGGTTTCAGGAGATGATCTTCTGGCCGTGGTAGAAGCGAGCTAGCCATGACCGGCATTCGAATCATTGAAGTTTCCCCCCGTGACGGGCTCCAGAATGAAGCCGTTGCGGTGCCCACTAGTCTGAAAGCTAATTTCATATTGGCTTTACTTCAATCGGGGCTCAAAGAGATTGAAGTCAGCAGTTTTGTTTCTCCAAAGTGGGTTCCTCAGCTTGGAGATATAGCGGAGCTTTGGCCGATGTTGCCATCCGGTGGAATTTATTCAGCATTAGTTCCGAACGAAAAGGGATTGGATCGAGCCGTAGAATTGGGAGTTGATCGAATCGCTGTCTTTACAGCAGCAAGTGACGCGTTCACGAAAAAAAACATCAATATGACAGTTGATGAATCATTAGAAGTCTTTGCCCGGATTCGATCGCTTCACAAGGGGTTCATTCGAGGCTATGTCAGCACGATTTTTCAGTGTCCGTATTCAGGGCTCATTGATCCAGTTCAGGTTCGGCGGGTTGTCGATCGACTGTTTGAAATCGGAGTGAATGAAGTTTCGCTTGGAGATACCATTGGAGTCGGGGTGCCGACTGAGGTTAAAAAGCTCGTCAACGAACTTTCGGATCTACCAAAAGAGAAGGTGGTCTGGCATTTCCACGATACTCGAGGGACTGCAATAGCAAATGTTTCAACTGCTCTCGATCTGGGATACTCTTCCTTCGATTCGAGTGCGGCGGGGTTAGGCGGATGTCCATATGCGAAAGGTGCAGGTGGAAATCTGGCTACGGAGGACTTGGTGTATTTTGCAGAACGGATGGGTTTGCGGACGGGGGCTGACTTGGTTGCTCTTTCTCAGGCGAGTTTGCCGATCTTAGAAGTTCTAGGGAAGGCGCCTTCGGCGAAGGCTCAGGTAGCGGTTTTGGCTTCCTAGTAGCGCTGAAAACGAGGATCACGACCGCCAAGATGGCAACTACTACGGTTGACGCTTTTTCGTCCCTACTAAGATTGAATTCCTTTCGATTCACGAGGAGAGTGACGAGTCCAATTGGAACTAGGGCGGGCAAAGCCCAGCCAGTAAGGAGCACCATTGTCATGTATCCGACGAGGACAGGGATCATGATTTTCATGGTCTCTTTCGGTCGCATATTAAACTTAAACATTGCGAGAAAGAATGCACCCAAAAACACCAAATCTGCAGGACCTACCAGCCCTGCAGTCGCAACCGTCACTTTTGCCACGTCATGACTGACTGAAGTCGACTTTGGAATTTGCATCCCAATATTGGCAAGGATGTTGGGATTCTCTTTCATGATTTGCTGCGTGAACCCGATGGGAGTTAAAACCAAAAAGATGTCGAACGCGACGAGGAAAATTGCAACCGGAATAAGGATGTTTTTGTCCCTTAGAATGCTTGAGATGACGGCGCCAAGACCGATGCACCAAATCATCAACCCGGTTTGAGCAATCGGTGAGAAAAGCACTGCCCCGAGTCCGCGCCCGTGGAACACGAGGTTTATCACGTTGACCGCCGCGATCTGAAGGAAAATACCGATGAGCAGAATTACGAAAGCCAGTTTTGGATCAGGCTTTTCGGACATTGCTCGATAGATAGCATAGATCGTAGCAATAAACACGCCTATAAGGAGAAGGAAATCCACAATTGGAGCGATGGCAATCGGGACCGTAACGAAGGGTAAGAGAAGCCTGATAACTGATAGAAACAGCACGATCAGGGTGAAGTCTCGGTAGCCGCTCTTAATTAACGAATTGGGGGTGGTTTCGCTCAATCGGAATTCCTCCTTGGTTAATTGCAGCTTGGTAGACATCGAGGACCCGATTACACATGATTTCGGTGGTATTGAACTTTGCGCTTCGTTCCGCACCTGCGCAGAGGTGAGCATACAAGCTCTCGTTCCGTAAAATAGTTAACACTTGATCCGCCATCGATGACTCATCATTTTTCGTCGCAAAGCCATTCTCGCCCTCACTAATTGCCTCGGTTGCTCCGCCACCATCGACGGCAACGGCAGGGATTCCATATTGCATCGCTTCGTTGAGTACTAATCCTTGAGTTTCGGTAACGCTGGCAAAGGTAAATAGGTCTGCGGCGGCATAATATTTGTCCACGGAGTCCCTTGGCACCGAACCAACAAACTTAACTTTGTCGCCAATCCCGTGGTCTGACGCAATTCTCAGACATTCCTCTCGGTACGGTCCATCACCAACTAGCCACAAACGTGCGTTGCTTTCTGCCTGGGTTACTTGCTTCGCCATGCCAAGAAGCGTCCCCAAATTTTTTTCTTGGGCGAGTCGCCCGACATAGAGGAGGATTCGTTGATCTGGCGGGATTCCTAATTGTTGGCGTGCTTCGGCGCGTGGAATCAGTTGCCGCTTTGGTGTTCCGGTTGGAATCACGGTAATTGGTGTTTCGACGCCATGACGAAGGAGCCAACGCTTCGAAATTTCGCTTGGAGTGATGACTTGATTGACGCTATTGTAATAAAAGTTCGTATGCTTCGCGATGCGGAAGCGAATATAGCGGCGAGGAAACGCAGACATGTAGTGGGCGTACCGATCGTAAAGGGTGTGATAGGTTGAAACGATGGGGACTTGATGGCTTTCAGCCCATCTCAAGCCGACAAAGCCAAGCATGTAAGGCGTGTGGGTGTGGATGACATCAAATTCTTGTTGTCGG
>JANPAV010000388.1:0-7061 GCA_031430115.1 Armatimonadota bacterium | reverse complement strand
ACCTTGTCTCGTTTGACCGGGTCGTCGTCCACCAAGTCAGCCACTCGCAACGTGTGCCCATCCGCCATCTTCACCAAATTGAATCCGGTTTTCGGGTCAATCCCGACCCATTTTCCAATTCCGCTGTAAATATCCTCCGCTTCTTTTATTTTGTCCTTTGTGCTCTCGCGTGAATTCACATTGGGAATGTGGATGATCGTCTTTTCATTCGGATTAAGAACGTTAAGAATGTCGTCAACGTATGATCCCGTATAAAAGTAATAGCCGATGTCCAGTTGCTTTAGGTGCTCGTAACCGTTTAATTGCTCGTAGTAGGTGTAAGTCACCGTTTCAAACTTGGCTTCGTCTTCCGGAGATAACACCGCCTCGGCGTCGCCTCGAAAGTACGAGCCGGTCATGGCGACAATGTGGGTTTTGTCACGACCAATAAACTCGGTCAAGTGCAGCCCAAGCTTATTCTCCGGGTTCGCCGACACATGGTGGAACTCATCAATGACGATGAGACGGTCATCAAATGCTTCGACTCCAAACCTGTCCACCGCAAATCTAAAGGAAGCGTGAGTGCAAACCAGAATCTGATCATCACTGGCAAGGAAAGCTCCCACCGCATTGACCTTCCCACCGTCCGTTCCGGGGGCATCACATAGGTTCCATTGGGGAGCAACCACCCAATCGGCAAAGAAGCCGAACTGAGAAAGCCGTTCGTCGTGAAAACTCGCCCCAATCGACCGTTCTGGAACCACAATGATCGCCTGTTTCACCCCTTGGTTTGCCAACTTGTCAAGGGCAATAAACATCAAAGCTCGGCTCTTGCCCGAGGCCGGCGGCGATTTGATGAGCAAATATTTTTCACCCCGCCGGTTGTATGCTCGCTCTTGCATGGGGCGCATTCCAAACTCATTCACCTTCATCGAGACACCGGTTCGATTGGTGATGATCGAGACGGCGGGAATAATTTTCGGCTTGGTCAAATGGTCCTCGGGTTTCATTCGGGTTTCTCCTTGCGTGGCGACTTTCGGCGAAGTTCAAGTCCTTTGGTGAATTGGTCGAGTTCGGCAACCCCGTCCGTTTGCGCTTCCAGTTCTTTCATTTTCTCACTTTGGCGTCGATGTTCGTACCGTTCATATTCATCATGGGCATGTTGTTCAGAAACACGGGCGGAAATTCGCCCCGCATCTTGCAAAATCGCGAACCCGTTGAGACGAAGAATCTCGTCCAATTTCCCGAGCCAATCAACCATCCGAATCTCTAACTTTCGTTTCGCTTGAAGTTCAGCAAACTCCAAGAACTGGGCAACCAACCGATTCAGCGTGTCGATCTCGTCGTGCAGAAGGTAATTTTTCGCTGTGGCAACATCCTTCTTACGAACCACGTCCCCACTCCAAGCTTGGGCTCCCATGTTCGGCTTTGATGCATCCGCACGCTTACGAACGATCTCCGCTGCAGTCATTCCCGTAACCGCAAAGTGAAATTTGTTCTGAGTCACGGCAAAGAAGTGTGTTTCCGGTTCTAGCTTGGGGTCATAGTCAACGCTGAGGGCGCAGATGTCCCGAACCCGCTTATAGAGAAGCTTCTCAGAACTCCGAATATCACGGATTCGCTCTAGCAGTTCGTCAAAGTAATCCGCAACTGTGGCTTGCTCCTTCAGGCGTTGATCATCAAGGAGGAACCCCTTGACCAGGAACTCGCGAAGGCGCTGAGTCGCCCAGATTCGGAACTGAGTACCGACGTGCGATTTCACCCGGTAACCAACCGAAATGATTACATCGAGGTTGTAGTGAGCGATTTTCCGCTGAACCTGCCGATCCCCTTCTTGGCGAACTATTAAGTAATCCTTAATAGTTCGATCTGGCTCGAGTTCAGCCTCTTCAAAAACGTTTTTGATATGTATATTGATGTTGGGGATCGAAGTCTGAAAGAGCTCCGCCATGTCCGCCTGTGTCAACCAGACAGTTTCATCATCCAGTCTGACCAGGATTCGGGGTCCCGTAGTCCCATCGTTATAAAGGAGAAAATTCGGTTCGCTCATCAGATCACGTCCTGACTTGTAGACACTCGTCTAGTATACTGTCTCGTGCCCCTCAATCATCCAACAACAGCTCCTCGTTTTCTGTTGGCTTTTTCGGTCGTCTAATCTTCTTGTCACCTTGGCTTGCGGACATCTTTGCGTAGAGTTCAAACAGCTTTTCCAATCGCTCAGTATCGTTATGGAATCGGCGACCGATGTAAATACGCTCCAACGTCTCATCGTTTTTCCCATGCGCTCGCCGCAAGTCCTCTGGCATCTCCTCCGGGTCGTACAAGTCGGCGATAGTCTTGGGGAAATGACGCTCGCGGGCGAGCAAGATATCTTCCGCGCATCGCGTCAAGTCGGCCTTGTTTTGTTCGGTTAGATTTGGAACTGGAAACGTATTCCAACCTAAGTCATTCGAGTATCGATAGTCCTCCTTGAATTTCCCGCAAATTCTCCCAATCCATAAAAAATGCATCTTAGAGTTAATCAATGCCAGAGACCAAAGTGGGGCGTCGAATATCGTGAAGGCTTGACTTGAGACTATTGCTCCATACGGTAAGATTCCACTAGGCACATATTCGCGCCGCTCAGATGTGCTGACTGGAATGCAAATTGTCATATGCATTGCCTCGTTAAATTCACGCATTTGATGAGATCTTTGGGCGAGTTGTTTGTTCGATTCGTCTGAGAACTGACTTCGGATATTACGTACAGCATTTATTCTTTCGACTATGGGGGCCACTGTCATTGCCAAATCTAATTGCTGATCTGGAATCCAAAGGCAATAGCGAACCGCACCACTGTTATATTCGTCAGAACCGAAAAAGGGTCTTATAAATGCACTTGCATCAGAGTCTCTGCCAATCATTTCTAATTTTTCGGAAAGCGTAAGTCGGAGTTTCTTACCATCATTCGGCTTGTTACCCAGATTCATTTCTGGTAATTGGTTAGACAGAGTACGGCCACTAGGCGAAACCATAGGAGCCTCTCCTGCTGTCAAATATTGCGAAATAGTCTTCACCTCCCTAACAATTCCATCTTCAAATAACCTGGCACCTCTACTTGGGGCCTTTGTCAGTCCAATAATCACCACATAAACCGCTGCATTCCGAGAAGCATTATTTGACCAGGAAAAAGAAGTGTGCGCAAAAGACAACCTTATTCCCGATGCCAATACCGCAGGCCACAGGTCTATTGCTTGGCGCCCCATCACTACTGAATTGGTCGCCACCAGTGCTGCTTCTGCACCACTACTCCGACAAAAATCGGCTGACTTCAAAAACCACGCACCAACTAAGTCGATGTATCCCCATTTTTGAACCCGATTTCCAAAGACACTTTCCATGTCCCGCTTGTTTGACTCGGTCAGCTTTCCTTTTCCAAGATATGGTGGGTTTCCGCAGATGTATGTTTCACCACCTTCATTGCGAAACTCTATCTTCGATTGTTCAAGTGGTAATGAAAATAAATCGTCTCCAGTCGTTTTAATCTCCACACCTTTGCCTTGAGGGTCACATACAGATGACCAATCAAGTCGCAACGCGTTTTCACAGACGATCCAATTTTCTTTTTCCAGAGGCAGAACTTCCTTCAACGCAAGCTGTGGTCCACGGTATTTGACATCGCTTTGAAATTCTGCAATGATGAGGGCAAGCCGAGCAATTTCGGCGGCAAAATGTCGAATCTCGATCCCCCGAAAATTGGTCAAGTGGATGTCCGAGGCACGATATTTTTCTCCCCGTCGAAGATTGATTTCACTCTCGATCGCCCGCATTTGCTTATAGGCGATGACGAGGAAATTCCCTGAACCACAAGCCGGATCGAAAACCCTAATTCTCGCCATCCGTTCCCGAAGTTTCAGCAGGCTCGCCTTATGCTCTCCTGCTCGCTCTAACTGCTCCCGTAAGTCATCCAGGAAAAGCGGGTTCAGGACCTTAAGAATGTTTGGCACGCTAGTGTAGTGCATTCCTAGCGAACCGCGTTCCTCGTCGTCGGCTACGGCTTGGATCATCGAGCCAAAGATGTCCGGATTGATTTCTCGCCAATCCAATCCACCAGCCCGGATCAGATAGATTCGAGCGATCTTCGAGAACTTTGGCGTCTCAACCGAATCCGAAAAAAGATTGCCGTTGACGTAGGGGAAGCCCCTAGCCCAAGTGGGAAGATTGGCATTGGGCTTGGCTTCTGGCTTGACGTCCATCGCTCGAAAGATTTCACTCAAGACAAAACTTACATTAGAACCACTTGGCTCGCTCATCGTTTTGATCGTCTCTGTGAACATATCCTCGCCCGGAAAGATATCTGTGTCTTCCGCAAAGAAGCAGAAGATGAGGCGAGCTAAGAAGTGATTAAGGGCTGGTCGTTTTGCTGCAACCGCCCACTCAGGATTTTCGGTGAGGAGCTGGACGTACAGTTTATTGAGCCGCCCGGTCGCCTTGATGTCGATCGGGTTGTCCTTGATCTCCTTAACCGTCGAGATTCCTGCTATGGGAAGAAAAAAACCAAAGTGGTCGGCAAACTTGGCGTATTCCGAAACAAAAATTTCGCCAGAGTTAAGATCTTCGGCCTGGAGAGTTTCGCCATCGGTAGCGAGAATAAACTTGGCTTTGAGTTGCTTGGTTTTAGTGCTTTCCCTTAGAGCCGTAAGCATTTGTCCCACGTCACCCTTAGTCGAGGCTAAGATGTGAATATTGCTTCTCTGGAGGACTCCACCAGTAACATCCGAGGCGTTCGACGCTCCGCGTCGAAGCTTGGCGAGAGTCGTCTCCTTATTGCCAAAGGCGGCCAAGAAGTCATACGGAAACTCGGAAGCATTGAACGGGCGCGCCGCAAGCCCGGATATCGCCTCTTCAATTTCTACTGCCGTCATGCAAACTTGTAACGCGAAGCCAGACAAGCAATTGATCGCCTGTTTCAATTCCCAACCATAAGCCAATTCGCATTTAGCGCAGCAGCAGATGTCTGATTGATGGATAGAGTAACGAATTGTCGGCTTCGAACCCCTAATAACAATAGTTGCATATTGTTGGAAATCCCTGCCTATAGTCGATCTCAAGAGCGGTTATCAAGGTGAAATATCAAACTTCTGTCCGTCTCTATTGCCCTGAGATTCAATCCGCAAATTAAAGCACCTTTTTACAAAACTCTTGACAATAATACACTATTAGTGTATTATGTGCATGTGCCCTGGAGGAAGCAACAATATTTCGGTCATCACTACGAACTCCGTCTCCGCAAGAACGGCCAAATCGAATGTATCGACTTCAAGTCAAAAGCCGATGCTGACGCATATAATCAGCAAGTCCAGGTTCAAAAGCAACAGGGCCGTCTTGAAATTCAGCAGGAACTCAGACGCCAAGACCGCTTTATCCGTTTCCAGGCGATCATGGAACAATTGGAGGAAGAAGTCAACATCTGCCGAGGCAAAGTTAGACGGCAAAGTGTATGGCATAGTGTAAAACATCTAACTATTCCCCTCACCCCTGAAGAATCCGCCCATATCCGAAAAATCAAACGGAGTGCCGGCTACTTCCGGCTCCCAGTTGATTGGCCCAATGCTCCCATTGATACCGCCGACATCCGCCACCAAAAAGAAGAAATGAAAACTTTTGAGAAAAGTAAGAATCCAGACTCAATTCGTTACCAGCATCTCATTACAAACTCCGTCCGAGCTGATGGTATCCCAATTTCCCAGGACTCCGATCTCCCCCGAAGCAGGGGGGAGTGTCGAGTTCATGAATCGAAAATCAAAATCAAAAACCGTCATGAACTTGACGAGGGGGATGATATGCAAACTTCCGAACGGGATCAACTAAAAGTAAAAACTTTTGACAAAAGTAAGAATCCAGACTCAATTCTTTACCATTCGCCTACCCTAAGCGCCGAATCATCCGGCACTAAGGTCTCTTCCAAAGAATGGAAGAGCCCTTGGAAAAGAGTGCCACAAGGGCACTCTTTTCTGAGGAGTGGCGAATACATCAGTCCGAAAAGACAAATCGATACAGCTGATGTGTTTGACGAGGTGGACGATAACCGGTTCGGATGTTACGAACGCCTAAATAGTTCAACCAATAAGAAAGTGAAAACTTTTGACAAAAGTAAAAATACTGACTCAAATTTTGACCAAACCCAAGAAAATATGACCGACCAGCAAGCCCAAACCACCCTCCAAAAACTCCAAAAAAGCTCGTTCCTAAATCCCGATCAAAGCGAACAAGTCGACGAGATTATTCGCTGTCACCCCAAACTCTGGCGAGAATTCGGCGAGCTCTTTGACTGGACCCGTGACGAAGCCCTCGGATTCATGGACCCCAACTCAGTTCAATACAAATGTGTCCTCAAAGGAATCCAAGAACTTCGAGCCGAACTCTCAGAGCCCGGTGACTCAGCCCTCGAGCGCATCGTTCGTGAAAGTATCGTCACCAGCCACATCGAAAACGAAAGGTGCGGATTTAAGCTCTACAACCTTCCCGAGACCAACGAAGCCGAACCAATCGCACGCCATCGAATGCGGCTCCAAGACCGCGCTTACGGCCGAATGATGCGGTCCATAGCCCAACTATTGAGAATTCGCAAGACTCAACTGGATTACGCGCTGAAGCTGAGAAAGAATAGGCCCCCAAACTATGACCGGTCAGACTATCTCGAGGTTGACGAGCAGATCATCCGAGATCGTCAACGAGTCGTGGAAGCAGAGACTCTTGTGGAGTCGCAAATTGCGTACGACAAGGCTCAACAAGAAATCCGGGACCGACGTGAAGCAGGGAAGGAGGCTGCAAAAACTGACACACCTTAAGCTTGGCTCGTCAGGCTGTCGGCTTTCGGCTCTCGGCAAACTATTTCCTTCGGCCCTGTGCCCTGAGCTTTGCGATGCCCCGGCGAAGCCAGCCCTTCGCCCCAAAATTGATGTCATAATGAAAGTAGACAGAAATGTCAACATTCCCGCGTTTCGATACGTAGGAAACAAAGTTCCCCTATGCTGACCATTACCAATTTGCACGCCTCCGTTGAGGAGAAAGAGATTCTGAGAGGAGTAAACCTGACTGTA
>JANPAV010000387.1:0-7711 GCA_031430115.1 Armatimonadota bacterium | reverse complement strand
GGCATTGATTGCCTCCGAAGCTGGGACGATGTGTTTAGAGATGGTGTGCCGGACATCGCCGTTCAGCCTCGGGCGCATTTGTTGGGGACGTTGGAGAACATTCGAGCGAAAGTGAAGAATGCGATTTGGCAGTATATGAAGTAGGACTGCCCGGAGCCTGATGGCTAAGGATTGAGGCGAACTTTCAGCTCGCTTCAGGCTAAGGGACGTATACCTAGGGCTTCGCCCTAGGCTAATTTGAATCACCCCTTCGGGGTTGAAGGAAGGTTTAGCCTCAACCCCCGAGCTTAGCCCGGGAAATTCGTATCGTTAGATGTCACGCTTTAAGATTTGAGACATCGCTTACCGGCAACAAACTTTGCTATTGATTCAACAGACCTATGATTCTTTAACCCCGAAGGGGTGATTCAAATTAGCCCGGTGCGCAGCGCCGGGTGGTTGGTGCGTATCTTTCGCGAGCTGAAGGTTCGCTTCAATTTTAGAGCTGGATTTGGCAGGCTACGAAACCGCCGCGATCCATGCGCGAAGGTTGTAGTACGAGGTCACGCGGGAGATTTTGCCGTTCGTGACTTCGAAAATTGCGGCGGCGGGAATGGAGTACCGTTGGCCGGTTGCTTCGGGGAGACCGTCATCGGTTCCGATGTACTCGCCGTCCACAATGAATTCGGTTGTGCCGTGGTTGCCGTTGGTCATGAAGACCAGGTTGCGGACTTGTTCGCGGTAGCAGGAGTCCATACGGGTTTTGAATGCCCGGTACGCATCGATGCCAACCTCGCAACCGCCTTCGTTGATGTCGTGAGCGACATCTTCGGTATGAGTGGCGAGCATGCCTTCGAGATCGTGGCGGTTGAATGCGTCGAAATAGGCACGCATGAGGGCTTCGGTTTCGTTCATTGAGCTGGTTAGTAAACCCGAAACTTTCTTAATAGTTGCGGCGGATGAGATATTCGGTTGGTGCGACAACGATTGGATGAAAACACCGGTATTCTGGCGCTGGAGTACGAGTTCGCGAAATGATTTGGTTAGCACTGGGAATATTTGACACTGTTCATGTACATAACAGCGCTGAGTTTGTTGCTGCGGCTCGCGACGCTAAGCCTGGTCGTCATATCCTGCTCGAGCCGGGCGAGTATAAGGGTGGAGTGCATATCGAGAACCTCCATGGGACGGTCAAAGATTCGATTGTGATTAATGCTGCCGATCCAAAAAATCCGCCAGTTTTTGTCGGAGGCGGAAGTGGGATCCAGTTCTCCAAGATTTCCTTCGTTGAGATCAGTAATTTGACAATCCGTAACGCCGAGGGCAACGGACTTAACATTGATGATGGCGGCACTCTTGACAAACCTTCGCAGGCCGTTTACCTTGAAAATATTCGCGTTACCGATCTCCCGGCGGGCAATCACGACGGCATTAAATTGTCTGGTTTAGTAGGCTTTGTTATTGAAAAATGCACAGTTGAAAAATGGGGCGGCTCGGCGATCGATATGGTCGGATGTCGAAATGGAATTGTCGTGGATTGCACCTTCAAAAACGGTGGCAGCAACGGAGTCCAAATGAAGGGCGGAACAAAATCCATCAAAGTGATGTCCAGCCGATTCGAGGATTGCGGAGAACGATCGGTCAACCTCGGTGGCAGCACCGGACTCCCTTACTTTCGACCACCAATCCAAAGTATCGCCGAAGGACAGCGCGCGGAGGCTAAAAACCTCACGATTGAGCACTGCACATTTAGTGGAAGCACAAGCCCGATTGCCTTTGTTGGGGTCGATGGAGCTCTGGTGCGATACAACACCATTTACAATCCAGGGCGGTGGGCGATTCGTATCTTGCAGGAAACCAATACGCCAGATTTTGTAAAGTGCAGGAGTGGGGTTTTTGAGTCCAATCTAATTGTCTTTCGTTCAGATTCTTGGGCGAGTGGTGGGGTCAATGTTGGTGCCGGCACTTGGCCGACCAGTTTCCGGTTCGCTCGAAATTTTTGGTACTGCGAAGACCAACCTAGTCGAAGCAAGCCGAACTTACCGACTGAGGAGTTAGACGGAGTTTATGGCAAGGACCCAATGCTTGTTGATCCTTTGAAGGGAGATTATCGGGTTAGCATCCAGAATATTTCCAAGAAGTATGGTGCCGGAGCGATTCCCGTTCAGCGTTAAAAGCAATTCGAGAAGCCTTGACTCGGAGTTCGCCATAAAATTCGGGGCAGGGGCTAGCTTGCCCAGGCAGTAGCACGGGGACAATTTTTAAGAGTGGGTTATGGCGGGGCTAATCCTTGTCTTCGAGAACGTATTTCGCACCCTCACTGAGGGGCAAAGAAGTTCGTGCAGAACCGAGGATTACCCTCGACGGATCGATCCAATACACCGTCCGCTTTCCATCATAAAGGGCGATCCTGCCCATAGATGGAAAGACTTCCCACTCACTCCGGGAATTCCAATTGGTTGGCGTGTATACCCACAACGGCTTTCCAAGTCGATCTACCGCAAGGACTCCAACCTCGGTCACAAAGCAGCAGAGCTTGCCGTCGAAGGCGGACGATCCCGTATCTGGCATTCCGAGCGGTAAAAGGGTTTGGCTCAGAGGCTTGCCGTTCGCGGCATAGAAGCCAAGTTTCTTTTGCTGAAAATTAAAGATTCGGCTGTCTGGAGTGCCATAAGACATTAACTCGCCATTGGGCGCGACGGTCGTTGGGCCGTCCTCCATCCAAGTCTGGTCGGGCCATCGGCGCAACGTGGCTCTCTTCTTGCCGTCCTCGTCGACAAGGTAGCTCCCACGCCATAGCCAACTTGGCTTTGCTTGAAATGGCACGCCGAACTCAGAGTCGTGCTGCGCCCAACCGACCGAATGCACATCTTTGAGCCGAATTCCTTTGGGCGAGAAGTGTAGATCGCCGCGATTATTGGATCCTCGAATAATGATATCTCCAGACCTAGCCACTCTTAGCCCTCCGTAGTTGGGAGTGTCATCGAACTCCTTGGGACGAGGGGTAGCGGCAAATAGTCGTTTACCCATCTGGTCGAAAGCGTGAACTGAATTAGTTACCTCGTCGAGGGCGTAGACTTTTCCATCAAGTCCCACGTGGAGATCGCTGATTTTCCCAAGCCCTTCGTTTCGAGGAGCATTGCCCACGGTTTGAATAGCGAGACCCTTTTCATTTATTCGAAAGAAAGATCTCCCATTGGTAAGCCAGGGATTGCCTTTCGAGTCGACTCTTACGTCCGTTCGAGAATCGAATGCCTTGCCATTTGCGAACGTCAGGCTAAGTCGACGAAGAATCTTCCCATTCCTATCAAGCAGGTGGCAGGGCTTCTCGCCGGAGTCGAGAAGCCACATGTTTCCGTTCGGCAGGCAGGTGATTTGGGTCGGGTAGCTTGCCTCTCTACCCCATACCTTGTCGAGGTTAATGTAGCGTACGAACTTGCCCGACTGCTGAAAAACTTGAATGTTGTGGGTGATGTTGTCAAGCACGACGATGTTGCTCGCAACGTCGATATCAACGTCTTCGGGGCTGAATATTTCGTCCTTTCCGTTGCCCATCCATCGCTCGCCTTTGATCCACGTCGTTGAACCGTCAGGGGCATGCAAGGCGAGGTGATGCGCCGAGCCGTTATTGCTCATGTCACTTGAAACAACCGCGAATCGTCCGTCGAGGAAGCCCGCAATGGAAGATATCCAGAATGACTTGAATTTGGGCAGTGGGATGGTAACGCCGGTCGCGACATCGATCTTCCATGCCTCGGCTTTGGCATCGTTTGCGTTTGGCAAGGTCACGACCACAAAATTGGAACCGGAGGTTTTCGTCAAGAAAATAAGGCAGTATTCCGACTGAGCGCTCTTTGGCAATCGTATGCTGCGAATGAGGTTGCCTTGCAAATCGATCACGCTGATGGCTTTTGACTCGGCTTCACTTACGTAAACGATTTTGTTTGGACCCAAGAAGTGAAACTCCCCGATGTCGCCGACGGTGGATTTGAAGTCGGCAGATTGGGGGATCGTCATCGAACCGATGATCGGAAGCGTGGCTTTCGGCACGGAGATTTGCTTGATCCTCTTCTTGAGAGAATCGGTATCGTCGAATGGTCGGCGAGCAATCTCGGTAACCTTCCATTGCCTTCCATCAGCCGTGACTTCGTACTTGACCCTTTGGTTGAGTTTTGCCATTCGGATTTCGAATTGACCTGGCTTTGAGGTGTCGAGGATCGTGCCTCGTTCACGGACCTTCCACGAGTATTTGTAGCTCTTTTCGGATGTCTCGCGTTCAAAATCGTCAACCAGATTCTGACCCCAAACCTTCTTGCCGGATGGATCGATAAGGGTAAATGACTGCCCTTGTCGACTGCCAAATTGAACCCAATTGGTGAGAATAAGCGGCGTTCCCTTAATGAGCTTGGCATTTTCGAGCCTGGAATCCTTCATGTCAGGCGTCGTTTGTGATCCCGTGAATTGAGCAGTGGAGAGCCGATAGGACCACCATTTTTCACCGAAATCCTTTTCCTTGACCCCAGTGGCTCGAACGATCATTCGGTCGAGCAGCTGATCGAAAATTAAGCCTTGAACCTTTGGATTCGGTCCAACATGCATCATTCGAGCAAAGTGCCTGGGCGTTTTGTGTTTCAAACGAATCGTGCCCTTCGCATCCAGTATTACAACTGCCACGGTTCCGAGCTTTCCCTCCGGAATGTTGGTCCATCCACCGACGATGCCTGAGTCAGTTACTTGTGCCTCTTCAAATGTAAAAGGAAGTCTCTTTTGCCAAATTTGCTTTCCGTTGATGGACAGTCGACACAGGGAAGTTCCAACGGCATCCGGGTCGCTCGGATTGACCCAGAATTTTGCTTTGCCTGAGTCGGAAACTGCGGTAAATGGATTATGCACCGGCGGGCGCTCTCGGGATGAGTTTGCACTACAGAATAGGAATATGATGGTGAACCCAAGGATGCGTTGCAAAACTTTCATCGGTTGAAATACAAAAGCCCGGACCATTTGATTCATTATCCGCTATATCTTGGATACCGTGACTCGGAGCTTGTCGAATCAAGGTAACCCTCACCGCCGGAACAATCGGTGATCCATCCGATTACACAAAAGAGGCTAACGATATTCGAGCATTAAATGTCCGAAAATTGGGACAAATGTACTAGAGACTTGCGTTTAAATATACGATAATCCAAGAGTTCAAATCGAGAAAATTATGAAATCAAATCCAGCATTTCTTGCGCTAGCCGTCGTGCTAGTCGGCGCAGTGACAGTCCCAACTCTTTCATTTGCGCAAGGCAAACCTAAGCCGAAGGGTCCAGCTCCGAGAGTCGCGGTCATGACCTTCAATAAGAACATTAAAGCGACTATGACCAAGGAGTGTGCTGGATGCCACACCGGTGCGGGTGCACCTGAAGGCATCGACTTAAGCTCTTACGCAAAGGTGATGAAAGGCGGGAAGCATGGGAAAGTAGTCGTAGCTGGCAACCCGGCCAAAAGCGTCCTTTACACAGTGCTTAAGGGTAAGCCAAAGCTGATGCCTCCAAAGCATGCGCTTGACGCAAAGACAATTGCTGCAGTTGAAGCATGGATTAAGCAGGGCGCACGCGAAAAGTAGAAGTCGCTTCGGAATTTTGAATAGACCAGCACCGATCCGGAGCTGGTCTGTTTAATTTCCAGAGACAGAATCTACTTTGGCAAAGAGGTTTGCTAATCTACTTAATACTTCCTTAGGCAGTGGGTTTCTACTGAGAAACTCAACATTTTGCCGTAGATGATCGATGTTTCCGGTGCCGGACAGGACGACGTCAATTCCTGGCTCCCAGAGACAATATCGATATGCTGCTTCTTGTAAGGATTCTGCAACTCCATCATTTGTTAGGAAAGCCAGAGGGTCTGCGGGATCAAATTCACTTGGTTCGATGAGACCGTTCGTAACCAATCCTTGCATGAGTTCGATCAATATTGCGGGTTGACTAAGGGCTCGCCTAACGGCAAACATGCATAATGTCCCGATACCTTTCGCCTGAGTCAATGGCAATATTGTTTGACGAGCTGACTGATTGAGCAAACTAAACCCCAACATCACGACATCCCAACAATCGTCTTCTGCTAGGCTCGGAACGAGCATCCGGTGGTCCGGCTCTGGAATGAAAGCCTCGGTTATTCCTATGGCTCTAATTTTTCCTTCCTCCTTGAATTTTGTCATCTCGGGAACGAGAACTTCCCTTGCATAGGCATATTCCGAGGACAAGACGCCGTGGAGATGAAACACATCAACATAGTCGGTCTGTAATCGAGCGAGGCAGCCTTCAAGTCGAGTTCTAAGCTGCGTTGGCGTGACATCACCTTCTTCAGATGTTGCTCCTACCTTTGTTGATAGCACCACTTGGTCGCGCGGAATGCCTTCTAAACCTTTGCTGACTGCTTCTTCAGTGCCGTACGATTCTGCCGTATCGAAAAAGTTAACGCCAAGTTCGAATGCTTCACGGACAATTTGAGCTGCGTTCTCGATAGTTCCAGTTCGTAGACCTAGTCGGCTATGCCCACCACAACCAAGTCCCATCCGAGAAACACGAAAGCCAGTGCGATCGAGAATTGTGTAATGCATTGGTGGGATTAGATTATATGCTTTTGGCATACTCAGACTCGACTATAATTCATAAAACACCATGTTTATGCTCGCGCCGATCCTTCTGTTAGTCCAAGATACAGCAACTGTTCAAAAGGAACTGAACGCAATGTACTTGAAATGGGATCGAGCCATCCTTGCCCATGACAAAAAGACGATGGATTCCATCTTGGCTCCAAGCTTTACGGCAAAAGTTAAAGGAAGTCCCAAGCCGATGACGAAGAAGGAGTTTCTTAACGGCATTACCGGAAGTTGGTCGGTTAAAGATGCTCCAAGAGAGCAGTCTTTCACAACGAAGATCAACAAGGTGATGGCAGTCAAATCCAATTTTGCCGCCCACATTTCTGAGTCTATCGTGTTTAAGCTAAAAGACGGAAAGACGAGGAAAGTTGATTTTAACTCCCTCGATATCTGGCAAAAAATTGGCAAGACATGGCAGATTGTTCAGACCGAACCGATGGATAAGTAAGGTGGACGTACCTAGCGATTGGCTGCCGCCCCTCACTTGGACGGGCGACGGGATGACCCTCCGAATTTACTCGCTCGAAGATGTTTCCGAGCTGCAATACGCAACGTTTGAGTCTTACGAACACCTGAAGCCGTGGATGCCCTGGGCGAGTGACCGTCAAACGATATTCCAAACCGAGAAGATCGTACGTCGACTGATCAGCGGATATCACGGTAATGATGACTACACGGTAGGCATATGGGATGGTAGCACTTTGGTGGGAGGAACTGGCTTTCACTTGCGTTGTGGACCGTTCGAATGGAAGTGCGCCGAGATTGGTATGTGGATTCGTAGCAGCTATGCCAGCGAAGGCTGGGGAACTCGTGCTCTTGCTCAGATGCTCGAATGGGGCTTTACTGAGTGGGGATGGGAGCGGTTAATATGGAAATGCGATACGCGAAACACGGGAAGTATTCGGGTTGCCGAAAAGTGTGGCATGACCCTTGAAGCGACGTTTCGGTCGGACGCGGTTGATGTCAACGGTGAACGGCGAGATACCCATCAATTTGCAATCCTTAAGCACGAGTGGCAAGCCAATAATCCTCAATTTGGATAGATTCGTTGCGGTAGGCTTGCCGCATGATCGATCTTCTTGCCGC
>JANPAV010000386.1:0-19707 GCA_031430115.1 Armatimonadota bacterium | reverse complement strand
TTCTTTGCGGCGGCGACTTCCTCCGGGACGCGTACCAGCTGTGGATCTGACTCAGCATAGAGGCGAGCGAATTCTGCAACTTGCCAGAACGGGTTATTTTTTGGCAGGAATTTAGTTGGCTTCTTCGTTCTTAGCTCGTGCTGATAGAGCAATAGTGAACGATACTTTGCCAGGGCGAGTTCAGTCATTCCGTCGGTTGGTTTGGCGATTTCCAGCAACTTGTTGTCGACTTGCCTTAACTTTTCTTCGGTTGGCTGAAGGTGGTAGGCCTCAAGTTCGGGACGTAGCAAGTCTGAATCGAATGAGGTTACATCTGGAAACCAGTTTGCAATCGTTTGATATTCGCTTCCATGAGCTCCATCCGAGCTCAAGCGATTCATTTCGATTCCAACTGGAACCTGGGTGAGATCAAGGTCTAGAATCGCCTTCTGAAATACTAATGCATCCTTGAGGTTTTGAATTGGAGTGAAGAGAGATGGATGGTTGCTTCTTAGGCTTAAAAGAAATGCATTGTCTCGAATAGCCGGAGTTTTGCCGGGAAGACACTTGCTGCCTGGCTGAAGTGGTCGTTGGTTGATACCAGTTTCCCCTGTCACCTTTGGGTGGGTCTCGATAAGGTTGCGGATTGTATCTGCAACTTCTCCTTGGTGGTGCCTCGCAGTCCGACGGCGAATATCTAAATCAAGAAAGCTCCTTAACTCAATTCCATCAACTGAGTGGCAAGAGGCACAGCTTTGACCTTTGATGTCTTTCTTGAACCAAGCATCAAGAATTGATGGGGATTGATGTGGTCGCGCCATTAGCGCGACCACAAGGGCAGAAATCAGGGTCACTAATTTGCGACGCCGATGGCAAACAATGTTGCGTTTGCGATGGCATAGACTCTTCCGTCTGGACCGATCGAGGTTGGAGTATAGGCCTCCCCAATTCCCGGAGTGAGTCGAATCTGTTCCGTGATGCTGTGCGTTTGCAAATTCCACCGATAGAGGATTCCGTCTTCAGCGCTAACGATGATAGAGCTCTTTGGAACGTCGACTGCGGCAGAGTTGACACACCATTCGCGAACTGCTTCTGGCGAACCTGGAAAATCGTCATCGACCGTTGGACATAAGAGTGAATCGATGACCTTCATTGTTGGCAACGCCAAAATTGCGTCAGTCTGCGTTGCATTTGGATCAACAATCGCTATGCGATTCGCGCCTGTTCCGCCGCAACCAGCATAGTTGTTGTACTTGCAGAACAAGAGATACTTTGAAGTTCCAGTGTAACCGCCAACCATATAGCTTGGTACGATGGACGGGGTGTCATCCCATCCAAATGCGCCAGGAATCTTCGTTTGAGAAAGATCGCTTGAGAAGTGCAGCAAAACGCCTCGACAGTGATTGTTACCTGGCAATACGCCTTGGTAAACATCACCGTCTGGACCGATCAATGGTGAAGAAGTTCCTTCATTGTCGATAGGCGCATCGTTACCGTTTCGCGGATCGAGCAATCGAACCCGGCTCAGGACTTGCATTGTGTTTGGATTAACTCGAGTCAAGAAACCTCGACCAAAACTACCTGCGTTGGTTGTGATGTACAAATTCTGGTTCTTTGTGTCTACTGCGGGTGCGCAGTTAAATTTGACTTGATTAACACCATTATCGCCAGACAAAGCCACTGCTGAGATCCAAGATCCGTTGCCATCTTTGTCGATTTTGCCGAGTCCACTCGTTAGACTTGATGGGTTGCCTCCTAAGACCGTAAAGCCAAAGAAAATTGAGCCGTCGCTACTGGTCGTTAATGGCGTACAAATCTTTACGTTACTGAGATACGGGTTCGGGTTATTTGTGAAGTTTGCGTTACCATAAAAAGCATGGACAACTGGAGTAGCAGTTGGGTTGTGGGCTGAACGGAATGCTACTCGGCCGCCGCCCATTGGATAGGCAACCATTGGGTCGGACAAAATACCGCGAGTATAGACAAGAGTAGGGCTACAACTTGGGATCCAGCTTTGGGGCGGTACAGAGTAGTCAGTATTCTCAGTCCAAACAGCGGCACCGGTGCTTCGATAAGCACGAATCTTAAAGCCATCGTTTAAGTTCTGTTTTACCGACGTGATGACCACATTTTGGTTGGTAATGCTGGTTTGCCCGTAGTGGATCAGTAGGCTGTTACCACTGTAACGGGGGGTCAAATCAACTGGCGCAGTCCACAATATTGTATCAAGCTTTCTGGCGGGAAAAGCAGACATGGCGGTGTGTGAAGGATTTCCCCCGTGACCAGTCCACATTTGACCGCCTCTATTAGTAATTTGACTGGTTGATCCAACCAGCGCGAATGAAAGAGCTGCGCTCAAAAACATAAATGGATTTTAGTTTGTTTTCGCGCAAAAACATCACACTTTTTCCTAGTAAATTTGCCATTCATGAATTCCAGAAGACCACTTATCTTGCTGATCAATGAGGAGTCGAAATTCTTTGCCAGTTACTGAGTTGAAAGATACTTCATTCCACACGTCTAGCTTCAGGCCAAATTTTGAGCTGGACTTCAGCGAAACGGTCTTCCAGATTCCACGTTCCTTTACTTGCATTACCCACGACTTAGGAATTTTGCATCCTCCGTGCCCTGTATCGTCAAACCAGTATATTTTTGAAGTACTCACCGTTATTGCTTCTGGGAAGGTGTATTGCACCCATTCTTGACCTCCGTTGTGGGGCCAAAAGTGAAGTTGCTTTGGTGAATTCTGGTTGCTATCAGACGGTACATATCCGTCGCTGACTCCATTTGGATTACTATTATTGTTCGTGAACGATGTGGTCACAGTTGCTTTTTTCTCGAAGCCTCTTGCTGGCGAAGGAATTGGGTTTGGTGAAATCCAAACTCGCATTTCTCCTGCTTTGCGGTTGTCCCAGAAACAATATGGGATTGCCCGGAACTTGACGGTTTTGGCTGGCTCAGTGTTCACAAAGAGTTTGCCTGACCACGACTGCTCTGACGTCACAAATCCTTCTCCTTCAAGAACGGTCGTGTCGCCGAAAAGTCCTTTGACGCTCCTTGCTGTGACCGCTCCGTTAAGCGGTACGCCCATTTGATCCATGTCAAATTGATTGTCAACGCCCTCCAAACAATAGACCAAGGGTCCTCTGGCCAAAGCATATTTTCCGAAAGTGTCTTTTACAGATGGATGGGAAATGACTCTTCGTACACTCATATCCATTGAAAGTTTGACTATGTCTCCTTTGGCCCAATTTCGTTTGATCGTCGCAAAACCTTGTTGGACAGCGAATTTTTCTTGCTTGCCGTTGATCGATACTCCGACAGTGGATACCCAACTTGGTACTCGCATTTTTAGAGCAAAAGGAGTTGGGTTTGCTGGGTCAACCGTTACTTTTACTTCGCCTTGATATGGGTACTTTGTTTCAACCTTTAGGGCAACTTGCTTACCGCCAACGTTCAGCTTAGCAATACCACCCAAGAACATCATGATGTAGGCGCTGTCGGATGATTGGGCGTAGGCAAGTCCACCAACTTGGCCAATAAGGCGTGCTAAGTTTGGCGGACAACACGCACAACCATACCAATCTGCTCGGTGATGATTTCCGTGGCTCGCTAGTGGATTGGTGTAATAGTATTTGTCGCCTTCGTAATTTATCCCTGCCAATGAGCCATTGTAAATAGCAGTTTCCATTACATCGGCGTACTTCCCGTCTCCGTGAAGCAGTGTCATTCGGTAGTTCCACAGGGCGTTCGCGATGCTCGCGCATGACTCTTGGTAAGCACTAAAGGTTGGGAGGTCGTAGTCCACGGTGAATCCTTCATTGCTTCCGCTTGGACCGATACCGCCAGTAACGAACATCCTTTTCTCGGTGGTTGATCGCCATATTCGATCAAGCATTGCTACGAGCTTTGGATCATCTTTTGCTCGAGCGAGATCGGTCGCTCCGCTGAACAAATAGGCGGCACGAACGGCATGGCCAATGATGGTTTCGTGGTCTCGGATGAGTACGTTGTCGCTCCAGTATTCGCCGTTGTACTCACTGAGAGGAGTGTTGTGCTCGGTAGCAAACCACTTCGTCCCTCGGCTATTAAGGAAGAATTCTGCGAGATTAAAGTATCGCTGTTCACCAGTTGCTTTGGCTAGTTTGAAGAGAGCCAACTCGGTTTCTGGGTGACCTGGGTATCCCATTTTCTTTCCAGGACCAAACCGAGCATCGATGTGATCGGCGAGTTTTCGAGCGACCTTTATGAACGAAGTTTTTCCGGTTGCTTGGAAGTGTGCGGCAGCGGCTTCAAAGAGGTGTCCGGCGCAATACAATTCATGTTGATCCCTCAGATTCCTCCACTTGTTTTGCGGTTCGTTTAGTTGGAAGTGACAGTCAAGATATCCGTCTGACTCTTGAGCTCGGCTAATGAGATCAATCCACTGGTCTACTTCTTTCTCTAACCACGGAGATCGCTCAATTCCCAAGGCGTAGCTGGCCGCTTCCAAGACCTTGTAGGCATCTGAGTCGTTAAACACGTAACCAACGTAGCCACCCTTTTCTCGATTTGCTGCCCTTTCGAAATTTTGTTTGTATTTCTTAGCTACCAGCTGATCGAATTGTTCTTTCATGGTGCGGTTGAGCAAGGACTTTTGACGCGGGGTCCAGAATTCATCCTGAATGCGCACGTTCATCCATGAAACTGGTTCGATTTTTGCAACGGGTTTCTGGAAATTTGAAACGCTCGCAATGAAGAAAATGGAGGCCGCTAACACAGCTCTGGTTTACCCTAGAATTTTGAATTACGTTCATAAACCTTGCACCAGCCTGTCAAACATTTATATAGTGAGGGTATCAATGGTTTTTCTTGGATTGTTTGGCTACTTGTCGATCGTTCGATCGCCGATTGTTACCCCGTACCAAAGTAAGGAGCCTCTCCTTTTGAAGTCTATCAAGGCTTCGACTATTACCACGAATGTCTATGAGCCCACTGAATTTGAAATCGATTTGAAGGCGACCTATGACAATCCATTTGATTCTGCAGACATCTCGGTGCTAGTCGAAGTACAAGAGCCTGATGGAAAGGTTTTTAGGGTGCCTGGATACTTTGATATGGATTGCGACCGAACCCAGTCCGGCGGAAAGGAGTTAATAACGAAGAAAGGCAAGGGTAAGTGGAAGGCAAAAATTTCTTTTCGTAAAGAAGGGGCAAATAAGATTGGAGCCGTGGTCAAGGACCGAACCGGAAGTTCAATCAGCGATTATTATGTGGTCGATGCAAAACCCGCTATTCGATCTGGATTCGCGGGAATTTCGGAAATGGATCACCGATTTTTTAAGACATCTGAAGGCAAAAGTTTCTATCCTCTAGGAGCGAATGTCTGCTGGGGTGGAGACGCTGGAACTTTTAATTTTGATAAGTGGATCCCCCAATATGCAGCGCAAGGTTGCAACTACTTCCGAATTTGGTTAAGCCCACATTGGACCACTTTTGGAATTGAACAGCCAGGTTTGTCTAAGGATGGAAAAGGGCTGGGGCAATTCTCAATCGAGAATTTATGGCGCCTCGACTACGTGCTGAAGCTGGCACGAAAGTATGACATGAAGGTCAAATTATGCATTGACTCATACAACATGTTGAGAGACAAAGATGGATTTCCAAGTTGGGAAGACGGAGTGTTCAATATTGCGAACGGCGGAATCCTCCACTCTCCGACTGAGTTTTGGCAGAGTCCAGAAATGGATCGATTTTATGTCGAAAAGCTCCGTTACCTTGTGGCTCGCTACTCGAGTGATCCCACCGTATTTGCCTGGGAATTTTGGAACGAAATTGATATCAGCCGAGGCATGCCAATAGACCTCGCGAAAGAGTGGCATCAGCGAATGGCCAAGCATCTTCAGAAAACTGATCCCTATCGCCACTTGATTACGTCGAGTTTTGCGAACTCGATGGGCGTCAAGGAAATTGACATGCTCCCTGAGCTTGATTATATTCAGACCCATAATTACGGGTCACCGGACGTGATTAGTCAAATTGCTATCCAGCAGTCTCGCAAAGGCAATTGGGGCAAACCCCACTACGTAGCCGAAATCGGGGCAGATTCGAGTGGTCCACGAATTGAGGATGATCCGACGGGGATTCAGATTCATGATCCACTTTGGATTTCGGTCTGCATGGGATCGAGTGGCGCAGCACAACCTTGGTGGTGGGACAACCTTATTGAGCCGAAGAGCTTGTATCCTCTTTTTGGATCGGTTGCTAAGTTCATCAAAGGAATTGATTGGCAGAACGAGGCATTTCGCCAGACTCAGCCAACCATCGACTGGAAAACCAAGCCAAATCCGCTCCCTAGGAAAGACGTCACGATCCAAGGAGGTCCAATGAATTGGGAAGCGGGTCCTTATAACCTGCCGCGTACGGTTCGAGTTACGCCAGAAACGGTTTCTGGTCAACTTCCAGTTTCTGGGGTGCTTCATGGAATCGAAAATCATCGAGATTGTCATAATCCGATTACTTTCGCGTGTGATTTGGATCGGGCGACCACTTTTGATGTACTTGTCAGCAGCGTATCCGGATATGGTGGAGCGAAGCTCAAAATTGAACTTGACGGTTCCAATTACTTATCCAGGGACTTCGCGGACCCTGATGGTTCAACCAAAGGCGACACTTTACATCAATACGACGGGACCTATACAGTCAAAATTCCGGCCGGCAAACACACCGTGGTTGTTTCAAACACCGGAAAAGACTGGCTCACGGCGAGCTACCGATTCCGAGACCTCAACCCACGCCCGACTCCGCCATTGATTAGTTGGGCGACGGTTGGAGACACGGTTGCGATCGCATGGTTGAGGGTCGAGGATCGCACTTGGACAAAGCTATGTGTACAAAAGGAAACCGTTGCGCCTTCGCCGGCTTCACTCTTTAGTCTTAGCGGCCTATCTAGTGGAAAATGGAATGTCATTCTTTGGGACACTTGGAAAGGTGAGGAAATTCGGAGTATTCCGGTTAAAGTTGGCCTGGATGGCAAGCTAAAATTTGAACTTCCGATCATTGAAACAGATATTGCGGTCAAAGCTGTCAAAGTGTCTTCGTAGGATTAAATAGTGGCAATCACCGAACAATACGATTTCTTGGTCATCGGAAGCGGGCTGGCAGGTCTCAGCTTTGCATTATCAGTGGCAGAATTTGGAAAGGTCTGTGTCCTGACAAAAGCGGAGATCAGTGATTCAAATACGCAGTGGGCACAAGGTGGGATTGCAGCGGCCGTTGGAGAATCCGACAATTGGCTGTTACATGAACAGGACACCCTCATTGCTGGAGGCAGTATCAATGACCCCGAAGCGGTTCGTTACCTTGTCCAAAATGCCCCGTCAGCCATTGAATGGCTCGAAAATCTTGGAGCCAGATTCGATAAGGAGGCCGGAGAACTTACTCTTGGAAAAGAAGGAGGACATAGCACCCACCGAATTGTCAAACATGCGGATAAGACGGGGTGGGAAGTGGAACGCACGATGGTTGCGGCGGTTCGTGCCTCGAAGAATATCACCATTTACGAAAATGCGTTTGTAACCTCGCTTCTAACGGTTGGAGGCGTTTGTCGCGGTTGTCAGGCAAACATTGGAGGGCTGGGGGAAAAGGTATTTTCCGCGAAAGCAATCATGCTTGCCACCGGTGGTTGTGGGCGAATGTATCAGCATACGACTAATCCCAGAGTTGCAACCGGTGACGGAATCGGTTTAGCTCACGCGATTGGAGCGCAGATTTTGGATATGGAATTTATGCAATTTCATCCGACCACATTGTTTCATCCGCAAATGCGTAGTTTTTTGATTACTGAGGCGGTTAGGGGCCACGGCGGAACCCTCCGTAATCACCATGGTCGGAGATTTATGTACGACTATGATCCTCGTTTGGAATTAGCTCCGAGAGATGTTGTTGCCCGAGCAATCGATGCGGAAATGAAGAAGAGACAGACTTGGTGCGTCTATTTGGATACGACTCATTTGGCTTCAGCGGAAGTAATTCACGAATTTCCGACGATATTTGAAAAGCTTTCGACTATTGGAATTGAAATGGATCGAGACTGGATTCCGGTTGTTCCCGCTCAACACTATTCCTGTGGAGGAGTTAAGACTGACATACACGGTCAAACAACCATTCCTGGCCTTTACGCTGCAGGAGAAGTATCGAGAACAGGGGTTCATGGTGCCAATCGCTTAGCCAGCAATTCTTTGTTAGAGGCGATGGTTTTTGCGAAGTCTGCTTCGGAGTCGGTTGCCAATATCGAAGTTGAAGTGTTTAGTCGCCTCGATTCACAACCGGTTAAGTGCGTTTCAGAAGCAAATTCGATCCGAATAAGGACTCTGCTTCAGCACCAGATGACCAAGGGAGCAGGGATTGTAAGAACGACCAATGGGCTCAAAGAGACTGCTTCGGTTGTCGATGGCCTAATAGCTGAATATGACTCGTTGGCCGACGCACCTTTTTCGAGTCATCCGATTGAAACCAAGAACTTGCTGCTCTCGGCGAAATATGTCGCGGACCAAGCTTTGGCTCGAACAATTAATATTGGACTTCACTATAACGAGGACCTGCCTACATAATTGGTTCGGAATATTCCGGTGGCAACACAGTAAGCGGAAAAGGATCGGCCCATATTGGGGTGAGAAGATTTGCCGAGCTCTGACCGCCTTTTTCTGGTTCGAATCGCAGTTCACTGCTACCAAATTTCTGGGACAAGTACAGACTTTGTAGATTACGCCGACTTGAAACATGAATAGGGTAAGCGCTTTCCAATGAAAATGATCCGGCTTCTTTTTCTGGTGCCATCCAGCACAATTCATAGCCTTCGGCTTGTTTTTGTAGCCACATTGGGGCCTCACCATAGCAACGAAGTTCAGACATCCAATTTGAGATAACCGGCGACTGAGGACTCTGAAAGTTTAAGGAGAATAGCCCTTTTCTCATGCCAAGAAGCGGTTCCCGAAGTTTAGGTTCGATCGCGATCAAACCTGCTCGGCGCTTCCACATGTTAATGCCTCGAATACCACTTAAGCTTGCCTGAAACATTGCGGCCTTTAGGCGCATTGAGGGAAGAGGACTAAAACTGCCGGCTATCGCAGAAATGGCAGCTATTCTCGTTGCATCATCTCCTGCAACTCTTAATGAGCCAGTATAAGGATCAAGGCGCCAAAAAATGCTGATCAGTTGTGGGTCTTCGGCAGTCGCGTTGACTTCACCTGTCCGCACTGATTGCCCCAGAAGGCTATGAACTGCGACAGAGAGCATTCCAGACCCATTTGCTTTGTAAAAAACGGTTTGCTTCGTGTTTGGTTCTGCTTCTGGAATTGAGAAGTCGAAATATTGAGAAAGTAAGTCCTTTGCTTTTTGACTCGTTTGTTGACTTCTTCCAGACAAGGTATTTGCCAATGCCAAATCGACGATGCTCAACGGATCGCTCCAAGATGTTTGGCTGAATGATTGTGAGATTGGCTCGCCGATGCTAAGACCACGGCCGGACGGAATTCGCTTTATTGGGAATCGTACAACCAAGGATGCGGTTTTTGTTAAAGCGATCGGTCCTTCATTGGTGCTGGAAGGATAAGAAGATGAATCTGACAAAATGCGACATGGATATCCACCAAGCGCCGATAAGTAGAAGATGTTTGGAATGACAGTTCTTTTTCGTGGGAGATTCCAGGTTGCGGTGATTCCATCTGAATCATCTTCGAGAATCGGGTCACCAACATCTTCAATTGCGGCAGACCAAAGTTCTTGTTCTTTCGTACATCTTGTCGATACCTTGCCAAGCCCTTGAACCGTTGTCGATCGAAACGGTTCTAACCCAAAAGGTAGAGCAATCCTAACCCATCCCTTAAAATTCTTTGGGGACTTAATACTCCAGTTCCCCAGTTCACCGGAAATTTCTAGGGCAGTTGGCTCTCCTGGAAATCCGAAAACGATGGGCGGCTGTTGGTCCGAAAATGAAAGACAAATCCATTTGGTCTTAGGGGTTGGAATTCCGTCTCGAACGCTCCCATCTTTCCACGACAGAAAGGGGCTACCCGTCGAGTGAGCCCGTAAGTCGATTCCAGCCGGGAAGTACATGGAAACGCCACAATCCCAAAGATCAAAGCGAATTTTTGATGGCTTACCAACACCACCGTCAGTGAGGACAACCTGTCTCCAGGGACTTGTAGCTATCGGATTCCAGATTTTGAGAGGCGTGGCAAAGGTAAATCGATCGCTACCTGAATAATGGGTTTTGAAGCCCGATTGGTTGACGTCAAAACCAGGAAACTCTGGAGCCTTTGTGTATCCAAACCTTCCGAACCCTTCTTGCCCAACAGAAATTGCCGAGCTAACGAGAAATGCCAAGCAGCACAAGGCCAACCCGTTTTGTTTGCTGCGAATAGAGCAAACCAAACTCCGGTCGATCCGTGCCGATGCGGTAACCAAGCACAACGTTATAATCAACAAAATTACTGCCACTGTATCTATTTAATGTGTATTGATACCCTACCCGCCAAAGGTTGGCAATACGATAGGAAGAATCAGCAAAAAGACTCAATCTGTCTTGCCCGAGGCTTTGAGAAGCGAACATGCTGCCAGAAAACTTCTGGTCATCGAAGAAGAATTGCCCACTTACCCTATGGAGTCCGAAGGCTTGCTCGGTAATTCCATCCCTTGCGTAGTCATACGTTAGCATCATGTTGAATTTTTGACCAAACGGTTTTGAGTAATTCAAAGTTGCAGTTGAAGCAAATGGTGTGGCAACATTACTTCCGGCGAATTGAGCAAACGTCAATCCTGCATTGAGGGTGCCCCCAGATTGGTCGGTGATGAATGGCTTTGAAATGAACCGAAGGCGAGCTCCGAATCCGCTCCCGGTGGTGGTTGCCGACTTGGAGTAGGTTGCATTGAGACCGTAGTACATATTCCAAGGCAGTTTGCCCATTTTGATTGGATCCTTTTCCATGACCAAAAAATAGTCTTGACGATTTATTGCGGTGGTTCCATTGAGTGACCTCAGGATTGATCCTGACAGGGAAGTCTGTAGCCCTGGTTGGTATCGGCTTATTGCAGCGGAGCTGATTAGGCTCTTTGCTTGGGGAGAATCAATGGCAAATGATGCGGTTGTGTTGTCGTCAAGTTTTGTAAACTGTCGCAGACCAAGGTTAAAGTCGTCTCGCCCGATTCCGGAGTAGGTAAACCTACCGTCTCCGTTGGAACGATTCCAGGACTGTTCGTAATCGAAGAACACCCCACGGTTAGCGCCGTAACCTCGTCCAAATGTTTGGCCAGTACTGAACCTAAGATTCTGAGCTTGGTTGCGCTCAAGGGACAAGTAGTAGGGGATATTCATCCCAAACTGACCATTATTAAAGGATAAATACTGCTCAGTCGGAAATTTCCCTTGCATTCCCTGTGCATCGAGCCGGAAGAGCTGTTGAGAGAAGATCTTTGATTCTCCAATGTAGAATGTTGCTCGTTGAAATTGAATTTCTTTTCGGCTAACAACCGTCATTCGTTTGGCAGTGATTCGGATTGTCTCAAAGTCATCGACCTTTTCGGACTTAACTTCGGCTTCGGTGGTTGGAACGATTCCTTTTCGGATGGGAACGAAATCAAATATGTCTGATCGCACTGGTTCGGTGGGAATGGATATTCCGGATTTAGAAATCGCGACCACTGCTGTGCGTTTAGTACTTTTTGCAAGTTCGTATTGGTCGGTCAAGGGGTTCATGTGCTCAAAAATGAACAGTCCGCTTGAATACCTAACTCGGTCAATTGCGACGTTATCAATTTCGGTTACACCATATCCCTTGAGTGTTCGAAGGTCAAGGTAGATATCTGAAAATCGGACATCCTTAGTTCCGATTTTGAATGTTGCCTGTCGGGCGCGAACCACTTGAGCGTCGTAAAGATACTGTAGATCGTCGGCCAGAAGGAGTCGATCCCTAATCTGGAATTTCACTCCTCTGTCGGGTGCAGAAGCCGTAGCTATCTTTTTAGCAAATGTATATTCCAGCGAGCCAGCCGTGGACAGTTCGAGAAAGTCATTTGAAGATGAGAGTTTGGATCGGTCCGATACAAATTCAACTTCTAAGATCGAAGGATTTGATTGGTTTTGTAATGTTGCTGCCGTAACTCTGGCGGTGCCAGAAATGTTTCCCGAGACGAGGATTGAACGGGCAACGCCGCTCGTGGTCCTTACAATGGTTTCTCGGAAATTGCCTAAGGTGGAGTTGAGAACGATTTGGGTTCCGTCTGGAACATTTGAGCCGTCTGAGTTGCGAACGAAAAGGGTTATTGCAATGGAGCTTCGGCCATCGGCGACGGCTTCGTTTGGATATGCCTGTAGCTGAATGGTGATTGTTGCCGAGTAGCAAACACTAGTTGCGGCAATAGCGAGGGCAAGGATCGCTCCCCGCGAAATTTGCTTGGACATTAAGCATTATTGTATAACCAAAAGCAAAAAAGCCTGCGAAATTCGCAGGCTTTTTTTGCACTTAGTTTGGCTTATCGAGTGACGATGATCGGCGTGATCTTTCTTACTCTTTCGCCGTCTTGGCCTTCAGCAACGATCTCTGCTCGGTAGGTACCTGGAGCAACTGATCGGTTCGCCTGATCTCTGAGATTCCATACCACCTCGTTCTGTCCAGCCTTGTCAGCTCTTCCAGATCCGATGATCATGACTTCTCGACCGTTCGAGCTTAGAATTCGAACTGTTGTCGTGGCGTCTGATCCTAAGGTGTAGTTCAATCTGACTGAGGTCATTCCTGTTCCTCTACCGTTTGGAACAACATTCACGGCACCAATGATAGCCTTTGCAACTGTTCCTGGTTCTATTTGAATCTTGAATTCTCGGGTCAAGTTAGCTTCAGCTTCGAAGGTGTAGCCAGAAACCTTTCTGAGGTCTCGGGTTTCGCCAGTTGAAACGTCTACCAGCTTGGCTCTTACATTCTTAGGAATGGTTGAGAGGTTTGGCCATGTAACCGTTACAGGACCAGCAACTCTTGAGTCAACTTTGACAAGGAACTCTTGTCGACCAGTCTGTTCCGTAAGGGACTGAGCAAGTCTTGAGTTAACTCCATCGATAGTCTTATCAATTGAGAGGCTAAGCGCATCGGAGACAGGAGCCATAGGTGGTTCGTATACTCTGAGCGATTTCGCATTGACTGCGCTTGATGCTTTTCCGAGATAGTTTTGAGCGTCTGCAGATCCAGCATTTCGAGCAGCCAGTTGCAGTCTCCATTGTTTCTCGGACTGTTGCCAAGGCACTACTGTCTCATTTTGACTTCGGAAGTTGGTTTGGAACACTGCAGGGTATCGGATAACTACGTCTTGAGATGCGAAGACGAAGATCCAATAGCCTCTTTGTGGCTCCACCTTACTCGTGGTGTTTTGAATGAAACCATAGTTCTGCGTTCCGGTATCCCAGTAAGCGAGCGATCCACTGATGAGTCCTTGCTGTACCAACTGAACGAAGGTATAGGACGAACTCGGGTTCGTGTTGCTTGCACCAACAATCTCACCGAGTTGGAAGGCAATATTGTATGGGTTACCGATCAAGTTCCAGCCTGGCTTAAGGCTAACGAGAGCTGGTCCTCCACCTGGATCGTTGACTCCGAAGTCAGTTGGTGCTGTTGGGTTTCCACCAAGGGTCAAGTTTTGAGTTCCAACTTTGGAAACAATCCATTGGCTCTTGCCACGGTCTGGACCAGTTGAGATGATGTATCCCTTCTGGACTGGATCCCAAGCAAAAGCTTGATAGTCAGCATCTGGAACAAGCCCCAAGATAACTTCCCACGTTGGATCAGTGAATGTCCACGGTGATGTAATCAGGTTTGCATCGTTTCGAAGAATCAACTTCGGCTGAGAAACAACTTGAATAACGCCAGTCAAGGTCTTTTGTGGACCAGGAGTTGGGGTAATTCTTACTTGGTAGGTTAGGTCTCCAGACGCGAATGAGTCGGCTTGGACCAAGAAGTCAACGAAACCTTGTCGGTGCGGAGAAATATTGGCGATTGTCTTGACTGATCCACCGACAGCACTCAAGCCATCAGGTAGAAGCAGTTCGACTCTTACATCTTGCAATGGGAGTTCTTGATCAATCGTGGCAAAACCTCGGTTATTGTCAACCCAAACCCGGACTGGGAAAGGATTTTGAGCAAACTGATTTGCGTCATTTGCATCCAAGTTAATAACTTTAGGAGTATCGGATACAACGGAGTAAGGCTTGCTATATAGCGAGTCTCCCCATGTTGATCGGTAAAAAGCGTTGATTGACCGCTTACCACCGACACCGACCAATTGAGGATTCCAAGTTTGGATATATGAATCTCTACCTTCAAACCCTACGTCTGAAATTGGTTCTCCAAAAATAAAGTTAGGAAATGCGCTAACATCTCCGCCACTCAACCATCCAAGTAGGAAGTTTGAGTTACCTACAACAAATCCATCGGTTGGGGTTTGGCTTTGCGAAGGATCGTTAAGATCGGTCGTCGCTGCGTCCTGTGAATTTTGAACTTGAAGTCCGTAGCCAAATGCTTGGCTCCAGTTAAACATGACAGATCCGGGGTAAGCGGAAGGATCCAAAGCTCGGGTAAATCGTCGTTCGGTACGCAGAGGCTTGAATCCCGGCACAGTTACATAGGTTCCGGCACTCGCTAGTGGCCCAGAACCATGGATTTCAAACTGAGAATCGCTAAGCAATGAAACGGTAGAACCAAAGCCGAGACCAATTTGGTGGGCAACAGTGCCTACGTTGGTCAGGGTCCATCCACATCGTGCAGAATCGGCAACTAGGTCAATTCGAATATCAATTCTCGTATCACCGTTGGTTGTTCGACCAAAGAAGTATGTGTCTGATTCTCCCGTAAAGGCTAATTGGAAACCGTTGGCACCGAACAAAGAAGTGGTGTTGTCTTCTCGAACTATGGCGTAGGCTGATGTACCAACTACACCGAGACCGAATCCCCACGTGAAACTCATATTGTCGTCAATATCAGTGTGGATGGATCCTTCAGTTCCTGCGCCGAAGCCAATTCGTCCGCGAGAATTACCGGTCAAGTGAGCACCAAGGCATCCCGGAGGCATTTCCGTGTTGCTGTTGTATTGGAACGTTCCGCTAACGCCCATATAGGCGGCAAAAAGTGGAGTTTCAATATATTCAGCCAAATAGTCGGCGGAGACACGAGGAGCTGGACCGGCACAAATGTCGGTAAAGTCAGCTTTGGCCCCTGCGGCGAAGGCAGAGCATATTGCAACTGTTAAAAGATTTTGATTAAAACGAAACTTGCTCATAATAAAGGCTTAGTTCGAATAGAAGGTCATTCCCCGCAGAAGGTTCCCTCTGCGGGGTAGTTTTTTTTAGAGGGACGGTGGTGGCGGTGGCCCACCAGGTCGGTTCAGTTGGTTCGCACTACTAAAGATATATCGATCTTTGGTAAATACATCTGGAACTGGACCAGGATTGTCTAGGACGTTTCGAGCGCCGATTCTCCAATAGAGTTTGTTGGCACTTCGAATTCCTGATGGCAATGCTGGATCATTCAGATCAACTGGATCAGAAGCCAAAGTTCCTGCATCTCGTCTTTGGAAGAGAACCTTCTTGAAGGTTGTCGACGCTGTAAAGTTGAGCGTACTTGAGACTTGCAAGGTGTACTCGAAAGTCTGGTCGAACAGAGGATTGGTTACTGAATTGAATGTAAACACTTGTGGTGAAGACATCGTTGAGTTAGTTGACGGTGCAACGAGCCCAGGCACGACGATCGGAGTCGCAAAGCCCAGGGTGTTGTTTCGATCGCTTACAAAGAAGCAAAGCGATGAAGCAGTTGTACCTGTTGTGGCAGTTGTACCTGTTGTGGCAGTCGTACCTGTTGTGGCAGTAGTACCACCACCTGTTGTGGCAGTTGTTCCTGTTGTGGCAGTCGTACCTGTTCCGCCGCCGCCACCACCAGTTCCCAAGTCAGATTGGTTCAATGCGAACACAAGTTGAACTTGATATTGGTATGGTCGACCTGGAACAACTCCAGCTACAGCTGGATTAGAAGTTGTAGAGTTTCCGCTACATACAGATAGATCTCCAGTAACCTGAAGCACTGTCCAAGTCACAGGTCTCGCTATTCCGTTATCAAGCGCGGTGGTGTTTTGCCCACCAACCGAAACTACTGCAGTATCTAGCAGATCATTTCGGAAGATTTGCCACGATTGTCGAACAGCGTTTCCTTTAGCGAAGCCGTTTGGTTTCCAGCTAATTTTAACTGATGGACCATTCGTAGGATCATTGTAAGCTTCTGATATTGGCGTTGCGATCACATCTGGACCACTCTTTCCACCAACAAGTAAGGCAGCTAAACCAACAATTAAGAGCGTCGTTACAAATCCGCTTGGACTTGCTTTTGACTTTGGCTTGAGAACCACGGAATTTCCGTTCGGATCAAATCCAGGGGCAAGCATCGGCACATCAAAGATGGCTCTAACTTTATCACCTGGCTGAATACCAAGTTCTGCACGGACTACTCTAATCGTTGACCTATCTGGACCGATCTCAGTTAGTTCACCGCTGGCAACTTGCTGTCGACCGCGGGTGATGATCACTCGCATTCCTGCAGCAAAACCATTTCTTGAACCACTATTAATGAGTGCGGTTTTCGTACCTGTGTTAAGCACTGTGCCGGTTGGCAATGTCTGCGAGCTTATTTGGCTAACAGCCAAAGAAGCAGCTTGACCCAATGCATCATTAATGAGCACATCGTCTGCAACATCTGCCGATCGAACGATCGAAGAAGCTGAAACTGCGGCACCATTAACTGGCAAACCAGATGCTACGTCGTAGCAAATAGCTCTTATTGAAACTCGGGCCTGCTTGCCGGCAGCGGATTTATCAATCCGATAATCGGCAACTTCTCCCGAAACCACGGTTTGAACTTTCATTTCGCTTGCTACTCGCAAAACGTTTGAAATGTCCGGTAGTGGTTGGGTTAACCCTAATCCTTCTACAACTCTAGCAACCGTTTCCGGTGGCTGAACATCGTATTTACCTGATCGCGAAAGACTTCCGGAAATTGCTCGTGCGGCTGTTGCCCCATAAGTTGTTCCTTTGGCTTTTCTGTTGACGAAATCGACGACCGCCCAACCTGGCAAGCTTCTCAACTGGGCGTTAGCCCTTGTAGAAAGCCCTAGCAACATGTACGGAAGTACAAGAGCTAACACTAACACGTTGCTGATTACTTTGCCTGGCAAAGTTGCGATGAACCGTCTCACTTTGACGTCTCCTCCATAGCTGACTCGAATCTGCGGGCACTTACCTTGGCAGATAGAAATCCATTATATGCCGAATTTTTGATATTCCGCACAATTTCTTCCCACCTAGAGTTACCCATTTCCCTCATTTTGAATTCCTGACACCTTTACAGGCAAAAACCTTCCCTTGATGACAGGTCGCTGGATTATATCATGAAAAGTCTCAAGAAACTGCAAGAGAAACGCTCCATCTTTTCGCTTCTTGCAACAAAGTTGCTAGAGTTTCGTCAATGCCATAGTCCGTTTCGATGACGGAATCGGCGAATGAGAGTGCCACTTTTGAATCTAATTGCCAAGAAATTGGATTAAAATTCGCGCCTTCCCCGTATCGATCGCGAAGGCGAGCCATTTGAGTTTCCCTGGTGCAAGTTGCCACCCAAATTGATTGAAAAGAAACTTGTAAACATGTCTCAAAAAGGAGAGGAACTTCTATAGCGACGGCACTTGATTGGTTGATTTGCTCCGCGACGGCGGGATGCATGATCCGGTTTATGGCTCGGCGATTCTCATCACCTTGCGTGATAAGTCCTTTTAGGACGACTGGGGAGACCGGATCGCGGGTAGAAAAATGGCTCATGAGCTGAGCTTGGACGTCCTTTTCCCAAAGAATATCGCCGGCAATTGCGTCGGCGCTTAATGTAAAAATGCCCCGTTCCCGGAGCATTTTAATGATCGTAGATTTTCCCGAAGCGATTCCGCCAGTAACGGCAATTCTCATCTTGCCTATAGAATGGCAAGAACCTTCGGGAAATTGTTCTATTCGCTGTCAGAATTCTTCAAAAGACCCTTCAACATGCCCAATCTTTCGCCGATTGTGGCACCACCCGTCGCGGTTCCCCGTCTTGAGTCATCAGAATCATCGTTTGGTCGTCGTCTGCCGCTCTTGTTGCCGCCAGGACCGGTTCTAGGCTTCCTGTACTCTTCTTCCATGCCGTATCCACCTGCAGGGCGAGGACCGCCTTCTCCAGGATTAAGGGCACGCATCGAAAGCACCATTCTGCGCTCGTCGGTTCGAAGATCAATAATTTGAATTTCGACTTCTTGACCTTCAGCAATTACTTCTTCAGGCTTCTTGATTCTTCGGTAGCTAATTTCGCTCAGCGGAAGGAATGCTTCTGCACCCTCTTCGAGCTTAACAAACGCTCCGGCAGGAACCAGGCGACCAATCTTGACCATCATCTTCTGACCGATCTTATAATTTGATTTGATCAAATTCCATGGATCAGGCAGAACTTGTCGGTGACCCAATGATATCTTGCCAACGTTTTGGTCGAGACGAAGAACCATGACTGGAATCTCTTGGCCTTCCTTGAAAATTTCCTTTGGATGGCTGATTCTTGCCCAGCTCATTTCTGAGATGTGGAGCAAGCCATCAACGCCGCCTAGGTCAATAAATGCGCCGTAGTCGGTTAATCGTCGAACGGTTCCAGTTAGCGTATCGCCAACTTTAATGTTCTTAAAGATTTCATCCTTAGCTGCGCCTCTCGTTTCTTCTTCAGCTTGTCGATTAGAAAGAACAACTTTCTTTCTTTCTCGCTCAAGCTCGATAACTTTAAGAGTTAGCGTTTGGCCAACAAACTTGTCAATGTTGCGGAGCTTTCCGTTTCCGACGTGAGTTGCAGGAACGAATCCTCGAACTCCTACGTCGACAACTAGACCACCCTTGACTCGGTCAACCACCATGGCATTGATTGGACTTCCGTCCTCGAATGCTTTGATGATTCGATCCCATTGCTCTTCAAACTCTGCTCGCTTTCTCGAAACCGTTGGGTTCCCTTCGGATCCGGTTGGATTCAAGACAACAACTTGGAGCTTGTCACCTGGTTGGACAAAGCCAATTGCGGTTGTTGGGTTCTTGTCGCTAAGCTCGCTTAGTGGAATAACGCCTTCAGCTTTGGTTCCTAGGTCAACAAAAACACGATCGTGCTCGACCTGAATAACGGTTGCTTCAATTCTGTCACCCTTATTGAGTCGCTTGTAAGTTGAATCGGAATTCGCAACAGCCTCGCCGCCTTCAAGAGCATTCATGTATTGCTCAAAAAGGTCGCCATCGTCGGCGGTTGACACGCCGTCAACTACCGCAACTGGTTCGACTACCGGGGTAACTGCTGCGGGTGCTTCGGCGACAACTGGGGCAACTGGCGTTTCTTCAACGACGGGTGCAACAGGAGTTTCTTCAACTACAGGAGCTTCGGTGGGTTGGGCGGCTTCTGATACTGGTTCAGCATCAATCGTCGGTTGTGGTGTCTCGGAAGCAATTTGCTCAGAAGGAGCTTGCTCTGGGGGCTGGGCGTCGGACACTGCAGCTGGCATTTCTTCCGGCTGTAGAGCGTCGATATCGCTCTTAGGTGCCTGGGTCTCGTCAATGGTCATAAATCTCTCGGATAAGGCGCAATGGGGCGCGAACTACAACTTTACCTTATCAACAGT
>JANPAV010000385.1:0-4224 GCA_031430115.1 Armatimonadota bacterium | reverse complement strand
TCTGAGCTTCATCGCAAGCCCTATGAAGCGGCGAATGTTCCATTTGAAACGGTGACGATGACTGAAGCGGGCAAATTCTTTATCTCAGTTGAATCGAAATGGTACACCTATGATCGGTCAAAGGAGTTGCTCGAAAAGTCTGAAAAAGGACCGCCAACTCCGGCAGCGGAACCCGCTAGAACTCCTGGACAAGGTGGGAGAGGCGGCGGTGGCGGCGGACAAGGTCAAGCCCAGGCCGGCGCGGGCAATTACAAAAATACAGCGGCAGACAAGAAGATCTATACCTACGCCCTCGACCATAACCTTTATGTCTCCGAAGGTGAAAGCGACGACAAGGCATTTCAAATTTCCTTTGATGGAGAGAAAGACTTTAGTTTCGGTGGCGGTGGATTTTTTGCAACGGACTTCAACGTTGAAGGCACCCTCAACACAGCGCCAAACAAAGTCAGACCAAATGCTACGTGGTCCGAAGACTCAAGGCGATTCTTCATAACTCGGTTTGATTCCCGACTGGTCAAAGAATTGTTCCTGGTCAATAACCTGACTGATCCTCGGCCAAGCCTCATGCGCTATCGATACGCGATGCCAGGTGAAGAACGAGTGCCACAACAAGAGCTTTGGATATTCAATCGTTCGACTCATCAGTTCAAAAAGCTCAACGTCAGTAAGTTTAAAGACCAACTTTTGATGAACATCCATTTTCCCGGGAACTCCGATCATATTAGATTTGTGCGAAGAGACCGACTCCAGCGCAATCTAGAACTTTGCGAATACGATCTCAAAACAGATCAGACTAAGGTTCTCTTCACAGAAAATGTGGAGAATGCCTTTCTCGAAATCCAGCCGATTAAGTACGTCAAACCGGGTGGTGACTTCGTTTGGTTCTCGGAGAGAACGGGCTGGGGACACTACTACCTTTATTCAAACGAAGGGAAACTCAAGAATACGTTGACCTCAGGACCATGGCGAGCTGAAAGCGTCGTTGATGTCGATGGCGACAAGGGATTCGCATGGATCAATGGTGTTGGACGAGAGAAAGGCGAAAATCCTTACTTTACGCACATGTATCGCGTCAAACTTGACGGAAGCGACTTCCGAATGATTAACCCCGGCGTTGCAGATCATGCGGCGACATTGAGTTTTACGAAGAAGTTTGCCGTTGATACCTATTCAAGAGTGGACTTAGCTTCCTCAAACTCGGTGTTTGACGAAAGTGGAAACCGGGTTCTTGATCTTGAAAAACAAGATCTGAGCCGTCTAGAAGCAATGGGCTGGAAGATGCCGGAAACGTTCAAAGTTAAGTCTGACGATGGTGTCGTCGATATCTATGGCAACATGTGGAAGCCATTCGATTTCGACCCAAAGAAGAAATACCCAATTATTCTCAACATCTATCCAGGACCGCAGACCGAGTCGGTTACGTATACATTTAATCCAATTACTTCGAACCAATCGTTGGCGCAGCTTGGATTCATCGTTATCCAAATCGGGAACCGCGGTGGTAGCCCTCAACGGTCAAACGCCTACCATAGTTACGGTTATTACAACCTGAGAGACTACGGCCTTGCGGACAAGAAGTCAGGTGTTGAGCAGCTTGGTGCCAAGTACTCGTGGATAGACGTTGATCGAGTGGGCATTTATGGTCACTCTGGTGGTGGTTATATGACCGCCGCAGCCCTGTTGCTGCCTCCGTACAACGAGTTCTTTAAGGTTGGCGTCTCAAGTTCGGGTAACCACGACAATAACATCTATAACAGTAACTGGAGCGAACAGCATCATGGTTTGAAGCAAACAACATCTTTGTTTGATACAGGATCGAGTTCGACGACTACAAAGACTCCCGAAGATTGGGCTACGGAAGTAACCACCGATCCACTGGACGCAATGCTCTTCGAGCAGGGGCAAGTCAAAGACCAAGATAAGAAGGTCGATGACAAGAAAGTTGACGAAAAGAAGACCGAAGTGAAGAAAGAGGAGGATCAGAAGAACATTAAGTTCGAGATTAAAGTCCCAACTACGGTTGAACTCGCGCCGAACCTTGTCGGGAAGCTTCTACTCACCACGGGAGATATGGATAACAACGTTCACCCTGCCGGTACGGTTCGACTTGTGAATGCCCTGATCAAAGCCAATAAGCGCTTTGATTACATGATATTCCCCGGTCAACCGCATGGCTACGGAACGATGCAACCGTACTTCCAACAAATGTCCATGGAGTACTTCGTCGAGTTCCTGATGGGCGACAACACTCGTCGGTCAGCCGAAATGAAGAATAAGGGTAACTAAGCTTCATTCACTTAAAAGTCCCTTGACCATTTGGTCAGGGGACTTTTTTGTCAACGTGCAACCGGTGCGTCGGCCGTCGGTCCTCGTTGGCTATTGGGAACTGCCTCTACGACGGGTTTTGGAGATTCAGGCGCAATCACTGCCGAGGATTGCCACATCAGAAAAAACAGAAGTACAGTAAAGGCAAGCGCGGTGAAGATCATCACAAAAGCGAGTTTTCGATATTGCAGGTTCCCCGGTGAAATAATGGACTGGTTTGACAGAACCTCGGGAATAGGCGTTGATTTGGCTAATTTCTCTTCCCTCAAGTTCTGCAAATAGCCCGCGATTTGGGTTGGATCGATGTCTAAAGTCTCGGCAAGATCCTTGACTGTCGTTTGGCTTTGGCTGGCTCGAAACGATGGATCATTCAGCCGTTCGATGAGCTCTTTGGTTTCTTCAGCGCTTATCACTGACTGCTCGGATATCACGTTTTGTTCGCGCACAGTTAGAGTCCCCAACCATTGTACGGCGAAATCAAATGGTGAGGTTCAACGAATTGCCGTCAAATTGCCCTATAAAATATTCAAACATGCCCGAAAACCTTTAGTAATGATTGAGCTTTCGGTGCGGATTGTCCTCGCTGGTTTATTGGTATTGTTCGCCAGAGTTACTGGTGTCCTGCCATTTTTGCCAATTGCGCAGTTATCGTTACTCCAGGGTGCAGTAGCGGTATTTACCTTTATCCTTGATCGAAAGAACCTCCGATTTCCCGCAATGAGTGCAATCATTGCTTGTGCCGATGCAGTCATGATCGAATTCGCCCTTGCATCCGCAACTAAGAGCCCCGCACTGACCACATTCGGTTTTCTTGCCCTTGCTCCGATCGTCATGTCGGCTGCTCGATTCAATGCAAATCCCTTTTTGATGGCACCAGTTGCTAGTGCTGGCCTTGTTGCTGCCCATATGGCAAACAACGGTTGGCACCTCGCTAACCCAAATGTTCTTGGCTTTGCCTTGTCCTTCCTAGTGGTGGGATGCCTTGTCAAACCATACAATAGAACTTCAGTTATGGAGGTTGAACGAATTGAAGAGGTGGTTTCTGAACCAACTGTTGACTGGGAGCACATCAACACTATTGAGTCTCACAACGCCGAACTCCGAACCAACTACCGCCAACTTAAAGACGCCTATCGCGACCTCGATCGCAAGAGCCGGAAGGATCGCGTCGCCGCGATTCTTGCCGAAGCTAACGGCGTTGCTAATCAATCTGGATTCTTTTTCCTTTGTGATAAGATCGCTGAAGCCACTGGCGCAGCGGGAGTCTTGCTCTATACGGTTGCCAATGTAGGCGACCACTTCATTATCAAGGGAGCGGCTGGAGACCTCAATGAATCTCAGCTCACCGAATCCCTGGCGATCAATGCAAAACAGACTATCGCTCACGTTCGCGACCAAGCCGATCTATTATCGTTAACTCTTGAGCCAACCAAGCCAACATCCAACGTTGTCCTCCAACACGAAGGAAAGGTCGTTGGCATCCTAACGATCACAGCCAAGGACCGTGATCAATTGTTCGAAGCCCAAGAGTCAATCCAAACTTGTACGGCTTTGATTGCGAGCATGGTGATTGAAGAGCAGAGGCGAGACAGCATGAAGCGTCGACTCACCGAAGTTGAGGTTCTGTACGCGGTTGTTTCAAATGCCGAAGGCGCATGCACCAAGACCGAAATTGCCGCCCGAATTGCCCGAGATTTTCAAGATGTTTTGCAGATCGAGCATCTTTCGATATGCGCCATTGAGGACGAAGAATCCCATCTGCTTGCTCTTGAAGGTCGCGAACTCAACATCCTCGGATCCATGACGTTTGAAAATGGCGGAGGATTGGTTGGCTGGCTTAATACAGGTTCGCCTGAAGTCATCATTCCTGATGCCCGTACTAGCACGCTTCTTCCAAGC
>JANPAV010000384.1:0-1733 GCA_031430115.1 Armatimonadota bacterium | reverse complement strand
TTTGTCTGCACCAGGGATGGTCAAAATGGGCATGAAAATGATGTTCAAGTCCAAGGCACCATTTGCATTCAAGATTCCACCAACTCTCGACCAAATCCTGTGGTCCTGGATGTTCATGGGCAAATGCGACCCCGAACATGTTGAGAAGTGCGAAACGATCCTGCGCGATATGAACCTTGAGAGTCGAAAGCTCTACGAAGCGATGACTGAGGACTTAGGAATTGGCTATCAACTGGTCAAAAAGGGACTGCTCATGCTTTGCAAAACCATGCAAACCCTCGATGCCGAAGCCAAACTCGCGAAGCGGGCTAACGAAATTGGAATCAAAGCAACCGTTCATAACCCCTCAGAGCTTCAAGTTATTGATCCAACCGTAACGATGAATGTAATGGGTGGAGTTCATTTTCACGATGACTGTCACTTAACCCCCCAAGACTTTCTTAGCGCTCTTCGGAAGAAATTGCATGAGATGGGAGTTCATTTTGACCTTGGTCGGGCCGGAGTCACCCACCTCAATTCGGTTCAAGAAAAAGTCGAAGTCGTAACCGCTAGGGGCGAAAAGTTTGACTCTGATTTTGTCGTGATCGCCACTGGTGTTTGGTCTCGTGAGATAGCAAAGCAACTGGGCATTGGAATGCCGATGATGGCTGGCAAAGGCTATTCGATGACGCTCGAGAATCCGGTCGAGACACCAACCGTATGTTCTTTGCTGATGGAAGCCAGACTGGCGGTTACTCCGATGCAAAATGGCGTTCGGTTTGGCGGCACTATGGAACTTGGCGAGCCAGACGATGAAGTCAATCTTGACAAAGTCAAAGGCATCGTTGAGTCTATCCCTAGCTACTTCCCGAAATTCCAAGAGCAAGATTTTGTGGATCAAAAGATTTGGTACGGATTCCGACCATGTTCACCGGACGGGTTGCCCTATGTGGGCAAAATTCGCAACAATCCCCGGATTGTAATGGCGAGTGGGCACTCCATGATGGGGCTAAGTTTAGGGCCGATAACCGGTATGCTTGTATCTGAGATTTTGGCTGGTGAAGAGACAACTCTTCCAATCAACCAACTCAATCCGAACCGATATGCCTGATACCGAATCTGTTATGACGGCTTGCCAACGAGCAAGCGAAGCCGCCCCTATTTTGCGAGCACTTGAACCAGCAAAACTCGCTGATTTCTTGGATCTCATTGCATCCAAATTAGCGGCTAGAGAGGCAGACATCGTTCCATTGGCAAGCTCGGAATCTCACTTGCCGACGGCAAGAATAACCGGTGAGTTGGGTCGAACAACGAGCCAACTTCGAATGTTCGCCAGCGATATTCGAGAAGGCAAATGGGTAGACCGCCGCCTTGTAGAAGCTCTGCCCGATCGCGCTCCTCTGCCACGACCGGCTCTAAATAGATCAATGATCCCGATCGGACCAGTCGCCGTTTTTGGTGCATCAAACTTTCCCCTTGCGTTTTCGGTTGCTGGCGGAGACACAGCCTCCGCGCTAGCTGCCGGTTGCCCAGTTGTCGCAAAAGTTCATCCTGCTCACCCCGGTACGTCCGAATTAGTGGGCTCAATTGTCTCCGAAGCAGTCCAAGAATCTGGCCTTCCTGCCGGAGTATTTCAGCTCGTTTCTGGTGCCAACGAAGTCGGCGCGGCTCTCGTTTCTGACCCCCATATCAAGGGAGTGGGGTTTACCGGCTCAAAGATGGTAGGAAGACTTCTGATGGATCTGGCGGCAAAG
>JANPAV010000383.1:0-2306 GCA_031430115.1 Armatimonadota bacterium | reverse complement strand
AATTTCTGGCAAGGCAAACCATATGTCCCAATACAAAGGCCGACAAGTGCTTGAACTCTTGGGAGGCGAGGCTGGATGCCGCCGGATTGCTCAAGAATTCTACACTCGGGTATCTACTTCCCCTGAGCTGAGACCGTTGTTTCCCGGCAAAAGTTTTCGGTGTGCAACCGAAGAGTTTGCGGCATTCCTGATTCAATTTCTGGATGGTAACCAAGACCAAACCCAGTACCGGTGGTGGTTGAGCCTTCGTGAGTCGCACTCTCGATTTGCGATCTCGGAGCAGCAGCGAGAGGTGTGGCTCAGGCTGATGACGGCAACCATCAATTCATTGATCGAAGATTCTCAGGCGCAAAAAGCCTTGAAGCAGCTCTTCAACGTTGCTTCAGCTTACATTTTGGGTGACGAACGAGGTGAACTTGAACATCAAGAATTGAAAGCTCGATGGAACCAACAAAAAAAACTTGATCAGTTAATCGACCACATCATTTCGAAACGGGACACAGAGGCGATTGAGCTTGCCGTTCAATTTGAGTCTCGAACCTCGGTTTTTGTTGGGATTTTGGCCAGAATGCTGGAATCTGGACAAGAGCCGTTGCTTGAATTTGTCCTGTCTAGTGTTATCCGTAAAAGGGACTTAGGGGCAATGCCCTTCAATGGGCGGACTTTGCTCCATTTCGCCGCCGAAGCTTCATGTTTGTCGGTAGTGCGTCAGATACTCCAGGATGGCGTGAACCCGGACATCTTGGATAGTGGCAAACACGCCGCTTTATCGGGCCGCGAGTGCTGAGATAGTCGAGGAACTCGTGCGCCACGGGGCATCGGTGAATCACTGTGGGGGAGTTACTCGCTCCACTGCCCTGCACCAAGCAGCGAGGTTTGGAAACTTACCGGTTGCCAGGGCCCTCTTGGCCGCGGGAGCTTCGGCGACAGCTACCGATAAGAAAGGACAAACGCCGCTGGATCGAGCAAGAAATTGTCGTCGCCAAGAAGTCGTTGCCTACTTGATGTCCAAGTCGTCAAAAGTAAGAATCATTTAACAAATATCAAGTCGCTCCGGATCAACGTCCTATAGGTCACCTACAAAATGTAAACCGCCCCTAATTTCTAGAATACTAGTCTTGTAAGCAATTTAGTGAAGATAGGATTAGAAGCCACTTGCTAGCCGGTCTCGGCAGGCTTGACGGATATTTCTACAAGCTGGGCCTAAGGCTGCATCAAGACTTGAAGCATTTCCGTCGTAGGTTGCCATTGTAATACCATTTAAGTCCGAAGGAATTTGAATCTCGACGTTTCTGGGATGAACGACAAAAGCGCGAAAACGGCTTAATTTGCCAATAAACAGTCCAGCTTCAAAAATTACGTTGTCACGGGGTGTAAAACTGCTTTCCTGACGTTTTTTAACCAAATCATCGGGAGTGAACACAAATAATGCAAACTCAAATTGCTTAAGAGCCGACTCTAGTGCCTCAACTGAAGCAGTTCCAAGACGGAAAATTGTATTCTGATTCCATAATTCAACCTCGAAGTCATATTCCAAACCTGATTGAAGTGCTTGAGCAACTTCCAAACCTTCAACCGAAGAACCGATGAACATTTTTGGTCTCTTGAAATTTGCAGGATTGCTCGATTGGGACATGATATTAGCACATCGATCCAGCATTGAAAGTATGGCCGCAAGCTGAGAAGATGATAGAGCCTCTGCCTTATTCACGAACCATTCTTTGCATTCGTCACAAATAGCCCCGGAATTCATACTGAGAATGATGTCTGACTTTAGTTCTTTCCAGTCGAATATACATCCACGAGTCTCCTTGTGCTGGATTTCATGAGAAGCAATAATTCCTAACGTATGGATTGCTAATTCATATAAAAAGTAGGCGACCATCTTATCCTCAGGGATGATAACATCTGAAACATTTGCGGTCGTAAAAATAGCGAGCCCTTCTTGCCTGTCTCGAGCGGAAAATAGATTTACCCACTCCTCGCTACGAAGTTGCTTGTCAATAACTGCAAATACCAATGGATGAAACCCACGCCACTCCTTTCTTCGGGACTCAAGAACGTCAAAAAAATCATTGGTATTGGTTTCCGTCCGAACATGTAACCTAAATTCATCACATGTTCTTGCAGAAAGAATTTCGTAGACGAAATCTTGCTGGCATCTATTGGCATCTTCTACTGCCGTTGTTAGAGTTGTACTATGCTTACCAGCAAGCTTAACGATTTCTATAGGCATTTTCGCCATTAATACCCCCAAGTATAACGCATTGTAAAAAAATGCAATAGCAACTTAAAAACTCGTAGTC
>JANPAV010000382.1:0-1869 GCA_031430115.1 Armatimonadota bacterium | reverse complement strand
GGTGTCAGTTACGAAGAGATCGTGTATGAAGGCGTTGGTCCTGGTGGGGTTGGCATCATTCTTCAATGCTATACCGAGAACCGAAATCGAACGGTTGGCGAAGTTCGAGACGCTTTCAAGAAGAACGCCGGTGTCATGGGTGACAACGGTGCGGTTAGCTGGCAATTTAAGTACGTTGGTCAAATTCAATTTCCTAAAGGGCAACACGATGAAGATGACTTGACCCTGGCGGCGTTAGAAGCCGGGGCGGAGGACGTTCAGACCGAAGATGAGACAGTTTCTATCGTTACAGCGATGACCGACTTGCATAAAGTCAATGAAGGACTTCGGGCCGCAGGGTTTGACTCAAAAGAAGTTGCTTTGACCTATATCATCACAAATAAGGCTAATCCTTCGCGAGATGACCTCATTAAATTGATCAAGCTTCTTGATGCATTGGAAGACCTCGACGACGTTCAAAACACCTACTTTAATACGGATATTCCCGAGGAGTTGTTTGAGGAGGCTTGAGCATTCGTTCACGAACTCCCACAGTAACTCTTCTCCTTATCGTCGCAAACATCATTGCGGCGTTCTTAGTATTGATTCGCCCCGATGTTATCGAATCCTTCGGGTTTAAAGCATCGGAACCTTCGTTCTTATCGTGCTTTACGTCGATGTTTCTTCATGCAAACGCAGTTCATTTGCTCGGAAACATGGTGTTCCTTGCGGCGGTAGGTGCAGCGGTGGAGATAGCAACGGGTTCTATTCGGTTCCTCGCGGTTTATCTCTTTTCGGGCATTTGCGGCGTTGCCTTATTTTGGCTTTCGGTGCGACACAACATGGAAGCTGCGCCGTTGGTTGGGGCTAGTGGTAGCATTGCGGGTTGCGCGGTTTACTACAGCCTTCGATATACAAAATTTAGAGTGCCTCTCGCACCAAAGGCATCGGCGACGGTGGCTTGGGTTACTTTGGCTTGGCTAGTGATGCAAATAATCGGGGCGGTCATTCGAATCGGAGAACCGTTGCAAGCTTCGAGTTTCTATGCTCATCTTGGCGGCGCATTGGGAGGAATGATTCTTGGAATCGTTTTTCGCGCCCCAGACCTTGGTTCTCAAAAACTCGGTCATCAAGTTTACGAAGCCTTGAATGATCATGGCCCGGCGGCTCAGATTGCTCATCTCAAAGAGCACCTTAAGGACCATCCCGAAGACCTCGCGATGCAGCTTAAATTGGCGGAAGAATATCGTGGGATGGGTGATCGAAAGGATGAAATTGCCGTACTTCAGGGAGTGCTTTTTCAACTCACCGGCGAACATGCCGACGCCGCAGCTACTCGCTTGCTCGAATTGAAACAGATTGGAGAGATTGCGCCAATCAGACGGCGGCAGTTAGCCGACAAACTTAGTGATTCTGTCGCGGCAAAGGTTCTTTGGACTGTAGCCGACTTGCCTAAGAACGAACCTCAGCGTCCTGAGGCTTTGTTGGAGCTTGTCGGGCGTTTGCGTGAGGAATCACCTCAAGACTCTGCGCGTGCTCTCGAATTACTCAAGGTCGACTATCCGAGCCACAGTGCAATGGAAATCGCCAAACAAAGAGGCTGGCTAGGTTGAGTGATCCCCTAAAGATTAGGATCAAAAAACGCATCGGAGTGTTCTTAGCATACAATTGGGTTCGTCTTATAGGCGGCTCACTTCGGCTGGAAGTCACCGGTGAGGAGCAATTCAAGGGGAACGACTCGAAGCTCATTTTTTGTGGCTGGCACGGCAAGTCACTCATTTTCGCAAGCTATTTTCGCAAGAAGGGTTACTGGGTAATCATTAGCAATAGCAATGATGGCGACATCCAGAACGAAGTCTTTTCTCGGTTGGGCTATAAGACAATTCGTGG
>JANPAV010000381.1:0-1932 GCA_031430115.1 Armatimonadota bacterium | reverse complement strand
CCGGCAAAGCGAGTTCATGGTTACCAAATCGAGATCGACCCTGAGGTAACTCGCGATCGCTGGTGGTCGGGGGGAATATACGATGAAGCTCGGCGAAGCTGGCTTTACCCCGGTGCATTGGGTGGCGATAACAATGAATTTTCCGACGCGGGGCGCAAGCTTTTCCGGCAAGGAGATTGGAACCATGTTCGAGTTGAAGCAATTGGTGACTCGATCAAGACTTGGTTTAACGGCAAACCTTGTGCTGCGATTAAGGATTCGATGACTCTGCGCGGATTTATTGCACTGCAAGTCCACGGCATTGGAAACGATAAGACCAAAGAAGGAGCGCAGGTCCGCTGGCGCAACATCACGATCAAAGACATGACGCCGAAGGACAACACTGTTACCAAGGAAGAGCGAGCTTCAGGTTGGGAGTTGCTATGGGACGGGAAGACCACCAAGGGTTGGCGAGGGGCGAAATTGGAATCTTTTCCCGCGAGTGGCTGGGACATAAAGGACGGGGTTCTATCGGTTCTGCCTTCGGGTGGAGCAGAGTCTGCCGCGGGTGGCGACATCGTTACGACGAAACGATACGAGCAGTTTGAGCTTCAATTGGACTTTAAGATTACTGAAGGAGCAAATAGCGGGGTGAAATACTTCTGCGAGCCGAACCTCGATCCAATAACCGGTACAGGAGCAAAGACGAAAACTGGTTCAGCAATTGGTCTCGAGTTTCAAATTTTGGATGACGAACGACATCCCGACGCCAAGCTCGGTCGAGAAGGCAACCGGACTGTCGGCTCATTGTATGACCTCATTCCGGCGGTAACCAATAAAAAGACTCATGTTATTGGCAGTTGGAATCACGCGCATATTATCGTGAAAGGAACTCACGTTGAGCATTGGCTTAATGGTCAGAAGGTTCTCGAATACGAGCGCGGTTCAGAAGCATTTCGGGCATTTGTCAAGCAAAGTAAATTCAAGTCAATTCCCGGCTTTGGCGAATGGCCCGACGGGCATATCTTGCTTCAAGATCACGGGAATAACGTCTCGTTTAAGAACATCAAGATTCGGGTAGCCAAGCCATGAAAAACCAGAAACCAGCGCAATTAGATCGTCGAACATTCCTCAGTGGCTTAGTTGCTACGGGCACATTTGCCGCCTTCCCTTCTGTGTTTGGGGCAACCCAACGACCCAGGACAATCTCGCCTAACGAAAAGGTGAACCTGGCTTGCGTGGGGATCGGTAATCGAGGTGCGGATGTCGTTAAGGCGATGGCGGAAACCGGGCAGGTCAATATTGTTGCTCTCTGTGACTCTCAGCTTGGCGCGAAGCATACGCAGGAGATATTGAAGCTGTTTCCTGACGCAGTGCAGTTCACGGACTTCCGAAAGATGTTCGATAAGATGGGCAGCCAGATTGACGCAGTAACCGTTGCAACTCCCGACCATTCGCACTTTCCGGTCGCGATGCTGGCAATGTCCCAAGGCAAGCATGTTTACGTTGAAAAGCCGATGGCGCATAGCTTCCGGCAGATTGACCTCATGATGCGAGCCGAAAAGAAATACAAATTGGCTTGCCAAATGGGTAATCAAGGACACTCTGAAGCCAATTACTTCCAATTCAAGGCTTGGACGGAGTCGGGGATCATCAAGAATGTCTCGAAGATTACAGCGTTTATGAACAGTGCCCGACGGTGGCACGGAATGGTCATTCCCGACTTCAAACCCGGGCAACCATTGCCCGACATCTTGGATTGGGACTTGTGGACGGCGACCGCCGCTTCACACCCGTTTAACAATGCCTATTTGAACGGTGAGTGGCGGTCATGGTATGAGTTTGGCAACGGCGCGCTAGGCGACTGGGGTGCGCATATTTTTGACACCTGTCACGAGTTTTTGCATCTCGGATTGCCGACCGAAGTCGATCCAGTGTTCATTGAAGGGCATA
>JANPAV010000380.1:0-21630 GCA_031430115.1 Armatimonadota bacterium | reverse complement strand
CCGTTCTCGGTAGTCATTAAACATGCAAATTGTTCGAATTCCGAGAATCTGACTGACGTTCACAGCCGTCTCCCAATTATGAGGGTTTACTTTACCGTCCCTGCAGCGCTTCGCGTCAGCATCGAACCGGTGACAATCCTTACATTCCATTTTAGGCTACCAACCCATGTTCCCCACTTTTATTCTTAGTGCATTATTACAGACGCAAGCGCCACAGCTACCGTCGCTCCAAGTCGTTGGAAACAAAATAAACGTTACGATTGGCGGCAAAGTCGAGTCTGTAAACTCTGATGAAGATCCGGCAAGAGAATCATCAGTAGACCATATTGCCTTCCGACGGGATAGCCGATGGGCAGTTTGGGATTATCGGGGTCTCACGGTGAGAGATGGCGAAAAAGTCATGACAACCAAGCTTGGCGATATTGCAGTTTCACCCCGAGCATTTCAACGAGATCAAATCGTAAAGAATCTGGAGTTGTTCAAAGGTAAGAAGAGGACCAAGGATTCGGATTCGCTCAGTGGAGCGACGCGCGTTGGCACCAAATGTTTTTTCGTACCTCGATGGACAGGCAAGGACGGTCTAACTTGGCTTGAAGCTCTCGTCATGGTCGATTTGCGTGAAGCAAATCCAAAGCCCAAGTTTCTTGGCACTTTCAAGGGATTCAGTTCTTCATACAAGCCAATTGACGACAAATTGTTCATCGTGAAAGATCAGCTCTCCATTGTTTCTAAGCAAGGTGAGACTTGGGGTTTGAGTTCATTTGATGAGACTCAAAGTATTTTTGAATTCAATCCGTTAGGTTCCAATTTGGTCAGTTACTTCCGTGGCGGTTACTTTCTTGAATCAACAAGTTACGGAACCTACATTGTTGGCCAAATTGACCTTGGAACCGGAAACCGAAAAAATTTGTTCGAGACTCGATCGAAGTCAGTTGAACTGACGGATGGAAGTTCGCTAGCCGTGCTGAGAAGCAAAGACAATACAATTGTCAAAAACCTTAAGACAGGTGGACAAGTAACGCATTCCGCTAATGCCTATGTCTCGTCGGTCAACAGTTACGTTCTAATCTGGACAAAAAGCAGTCGCACAACGGCATGGCTCTACGAGCCGATTCGGTGGACTGCAGTCGCAACGGCAGCCAACTAGGCTGCCCGTTTATCTGGTATTGACAAGGTTTTGGTTGCTTGGCCAATAATATCATGGCTAGTTCGGCCATGATCCGGGCTCAGTGCATTTCCGACCATAATTTGAACTGCTCCTGTGGTCCCATATCGTCCCGACACCCAATCTTGGAGACTTTCAAAAAGTCGATCTTTAACCAATTGAACGTTTTTTCCTCCACTAGGAAGGACGATCGCAAAGCCATGATCACCAAAGCGACCAACAACATCTAATCGACGTAGGTTCTCCTTAAAGAAATCGGCGGCGTCGGATAGGAAGTCCAGAATCGATTGTTCCCCGTAGAATTTTCGGAGCCCTTCTAATCCGGTGAATTTTACGATGACGACCGCAACCGGCGTATGGTCAAATGATGCACGATGAAGTTCCTCTTCTAATCTGCTCCGAAGATAGGCTTCGGTATACGCTCCACTGTTGGTGTCAATAATTTCGTTTTCACCTTGAACGTCTGCTGTTCTTAGGACCCGATCTTTTCGTTCTTCCGAAGTCAAAATCTTTCTGAGTTTCGAAAGACTCTGCCTCAGTATATGGGAAACATAGTTGCACGAAATATCCAGTTTGCTGGCAATTTCGGTTTGGCTAAGCGCTTCGAAGTGGAACATTGAAAGGACCTCTTTCTCTAAGTCTCTCAGTTGAGACATGGCATCTTCAAGCACGACTCGGTCCTCTACGGACAACTGTTCAGGTGAAAACTGCGCGGCATCGATCTTGTCGACTTCGCTTTCCCCATCATCTTCCGCATCGTTCATGCTGTCTAGAGATCCAACCCGAAGAAGATCTTGAGTAACAATAACTTCATGAACAGAGCTTTCACTGACACCTAAGGTATCGGCGATCTCCCGCTCGGTTGGCGCACGACCTAACTCAGTCTGTAAACCAGCAGCGGCCTTGTTAACGCGATGACGTAATTCTTGCAGCCAGGCTGGCTGACGAATTGTCTGAGACTTATCCCGAAGGAAGTGCTTGATCTCACCGGCGACTAAATAGGTCGCATAGGTATTGAACCTCACTCCAGCTGTCGCATCATATTTTGCGAGAGCATTCAAAAGGCCAATATAGCCAACTTGAACCAAATCCTCAAATGCATCTATGCCGGAGAACTTCCGAGCTGTTCTTTCAACGAGCCCGGAATAGGTAACCATGATCATATCTTTAAGTTCTGGCCTTGGATCTTCTAAATATCGAAGAACCAGGTTTTCTGACTCGAAGCTCATGTTTTGATGCGGTTGTGTACTCATTCCCTAAATCCAATTCCCTTGGGGCACATCCTGTGCCCCATAAATAAATCCTTGATCAATTACTTGATGTTGTTGACAATGCTGAAGATCGGCACCATGATCGAGATGGCAATGAAGCCCACGACGCAACCTAAGAAGATGATCAAAAGTGGTTCAATCATCGAAGTCAGACCCTTTACAGCCTGAGTGACTTCTTGGTCATAAAATTCTCCAACTTTAACAAGCATTTCTGGAAGACGACCTGACTCTTCACCAACGTCAATCATGGTTGTAACCATGGTTGGGAATAGTCCAGATGCTGCCAGTGGTACAGAAAGTTTGTTACCTTCCTTAAGGCTGTTTCGAGTTACGTCAATTGCTTGACTGAGAACTAGATTGCCTAAAGTCTCGCCAACGATCTCGAGGCTTCTCATCATAGGTACACCTGAATTAATGAGAGTTCCAAACGTTCTCGAGAACCTTGCGACACTCATCTTTACGGTGAGTTCGCCAACAATCGGAATCCTAAGCTTGATGAAGTCCCAGCGATATCTTCCAGCCGGAGTCTTGATCCATTGTTTAAATCCAAAGAAGCCGCCAATACCAGCCACGATGATTGCCCACCAATAGGCCTGCATGAAGTCACCAATTCCAAAGAGGAACTTAGTAACAGCAGGCATCTCGGCATTCATGCCGGTAAAAATGTCTTTAAACTTCGGAAGGACAAAAGTGAACAACGCAAAAAGCATGATCTGCGAGAAAACGAGAACAAGTACCGGATAGGTCATCGCACTCTTAATCGTGCCTTTGACTTCAGCCTCATACTCTAGAAATTGTGCGAGTCGGTCTAAAATGAGGTCCAAGATACCGCCCAATTCAGCCGCCTTAATCATGTTCACGTAAAGTCGGTTAAACACGTCGGGATGCTTTGCCATTGCTTCTGTGAGCGTCATACCACCCTTAACATCCACGGTGATAACTTCAAGCGTCGACTTTAGTGCAGGGTCTTTACATTGACCGACCAGAATATCCAAACATCGCAAGATCGGAATACCTGCGTCGATCATCGTGGCAAACTGTCGAGAAAAGACAACGAGAGACTTTGGCTTAAGTTTGGTCTTTCCCTTACCTACTCTCTTTCCTGACTTGGCCGGCTTAATTTCAGCAATATGGAGCGCTTGTTCCCTAAGCTTTGCAGCCACGCTTTGCTCGGATTCTCCCTCTATTGTTGACTGAACTACCCTTCCGGTGGCAGTGTCGATCGCTTTATATGCATATAGTGGCATGGTTAAACTCTTAGGCGCGGCAGAACCGAATCCCTACACTTGAGTTATCGGTAAATAACATCGCGAGTCACCAGCAAATTTGCGAGCTTTTTTTTTCTTGTTTTGATGGAAATTTGGCTACTTTAGGATTCAATATTCAAAAACCTAAAGTTCTTTAGGAAGTTCCTTAAAAATTTGGCAGATATTATTTGTTGTATATTGAATTTGATGCGTCATTTTGCACTTATATTTGCCGTCTTGCCTGCACTTGGCTTCGGACAGGCTTCGCCCGCCATACAATCGTGGGCAAAGGATCATTTTGGCCTTCAAATTGAATTCCCAGGAAGCTCGGTTGCTCAGAATTTTGCCCGCGTTCCCTTACCTAATGGCACCTTTGAATATCGTCCTGACGGATTAGCTCGCCCATTCAGTGACCCGAATTGTCAACCATGGCAAGGCGCGTATTCAACACTTGCCCTTGTTCCAAGAGGGGCCTGGGTACGTGTTGGTGCGAACATATGGGAACACTTCCGAGACCCAAGTTTAACTGCAACAGATAGCGACCGATATTTAGGCGCCATCACCGGCAAGGTTCTCTATCCAAATCTGCAATCAACGATAGATGGACTCAATGTACTGTTTGTTATGGCTCCTGGCATTCCAAGTCGATATTCTGACAACGACGGCTGGGCTGACAATCCGGAGACAAGGGATTGGTTTGTGCCAGTAGTCGCGAATCGGCCAGCACTTCGAGCCCAAGTCCAAAAGTTCGTCACTTCTGTCAATAACTACTCAGTTCAGCAAGCGAAGACCAGATTTACGGGAAAGATTGGAACCAACATTGTTCAAAGAATCGGATTTCAACTAGGCAATGAATTGGGTGCTGGTCACCCAGGTTCATCAGTTTTTGGTACTCCCGGTTCGTGGAATGGGATTGGACAAGTCATGCAGGATACAACCGGCGGCGTGACTTGGCGGCCAGACAACTCAAATGCAACCAATCTCACTGGGGGGACGTCTTGGGTAAATCAAGTGAACCTTCCGGCTTTCTCTTGGACGACAGAGCCAATCAAGTTTGCTAACGTAACTTACACCCTATATGGGCAAGTAAAGTCAATTCAATGGCCAGGGGCAGTAGTTCCGGGCTTGAATGAAGTGTTCTCTTACTACGATGAAGTCTTTGGGCCAACCAATAATTTTACATGGGCAAATCAGGCAAAACGCCGGTCAATTCACTTCCGTTCGCCAGCCCTTCAATGGATTCGTGCGAATGACAATCAACGTGTTTACTGGCCCGACATGAGCGTTACGCCTGGTGTCCTAAATGGACGATGGGAGAACGCGACTGAGTATGCCAATCGATGGGTCGATGAAGCTAGCTTAGCAATCAAAGGGTATGGTCGACTGGCGATGCCAGGCAACCCACTAATCGTTGATTTGACCGAGTGCTATTTGACGTACGGCGAGTTAAATAGCCAGATCCTTAATTCAGACAATTACCAGTTTTCAGTGAACGGTGTTCCGAAGACCATGGAGCAAATTAGAACTGATTCGTTGGCTCGTGGTTCTTCAGCTGTAATTAATGGAGTTACCTATAATGCTCCTTTGCCTCCAACGAGAACGAGCCTTTTCGCCGCTATTCGAGATCGGCTTTACCTTCGAGCCTCCCAAGGAAAGTTGCCCTTGCTCGGAAGAGTGTTCTGGGCCAACTGCTATTCTGCCGACCCTCGAAGAGAGACAGGCTTTACTACCATTGACCCGATCAATTCCTATAATCCTTGGGACGACTTCCGTCTCACACACGACGATATCAAGGCAATCTACGGAACTCAATAATTGAATTAAGCGGTCCTTGAGTTCCCTCCTATTTTGCTTTAGGAGTGAACTTAAGGACTTTTCCGTTCATGCAGTATCGAAGTCCGGAAGGCTTAGGTCCGTCGTCGAAGACGTGACCTAAGTGACCATCGCACTTTGCGCAGAGGACTTCGGTTCTCACCATTCCATAGGATTTGTCCACGATGAACCAAATATTTTTGGTGTTGAGTGGCTTATAGAAAGATGGCCATCCGGTTCCTGATTCGAACTTAGTGCTGGCTTCGAACAGGGCTAGACCGCAACCAATACATGCGTAGGTTCCGTCGCCTTTTTGGTCAAGGTTCACGCCGCAGAATGCGGGTTCCGTTCCTTTGGCTCGGAGAATGTCGTACTGCTCTTTGGTCAGTCGCTTTTTCCATTCGGATTCGGAATGGACGACTTTGTCTGTCCGCTTTGGGCTCGTTGTGGCGATGCCGTCGGATCGAACTGTCTGTGTTGCTAAGATGAACGCTAGTATCATAACCATTACTATGCACAGTAGCCAGAAAATGTTCCTATTTTTCGTTTTCTGGTTTACCAAAATACATTGGAAGGCCCAAGTCCTTCAGTTTTTCCCATGGGAAGATTGTCGGGTCGCTTTTGCGACCGTACGGTTTGGCGATATATTCGTGGCTAGTTAGCTGCTTAATCGGAAATCTCCGCTTTAGGACAACAAGAATCGCGTGCAGGGCATCGAGTTGAGCTTGGGGATAGGGGTCTTTGCTGTCATTGAGGTTTACGAGCTCGATTCCGACCGAAAAGTGGTTGACGTTACTTCGTCCGAAATGGTCTGTGCTGACTCCGGCTTGCCAAGCGCGATCAAAAGTGCTGACGTTTTGGACGATTGAGCCATCTTTGCCAATAGAGTAATGAGCACTTACTTTGCTTGCCGGTCTTTGAAAAGCTTCAGTCGTCTTTTCGAGGTTTGGGATCACGGTTGAGTGAATGACTACCGTATCGACCACATATCCTTCGGGACGAGCATCGAAGTTCGGTGACTGGATCCAAACCAGCTTCAAGTATCCTGGTTCGCGCCAAGGGTTTGGCATCGATGATTTTCCGTCTCCTTGTTGCGAGACGAGCATTGTCAACGAAATTCCTAGGGCAAACACTGGTTATTCTCCGCTACCTGCTTTCCGCTCTTTCATTCCTTGTATATGCCCGGCTACCAGCAAGACAATCACAATGATCGAAGCGATAACGGTGATCCCTGCCGGATAAATTTGCTGCTCCTTCATGACCTTCGGTGCAAATCGAACGAGCGACAGAAGCGCTAGCACGACCGCCATGATTCGTCCAGCACGCGGGCTTTTTGTCCAAATGTAGACAGAAGCTATCATTAAGAGCCCAAGTCCGCCGGCTGCATACAACGAAAACATGGATGCATTCCCGCCCTCGCGAGGGAAAAACGCTGCTTGGACTCCCATTGCAATGCACATAACACCGTAAGTAATCAAAGCGATATTAATAATCTTGGTCATTGGGTTAGTTTTACCTTTTCTTGGAGATTGGGTCTTGGGAGGCCGAGAGTGGTTTTTCAAGAGAGTCATCTCGCAACGGGACGAAGCTGATACTTCGCTCACAGAACGGCCGGCGTTCGTATAAAGACACTGCTTACTCCCAGCTAGCGCAGATGTCGTAAAACAGTGCCACAAAAGATAGACCAGCCCACACCGTGGCTCGCCGTGAGGTAGGAACTTTTTACTTAGAAGAAGTGACAAATGCAGGCAAGATGCCCGCGCTCCATGCAAGCTCACCTTCGCCTGACCGCGAAGACGAGGACGCCGACCCAGCTTGCTCCGGCCTCTTTGAGGGCACGAGCACATTCGGCGGCAGTGGCTCCGGTGGTGAAGACATCATCAACGAGAAGGACGCGTTTTCCGACAATATCGGTTGGGCACTTGAATGCGCCGACCAGGTTTTTTGATCGTTGTTCGGGAGTTAGTTTGACTTGGGGTGGGGTGCGTCGGATTCGGACCAGATCTTGACCGATGAGATGGTTCGGGAGTTTTTCGCACAGGGCTTCTGCCTGATTGAACCCTCGCCAACTGAGGCGGGAGCGGTGGATGGGGACGGGAGCGATGAGGTCGACTTCGGGATCCCAGGCGACAAAGAGATCGTGCAACTCATTTGCCATGAACTTGATGATGGACGTTTCTCGTCGGTATTTGAGGGCTTTGACCAGTTCAGCGGCTGAATGTTCGTAGGTGTAGAATGCCCTGAGTTCGTCTACGATGGGTAGCGGCTGTTCGTAACGTAGCTCTTCCCTTCTCAGCGATTGAGAGCAACGGTGGCACGGAACAACGTCGGAGACTCTCCGACAGACTGGGCATTTGGAGGGATATACCGCCTGAATTACCCGACTAAAGAAGCTGTTCAATAAGGATTTGACTCCGATCATCTAAGTCATCCAGATTAAGAATCTCATATCTTCCGCCGTCGACACTGGTGATCTGCCATCGGCCGCTGGTGAGTTCGTGGGCATTGTCTCGCCAGTTGCGGACAAAGAAGTCGGAATGGCCGCGGGTGGTTTCCACGTCGAATTTCCACATGCTGGCTTCGTGCTTGAGGAAGTTGATCTTGGTTATTTGCGGCGTGAAGTAGCGACGATCTAGCTCGGCTTCGGCAAGTTGTTTGGATTCTGGCTCGAGGGATTCGATTGCTTCGATAATGCCAAACTCCTTGTTTTCGGAGTCTCGGATTGAGATCATTTCGAAGGGTTTGCTGAGAGGGAATGCCCGGATCAGGTGGACGTTTGTGTGGAGTTCCTCTCCGATTTGGCAATCGAGGAAGAGGGAGTCTGGGCGGCGCAAGAGTTTGATTTGCGATCCAGAAACGTACTTGAGGTCGGACATATGGATAAAGTATGGCATTGATCTCAGAGATCAGAGATCAGAGATCAGAGATCAGAGATCAGAGATCAGAGATCAGAGTTCAGAGATCAAAGATCTGACCGGAAGCAAGTTCAAGGAATAATCAGGCATGAAAAAAGCCACTCAACATTGAGTGGCCTATTACAAGCAACCGAATCCTTGACGGATTTAGCCTTCGCCGCGAACGTGGCCAAATGATGGCTCGAACGGAATCAGACCCAACCGAGTTGCTGCGCGGAACGCTTGGACTCGATTACTGACTTGCAGTTTGTCGTAAATATTGGCGAGATGAAAATCTACAGTTCTTTTTGACACATAAAGTACATCAGCCGCTTCCTTGCTGCTGTGACCCTGTGCAATCAAACTGAGAACTTCAATCTCACGCTTTGTTAATCTTACTGAACGCTGTGAAGCGTCTACTCTTGTTGCTGTTGTTATTGGCATAACCCACCCCTATCAGTTGTTTCCATCGCCTGTACGAATCTATTTCCATCTTCGGGGACGCAATTCATATCTAAAACCTGACAATTTTTCTCAGATAGCACGATGACAAAATCCATTCAGCTTCAAATGATGCTAATTCTTGTTTGACGCAATTTGTAATACCAAGTTCATATACTAGGACGTTTCGCGGAATTCTGGATAGCTCATACTTGAAGATATGGCTTCAAATGACTGGAATGCGGATCGATATGTGAAGAATGCCGCTTTCGTTTCGACTTACGGATCTGCGGTTGCCGAGCTTTTGGGAGATATTAGCGGACAAAGAGTATTGGATCTGGGTTGTGGTGATGGTCGCTTAACTCTTGAACTGGTTGAGAGGGGCGCGACGGTTGTGGGTATTGATGCTTCGACGAGCATGATTGAGTCGTCAAGGGACAAAGGGCTTGATGCCCACGTGCTTGATGCGTTGGAAATGTCCTATGATCGGGAGTTTGATTCGGTCTTTACGAATGCGACCTTGCATTGGATTCCCGATCATCCTTTGCTGGCGAGAAAAGTTTACGCCGCGGTTAAAAATGGGGGGCAATTTGCTGGAGAATTTGGGGGGCATGGGAACGTTGCCGCGATCAATACTGCGATCCGGGGAACTCTCGCGAAGTTTGGATTTGATTGGACGGGAAAGAAGCCGGTGACTTATCCTAGCGTGCAGAAGTTCAAGTCAATTCTTGAGGAAGCTGGATTTGAGGTTCCGTATATGGAACTGATTCCGAGGCCAACCCCTTTGCCAACGGGAATTCGTGGTTGGGTCGAAACTTTTGGAAGTTCGTTCTTGGAAGATGCGGAGCCTGGGGTTCAACAAGAGATGCTCAACGAAATTGAAAATCTCTTGGCTCCCGCTTTAAGAGATGAATTTGGGAATTGGACGGCAGACTATGTGCGTCTGAGGTTCAAAGCTTTGAAGTTATCGAATATCTAGGACCTCACAAAACAAAACGCTCCAGGCTATTGCTAGTCTGGAGCGTTTACTGAGCTGTTCGCTCAGATTACTAACTTCTTAGTATCGTCGTCCGCCGCCGCCGCCGGAGCTTCCGCCTCGACCGCCACTGCCACCACGACTGTCTCGGCCACCGCCGCCACCGCCGCCGTATCCGCCGCCGCCGCCACTTCGGCCGCCGCCACCGCCGCCGCCACCGTAGCTTCCGCCACCGCCGCCGCCGCCGCCGAAGCGAGGTCGATCTTCTTTAGGACGTGCTTCGTTGACCTTGAGGTTTCGACCATCAAGAACAGCTCCGTCCATCTTTGTGATTGCAGCTTCCATAAGCTCGTCTGGTACTTCAACGAAGCCGAAGCCTCGGTTAGGGATTACCTTTGCGTTTTGCGGCTGAAATTCGCCGAATGCCATGAGGAGACCTTCCTCATTTGTGTTGTAGGACAAGTTTCCTACATATAGATTCTTTAATGCCATTTGTTCTTCTCGTAGTTTCCCGCTGTACCTCGTCTGACCTGAAAACTACTTCATTCACAAATCGCGGACTGTTCGAAACTATGGTCGGGATTTCTCCCACCACAGTTATTATGAACCATTCCGCAGATTTCCGTGCAAAACAATTCATTTCCCGCAATTTTAGGTTCAATTCTAGTATTCGGGATAGAATAGAAAGATGTTATCAATCTTGGCTTTTGGGGTGTCACAAGCATTTGGGTCTGCTTTGGATGATCCAAAACTGAAGGGCGCTTTGGTCTGCGCGATGGTTTCCGACCTCGATGGCAAAGTCATTTTTGAGCGAAACGCGGACATTCGGGTTATGCCGGCAAGCAACGCGAAACTGTTTACTTGTGCCTTTGCATTAGCGCAGCGGGGGCCCGACTATCGATCGGAGACGAGGTTTTGGTTTGATAAGAATTCGGTGAAGATTGACTCAGTCGGTGACCCTTCGCTTGTTTCGTCTCAGTTGCTTGAACTCAAAACGAAGTACCACGTTGGCTCTGGGCATCGGATCTACATTAAGCAATCTTACAAGTCTGACCGTCCAGACACTTGGCAAGTTGGAGATGTCCAGAATCGATTTGCACCTGCCATCCATTCCTTTTCGATTGATAAGGGCGGCTTTGAGTTACGAGCTGGACCTGGCGGGCTAAGCTTCTTTCCTCATACTCCGGTCCTGAATCGGTTGAAATTTGTTCCAACTTCTAAGCCAATATCGCTTGATTACGACGTTATCAGCGGAAATTTGGATGTTACTGGAAAATTGCCTACAGCGGAGACTAAGGTTGATACGCTTTCGGATCCAAATCCGAGTTTGACGGCGATTTCTTGCTTGACGGGTACAAAGAATCCGATTGTTGAAGAATTGGAATCGCTTCCTGAGTCAGGTCCGAGTGAGACGATTTTGAGTGCTCCGATGTCTACGATGATTAAGGATTGCCTTCAGCCGAGCGACAATTGTTATGCGGAGCACTTGCTGTTTTTGGGTTCAAAAGCAAAGAATTATCCGGCGGCCCGAAAGTCGATTACGGAATGGTTAAAGCAAACAGTTGGATTGGATTCGACTTATTTTCGATGCGAAGATGGGTGCGGGTTGAGTCGAAAAAACCAAACTACGGTTAGGAATATTTCTAAGCTTTTGCAGTGGACAACATTGCAGCCAACCTCGCAATTGTGGCAGGATTCACTGGCAAAGGCTGGAGTTGGAACCCTTGCCAAGCGGCTCGAATCGGTTGATTTTATTGGAAAAACTGGCACTATTGACATGGTTAGTTCGCTCAGTGGTTTCGTAAAGTGTAAGGACGGAGAAACAAGGATTGTTTCGGTAGTGCTCAACCACTACGGCTGTACGGAGACCGAGGCTCGAAATATATTGGATCGGTTTATTGAAAATGTTAGCAAATGAGACTCTATCGGCACGAAATCTGCGATTTAGAAAATTTATGAGCCTTGCCTTACCAACTAAGAGCATGATTGCGTTGCTTGCCATTGGCATTATTGACTTGATTTCGACTGCAGTCCTTCACTCGAAGGGATTGATCGTTGAGCTTAATCCCCTTATGCGAGGGTTCATCGAGCATTCGGAATGGCTATTCGTTTTTGTAAAAGGATTGACGATTGGTGTTGCATGGGGAACGATGGTTTGGTACGCGCAACAGAACCGCAACTTTGTTAACAAGGCTTGCACTTGGGGATCAATTGCTTACGTTGGAGTCTGGACGACTTGGTTCTTTGGGGCGATGTAGTCCTTCTGCCAAACGTCAGCGGTTTGCTTTTGGGCTAAGAAGTTCTACTCTCCCGTTTCGCCCAAAACTGAGGATAATTTCAATCGAAGGGGCTCGATAGTTTGCAGTCAGCAGTCGGCTAACCACTTTCGATGCTAACTGAAGAAATGCTCGAATACTGACTTTGCCAGACTCAATTTTGGGATAAGGTACGCACAAAGCCGACCCCTATGAGTCCTTCCTATTTTGCCAAGGCTTCATCGAGTTGCTCATCCGTCATGTGTTCGATAACGTCGTAGGCGGCGGTTCGGTCTTGGTTGAGTTTTTTTCTTGAGTCTCGTCGCATTACACCTTGTAGGAACCGGATCTTTTCCTCTCTGGTATCACAAATCAGTCTTGGGACTTCGCATGGCTTGCCGTCTTTGAGAGCGACCATGGTTACTCGTGCGGTGTTCGTGTGACGTTTGATGCCGGATTTGAGATTTTCGGTGTGGACATCGACGAGGACTTCCATTGAGGTTCGACCAACGAAGACAACTTGTCCGATGAGGGTTACCAGTTCTCCGACCTCGATGGGTTCGTGGAAGTCGACTTGGTCGAAGCTGGCGGTGACGCAGGTTGTACCTGAGTGCTTAGCCGAGGCTGCGTATGCGCAAAGGTCAATCTTTGCAAGCAGTTCTCCTCCGAAGAGCTTTCCGAGGAAGTTGGCTTCGTTTGGTCGGATGACCTCGGCGATGGTGACTTGGGTATCGGCGGCGCGCACTCCTTGCATTGGGTTCAGTTTACTGGCAAATAGTTAAGGAAATTTTCACTATCTAGCGCGGTCTTTGCTGCGACAAGTTCTGATGGTAGCTCTTGATCACCGTAAACTCTAATTTCCTCGCCAAACTGTACGACCCAAATACTCGAATGTTGGGAAATCTTGCCGTTTTTCGGAAGGTGTATGGGTTTTTCCAACCAAATCCGAGAATAAGCTGGCTCAGCGTCATTTAAAAAACCGACGAATCCACTACCACCTTCACCTTGCTTGTTGAATCTGGTATGAGTACCGTCTTGACCAATACCGAGTCCCTTGGAAATGAGCCAAGGCTGTTTACCTTGACGCCCAAAATAGGGTGCAATTTTACGCATAAGGGGCGACTCTCCCTTTTGATAAATCAGACGTACGAAAATCAGGCACTTGCCTTCGTTTCTAAATCCATTTTGACTGACGTATTGCTTAGGAGTCTTATAGGCGACTTTCGAGTCAATCCCCGTTCCCTCCCCTTCTAGAAGTCCAGTGTATGACTTCAACATTGCCATTCCGTCTGTTGGATGATATTTGACAGGAGGATTTCGGTCGATTGAGAATATTCCGACAAAAATAATCAGGATAGAAGCGAGTATTACACCGAGCTTTAGTGACTTATTCTTCAAATCCTCTTGATCCTTCTATTGGTTGACCCGAGCATAATCGAATTCAATTCTTCTCGGAAAAATAGAGTCGTCACACTCCAGTTTCCGTCAGTGCAAAGCTAGCACATTGAAAAATGCATCTATGAATTCATTATAGTCGGGAGTTGTTTGACCTAATCACGTTTTGAAGATTTGCGGCGTAGCCGGGTCGCGACCTTGTTATTCATTGTTCCTTTAGCACCGGAATATCTGTCGCTCCGTGGAAGAGGCTAATTCGATTGCTAAACCCAGGCCTTCAGCTTTCTTGAGTGGTCAGCCACTCAAGAAAGCTTACGACCTGGGCTGAAATACTGCCAACCCTTCGGGCCTCATGATTAAGTACGCGAAGTTGCAGGTTGCACTACCGATGGTGATTTAATCTCGGAAGAGTTTCGATTCGTGTCCTGACCAACTCGTACAGGGGCTCAATGTTCTTCGGCAGTTCCGATGTCGGATATACGCGAATATCGTTCTTAGCCAAAACCAAGATGAAATCTGAATGTAGTCGCAATGGTCCGTTTGGCTCAAGTTTCCCCAAATGGTTGACCATGCCAGTTACCTCTTTTTTCGATAATGTCTTACGGTACTTTTCCCAAAAAGCGTCGTCGAATTAATCCCGACGAATACCGAAGACCTGAAAATCATCTGCATCAAATCTAATTCCAACCTGGTCAAGTCCTGCACCTTTTATGTCACTTCGAATTGCCCTCGCAACTTTCCAGAAAATGACAGGTACCTGTCGTCGGCGATATCTAACTACTAGAAGAGCGAGAATCGTCTCACTCCCCAGGCTCATCTGTCTTGTCCCTTTTTGGTCCGTCTCGTTAGAAGGCAGGAATATGGAGTTTTCACTTATTCCTTCAGCAATAGATAGCTGCCTTTGCAGAGATTCTGCCATTGACTTTCCGTCGATAGGATCGTACTTTATCGGGGGATTGCGTTCGATGAGAAATGCCCAGCCAAATAAAGCCACTACAAAGATCATGCCGGCGATCAAGATTTGTTTGCGTTTCATGAGTGCTCCTGTTCCTTCAAATCAACTTGAATATATGGTATCTCACCTTTACGCAGAGGATGTGGCGATCAACTAGGTACCATTCATATCCGGTAATTCGTAGCCTGCTTGCATCTCAAATATCTTCTTTATTCGGCCTTTCATTAAGTTCCTAATTGACCACGGAAGATCATCGTCAGTGTAAACCCGGAATTGGTCATAGATTTGGACAAAATAGAAATCTTGATTGAGTCGAAGCCTTGAATTTTTCTTGAGAGGGCCAACTTTGTAGGCGAGCAATGATCCATTGAAGTTCGAATCTTGTTTGACGTCGGAAGCAGCGATCCCACACGACATTGGATTTGAACCTAGATAAAAGTCCATTTGATCTACTTCGTTGCGGTAATACTGGCCCATTCCTTCACGAACAAGATAGACGCCCTTCGCTTCGACCGTTGCCTGACTCTCTTTCACTCGCTTCCAAAATGGTTCGATCTTTTGCACATAGTGGAACTTGAGGAGGGAGAAAGTATATCTATTTGGAATATTTTCTTCTTTAGCGGTGCCGAGAGGAATCTCAAGATAGTCGTTGTGTTCTCGGTCGTACTTCGAATTGAGTATTCCAGAGAATTTCGATTGGAAGCTTTTCAGAATAACACGTCCGTCGAATCTATCGTATTCGAGGTCTGACCATTTTGGGACACGAGATTGCAGGGCTTTGGCACCAACTACAATGACCCCAACAATACTAATCCAACCTAAAATTCGTCGAATTCTCATACGCGTTTTGATGCTTTATGCATCGGTCCTGATTTTACTTTGGTTCAGGTTATTTCGGTCAGAGCTTCTACTGAGATGATTGACCAATTACGGTTCTGGAGTATTCATTGAATCTATGGCATGTCGGGCGGCGAGTAGCTCATTTGGGAACTCAGTTTCTGAATAGACCCGAACTTCATTGCCTAATTGAACGGCATAGAAATTTGAACCGGAACGCAAGTCAGTGTTCGGTGGTAGTTTCTTGATAGTCTCTCGGAGTTTTCTCATGTCGGCAAATTCTCCAACTGATTCAAATGATGAAGTCGAGATGAAAGTTGGGAGTGCGCAGTCGGGCTTTCAGCCCCCACCGGTTCGTTCCTCACCGACTCCCCCTTCTGGGAGAGTGTCTTGGCGACTGTCTTCTCAAAACCTCAACAAATCGCGGCCATCACAACCTGGGCGAAGTCTTCGGCTCTGAGTGAGGCTCCGCCGACGAGGCCGCCGTCAATATCGGATTGCGAGAAGAGTTCCTTGGCATTGCCAGGGTTGACGCTTCCGCCGTACTGAATTCTGGTGGTTTGTTGGATCGAAGCAGGGAGACAAGAGCGGATCATTGCACAGACTCGGTTTGCCTCGGTTGAGTCGCACACTTTGCCGGTGCCAATTGCCCAGACTGGTTCGTAAGCGATTACTAGTGAGGTGAGGTCAGATTCGGCAATTCCGTCGAGTGCGCCTTTGATTTGGGTAGCAATGACTGAATCCGTGTTTCCGGCTTCCCTTTCGGCTAGGGTTTCTCCACAGCAGACAATTGGGACGATCCCGCCGGCAAGGCAAGCTTTGAGCTTCAGGTTAACGGTCTCATCGGTCTCGGCGAATGAACCAATGGTTGATTCAGGAACTTCAAGTTTGCCGAATCGACCCCGTCGCTCGGAGTGGCCGATGATTGCGTACTTGGCGCCAATGTCTTTGAGCATTCCTACCGATGTGTAGCCAGTGAATGCTCCACTTGCCGCCCAAAAGACGTCCTGAGAGCCAAAGTTAAGATTGCTTTCACTACAGAGTTCAGAAAGGTAAACGAACGGTGGGCAAAAGCCAAATTCGACGGATTCGGCGCCGGTAACAAGAGTCTCGAATTGGCGAGCAGTATCGAGCGCCTCTTGGCGAGTCTTGTTCATCTTCCAGTTACCGATGATGATTTTGGTTCTCATGCTTTTACTTCTTTGAGGGTTTCTTCTCCGTCAAGACATGCTTTCAGGGATGCCAAAGCCACCTCTATTTGATCGTCCCGTGGCTCTTTTGTGGTGATGTACTGCGTCCAGAGTCCGGGAAGAAACAACGACATGACTGCCTTGTTGTGTCGGAACTTTCCGGCAAACCGAAGAAGTTCGTAAGCGACCCCGGCAATGAGCGGAAGGATTGCAACGTGGAGGGCAAAATTGGCGAGCGCTTCAACAAGGAATCCATTTCCTTTCATTACTCTCGGGACAAATGTGAAGACGAAGAAGCCAAGAATGATAACGATGATGGCAAAGCTGGTGCCACAACGAGGATGCAACCTGGTTTGAGCCTGGCAGTTTTCCATGGTTAGCGGAAGTTCGGCTTCCCATGCATTGATTGCTTTGTGTTCGGCTCCGTGGTATCGGAAGACTTCTTTGACGCCTTCGAGTTGTCCTATCGCTAAAAGGTAGCCAATAAAGAAGACAGCTTTGATGAATTCTATCGAGAAGTTTGCTTGTCGGTCGCTGAAGCCTTGGTTCCGGTCAAGATAGGTTCCTACCGCCTGGGGCAGAAATTTAAAAAGGACCAATCCAAACAACAAGGAGACGATGATCGTTGTGAAGACGAGTCCCTCTTGAATCCTTTTTGCGACAACTTCCTTTTTCACGACTACTTCCGGAGTCACGGTCGTGGTGTCGCCAGTTTCCTCCATTTCGTGAGCTACTTTAGCAACTGCTTCGGCATCAACTGGCTGATACTGAGGTGCCAACTGAATATCGGCGGCAAATTTCATCGCCCTCGTTCCCAGAGTCATCGCGTCGAGCAAGGCCCAGCTACCGCGCAGGAACGGAATCTTGAGCCATTTTTGGCGACCAATCCAAGTCTTTTCGATTGGTTCAGCCTGAATTATCAGTTCTTTGTTAGGGGCACGACATGCAATGGCAAAGTACTTTGGCGAGCGCATCATCACGCCCTCCACAATTGCTTGACCACCGACGCTTAGAAATTCATCCTTGGACATCCTGATTTAGTATACCGGTGCCTGGTTTTATGGACGAAAGTCCTTAGTTTTCATAAGAATTTCGTAAAGATTGTGTAAATAGTGCCTTTGGCACCGAACTTGCTCAATAATAAAGGAGTCCTATCATGGAAGGAAGCGATATGAACTCTCATAACAACAGAGGACTTAAGCTCACCGAGGAAGAGGCGTACGCGTTACTCAGTCTTTGCATCACCAGTCCCGTGGCTGTTGACGAGACTGCTCAGGTCGCAATTCTAAAACTGGCAGAATATTGCTCGCAACGGAGCGAACCTAGCAATTATAAAGAAATTCATTTGACTTCTGCAGTTGTCTAACTTGGTGATTTGAGCAAAAAAGGGGAAGCATTATGCTTCCCCTTCCTCATTTATGAAGTTTCTGCCAAAATGAATAGAATGTTAACAATTGCCGACGCTCTTTCCTTCCTTGAATCCATTGCCCCAAACCGGTGGGCATTCGGTTTTGACAATGTCGGACTTCTGGTTGGCTCAAAAGATGAACCACTGAAAGGAATCGCTTTCGCATTGGATTCTTCGGAAGGGCTAGTGAATTTTGGTGACTCATTTGGTGCGAACCTTTTAATCACTCACCATCCTATTTTGTGGAATAGCACCAAGTCGATTACGGGAAAGACGCCGGAAGGGCGAATGATTCTTTCGATGATCAAAGGTGGATACAATTTAATCGCCGCCCATACCAATTGGGACTGCGCTCCGGGTGGGATTAGCGATACTCTTGCCATCAAACTTGGATTGACACCGCTTGGATCGTTTGGAATGGGAGCAGAAGTCGCTTATTCGAAGGTTGTGACATTTGCGCCAACCGAGTACGTTGATCTGATTATCGATGTAATGGCGGACGCTGGAGCCGGCATGGTTGGCAACTATCGTCGATGTAGCTATCATTCCGAAGGAATTGGAACGTTTGAGCCGCTGCCAGGATCTGACCCGTTTGTTGGTCGGATTGGCAAATCAGACCAAATTGAAGAGCACCGCATTGAAATGATGTGTCCCGCTCGATTGGTCGATGACGTTGTGGCGGCGATCGTCGAACGACACCCGTATGAGCAGCCAGTTTTTCATGTCATTACTCTGAAGCCTTTGATCGAGCAACCGGTTGGTCGGATTGGAGTGCTTGAAAATCCGATGCCATTGGCAGAATTTCAGAAATTATGCGACACCAAGCTAGGTACCAGGTCGTTGACTTGGGGCGATCCAAACCGGATTATTAGCAAGGTTGCAGTTTGTGGAGGAGCCGGAGATGAGTTGTGGGAAGCGGCTAATGACGCGGGTGCTGATGCTTTCGTCACGGGCGAGATTCGACATCACATCGCAAAAGCAGGCACTGAAGCAGGAATGGCGATGATGAGTTGCGGTCACTTTGCAACTGAGCATCCGGGAATGGAAAGTCTTTGTGAATTTTTTGCGGCTCATTTTCCTGGTGTTCAATGCCAAATATTCTCACCGGAAAATGGCTCGGCGACGCGCCCCATATAAAACCCACCTAGCACAGATTCGCGTATTCTCCCTGTAATGGAAAATCATCACGAAGAAAACGTCCTTCGTGAAGTTCCTGACCCGGAAACTCTTCAGGAGTTGCTCAGTCGGCTCAATGAAGTTGAGCACTACACGCCAGTCTCGCGTACCGATAGGATCACGGTTGAGGATATTGCAGAAGCTCTCAATTTGAATCCTGATCATGTTCCTCGGGAACTAGGGGCAATCCTTGAAGATCACCGAAAAGCACGACTTGCTGGAGTGATTAGGGAGTTAGAAGAGCCTCTTTATTGAGTTGAGCGGGCTGGACATCAGGTTCACGACCCGCTCGGCAATCCACTTTTCAAACTGGGATCATTGCAGATGCTAACGGTAAAGAATTGAGTGAAAACGGATTTGACTCGACGAGAACTAAAGGAAACGGAATCGGATCAATACAGGCAAACATAAGAAAATTCATGATTTTTCTTATGTTTGCCTTGATGGCAATCTTAGTAATTCAGGCTCTCTTCGCTATTACGATTCATTGATAGAAAATTCAACCGCCGTCAAACGTCTGAAATAACTAATGGTCACACTTGCAGCAATAACCTTGATGACGCTTTCTCAGGTCGCGTCTGCGAAAACTGCGCCAACTATCAAAGAGGAGGTCGGATTTATTCGAGCTACTTTTACCTCGCCGAAAGGAACCATCACGGTTATTTTGCCAAGCGACATTGCTCAGGGCGATACGATTTCTGGCACATACTTCCCCGACGCGAAATCAAAGGATATTGAGGACCTGCAAATTGATCTTGGAACTTCGCACGGGCCACCGCCAGAAATTTCGAACAGCCCTCGTCGTATTTGGACGGTTCCCGCAGATGCCGGTCCTCGACTTAGCTTGACCGTTTGGACATCGGACGGAGTCTCTTTTGGAACCACTTATGTCAATGTTGAAGCTAAAAGGGCCAAGGTTTCACAGTTCACTATTCCCAGTTTCTTGAGAATTGGAGCGGCCGGTGTTTTGACTGGTCCGTTTGACGGAAACGCCGAGAATACGCGCGTTAATGCCACCGGGGTTAACTGCGCGGTTGTAGCCGAGAGCCCTCGTTCCGCGGTCATTCTCGTACCTAGCTCCATGAAGCTTGGAATGTCGACTCTTGAGTTAACCGAGCAAAAAATGAAGGGAGATGCTCAAACCCGGATGCTGGGTGTTCAGATAAGTTCACCGAAGGCGAGCCTCGCGCATGGAGAGTTATCGAGCGTTACGTTGAAAGTAGATGGACTGATGGGGGTGGCTGAATCTAAGTTGCCGATGGTGATTCTTGAGAATCTCACTCCAACCATCATTGACCTTGACAGTAAGGTCAAGCATTATCTCATTGCAAAACCACTTGAGGACGGCACCTATTCAAAGACTTTGAGCATTACGAGCCTGTTGGGGGGCAAGTTTGCAGTGTCGGCAGTTGTCGATCCTGGATCGGGCACAAAGATTGATCTCAGGCCTATTGAGTTGAATCGGCTCGAATTGTGAGATAATTGCCACATGATTGCCTTCGCTTTATTGCTTGCGGTCCAACAGCCGAAGATTGTTGCCATCGTTCCGCAGCAAGAAGACTTTTTTGACAAAAAGACCGACTACCATGGGATTGTTATTCGGGCGAACAAAGTTGTTTCGGATGAGGCAATGTTCGAGGCTCACAGGAGGATCCATATGGTTCTCAAAAACATGCCCAATGCTGTGACTAACCTTGTTGCGGCTAAAGCTGGGCTCGACATTATTGGAAAGGACCAGGTCACTACCGATTTGCCCGACTACCGTCATATGAAGGGAAAGCCGTTTCAAGGTAAGTCGACTGAAAAGATTACAACGGTCGATGAACGGACTCGCGGATTTGGTGGGCTGCGATTTTCTTGTGGTGAAGAGAACCTACTCAAGCTCAAAGAGGATCGGTACTTTGGTCGCGATATCTGTGTTCATGAGTTTGCACACACTCTTCAGAACTACGGATTGTCAAAGGACATTCAACAGAAGATCCGGGACCAATACAAAGTTTCGATGGATAAGGCACGTTGGAAGGGAGCCTATTCGGCAAGTGACGTTGGCGAGTTCTTTGCCGAATTGACGATGTGGTATTTCGGAACTCATGGTGATACGCCGAAGGGGTCGGATATCCCTGCTCCGGGTAAGGAGGCTTTCAAGGCCTATGATCCAGAAGCCTTTCAACTTCTTGATGATTTGTATTCGGGGAGGCTCAGGGTTTCGGTTAGGAAGTAGTTGGGAGTCAGTATTGGTTAGAAGAATTTGCTCCCCCGTTTCAGCCAGCTGTTTCAAATGTTTGATTTGGATTGGTTTCAACGACCCCTCGGCGAGCGAGGGATATAAAGGTTGGGAGTTGGGAGTTGAGAGTCGAGAGTTGGTCGTCCCGTCCCGTTGCGGCCGAGCCTTCCGGGATGTCGCTTAGACTCCGTCCCGCAACGGGATGTCGCTTAGACTCCATTGGCTGAGCTGGAAGTTGGGTGTCAGCAGAAGTTGAATGTACATACCTCAAGGCTAAAGGTTTCGAGTGTTGAACGTGTCGCCGTCGCTGAGCTTTCCGCTTCGGAGACCTGCCATGAACCACTTCACCCTTTGAGCTGAAGTGCCGTGGGTAAATGAATCGGG
>JANPAV010000379.1:0-3997 GCA_031430115.1 Armatimonadota bacterium | reverse complement strand
CGGGGCGAGACACTCTTACTTTGGAAATGACAAATGGGAAGCAGACGCGCCCGGGCTCAAGACGGTCGAGGACGCAACCGAGATTCGAAGAAAAATCTTGACTGCATTTGAGGACGCTGAGCGTGAAGCCTTCTTGACCGGGGACTATACTCCCGTAAATTTCGCCATTGTTGGTGGCGGTCCGACTGGGGTTGAGCTCGCAGGAGCCATTGCTGGAATTGCAAGACAAGTTTTGGTGAACGACTTCCACACTATAGACACCACAAAGGCTAGGGTGATGCTGTTTGAAGGAACGGACCGATTGTTAGGATCCTTTGCGCCAGACTTATCGGTCAAGGCAGAAGAACAACTTGTTGAGCTAGGGGTTGAAGTCCACACCAACAGCCTTGTCACGTCGATTGAGACAAACAGAATCAAGGTTGGGGATAATTGGATTCCAGTTAGGGTCACACTATGGGCCACGGGTGTGGCTGCATCGCCACTGGGAAGCCACCTAGCTACGGAAACCGATCGGGCTGGTCGAATATTAGTTCGCCCGGACTTACGAATACCTGGCAACGACAACGTCTTCGTGATCGGAGATATGGCATCTTTAAGGGACACAAAGGGGCGAGTCGTTCCTGGTTTGGGTTCTTCTGCAATGCAAATGGGCAAGGCGACGGCCAAGAACATTCTTCGGTTGATTCGAAGTGAGGCAACCGTTCCATTTACTTATGTGGACAAGGGAAGCATGGCTACCATTGGTCGCAACAAGGCCATCGCCGAAATCGGAAAAATACACTTGTCGGGGCTCTTTGCTTGGTTAGCCTGGTCTTTGGTTCACGTCATGCTGATGGTTGGATTCAAAAACAAGGTTCTTGTCTTGTTTGAATGGATTTGGAGTTATATATCCGGTCAAGGGAGTGTTCGGTTGATTACGGGAAATAATCAACCAAATAAGATTCGATCCGAATCTTAGTCAAGGACTCAAAAGAATTAGGATTTACTAGTTGTTATCTGGCAAAGCAAAAGCATAGAATCGATCGCCAATTTTGGTTCCTAGTTTGCCTCCGCCGCCAGCCGCGATGACCACGAACTGCTTTCCATTGACCATGTAGGTGCTTGGCGTTGCGTAGCCACCTGCAGGGAGTTGGTATTCCCACAGAAGCTTCCCGTTTGACTTATCGTAAGCATGGAACTTCTCGTCCATCGTCGCGCCGATGAATACCACCCCTCCGGCGGTAACGATTGTGCCGCCAAAATTCTGAGTTCCGGTTGGAGGAATGCCTTTCGCTTTCAACGCGGGATGCTCGCCAAAGGTAATTCGCCATGCGAATTCTCCGGTATTCAGATTGATGGCGGTGAGATTTCCCCACGGCGGCTTGACCGCCGGATAACCATCTTTATCGTTGAAGTACGTGTAATTGTCAAGTTCAAATCCCCCGCTACTGTTCGGGACCAGCTTGCAAAGGAAAGGTGCATTGTTGGTGTTAATAAAGAGATAGTTTGTCGTTGGGTCAAACGAGGCTCCGCTCCAAGTCGCTCCACCATGGAATCCAGGTGCTACCAAACTCCCTTTTAGGCTCGGGGGAACATAGGGCAGTCCGGCACGAGACTTCCGGAACACTTCCAGCGCATAGGCGTGAGCCTCGGGCGAGATGTTGGTCAAACTTTCTTCGGTAATGGTCACCGGAGACAACGCTGGCGGCTTGACCGGTACTGGTTGAGTTGGCCAAGCCTTTTCGCCAGGCAGGTCTGATGGAGTGGTCGGAACCTCTTTGACATCGTAAAGCGGCTTGCCCGTCAATCGATCAAACAAAAAGACATATCCCGTTTTAGTCGGTTGAGCAACAGCATCGATTTTCTTGCCTTTTCGCATGATCGAACAAACTACGGGAGGACAAGGCAGATCGTGATCCCATAGATCATGATGGGTGGTTTGGAAATGCCAGATTCGCTTACCGGTCATCGCATCTAGGGCAATCGTGCAGTTGGCAAACAAGTTCGTACCGTGTCGATCACTGCCGTAAAAGTCCGAAGCAGCCGATCCGATTCCCGCAAACAGGATCCCGCTTTTGGTATCAAGGGTGTAACCCGACCATGCGTTCGTTCCCGATCGATCCTTCCAGCCGTCCTTTGGCCAGGTGTCGTTGCCAAACTCGCCTTCGTGCGGCACGGTGTGAAACCTCCAAGCTTGTTGACCAGTTCGGACATTGAATGCGCGGACATCGCCGGGGGCTCCGGGCTGATCTTCGGTGGTATGGAATGAGACATAAATCAAGTCTCGGTAAATAGCAGGGGCTGAAGTCGAACCATAGTTCTGGTTTTGGATGGCTTCACCCATTCCGGCTCGTAGATCAACAATTCCATTGGTTCCGAAAGTGGGGTCAGGGATGCCGGTCTTGGCATCCAAGCTCGTCAGCTTTCCTTTGGATGTAACGATGATCCGTCTAGCGCCATTTGGCTTTTCGTCAGACCAATAACCGACTCCTCGGTTGACATTGGTTCCCTTAGGATCATATTCCCAAATTTGCTTTCCGTTGGCTGCATTAAGCGCGACTACTTTGACTTTGGCCGTCGTGACAAACATTACGCCATCAATCACGATAGGCGTACATTCGATGGTCGAGCCCGGATGAGCATCACCAGTGCTAAAAGTCCAAGCAACTTGGAGGTCCTTGACCGATTTTCGATTGATCTGGGTGAGTTTTGAGTATCGAGTCGCACCCTTATCGTTGCCCACATTTTCCCAATTAACGTTGCCCGTTTGGTTCAATTGAGCCGTTGAAGGAGAAACCAGGATGAGGGCGGAAAGGGTCCCAAGCATTCGACGAGGTTACCTACTTGAATTAGGCTTTTTCAGGTTACAATTGTCTTTGCTCCTCGTGCCACCTTACCCAAGCATATGGGGCGCTAAACTACCAAGCTCGATCGCCGTAACAAGTCTGAAGGTACTCCAACTGTGCCAAGTGACTCCGAGTGCGCATAACACCTGCTCCCAATATCGCTCCGAGAGGTGCACTGCCAAGTTGGACCGGCAGTGTCACACAATGTAACTCAGCCCACGAAGGTGGCTAGCCCCGACAGATTATCTGACTCTTATTTTGAGTGTTCTTGAATCTTGTTGACCCACTTCTTTAGGTCCAGATCAGGATTGTGTTCTTGTGCCTTTTCAATTGGCGAGCTCCCACTCCCAATTTTCTGGAACGGGTTCGCCCCCTTTCTTATTAAGTATTCCGCAACGTCTAAATGACGGTAACTTAATAAGTAAGTAAGCATTGAATCTCCTGCTTCATCGGTTGCATTAATTGAGAGCCCTCCATCTAATAATTTAGAAATAGCTACACGATCACCGTTCATTGCGGCATCATGCCAAATTTCTTTGTGTAGCTTTAGTCGACAACCACTTGCAATTATTACTACGCTAAGGCTCGCAACGGTAAAAATTCGATTATTCAACTCAGTATCACCCTCCCTCCCGGGAACCCCCAAATATCGTGAAAAACCATTCTGAACTGCATGCATAAATGATCAAGTCATTCTTGGCTGCAATACAATCAAAATACATGTATCCATACTGATACATTTCAGCGCAGTCACACTTCTGAACTGCAGAACACAATTTCGCGTGAGGTTCAGGTTTCATGTACGTCTGCCAATCTGGAATATCTATGTCATGCTGCTTACATGCCGCATCTAAACAATCATACTTAACAGGAGCACCTTTCTTAGGAAGCGGTCGGTCCTTTCTTGGCGGAACTACCAACAATGGAGAACCTTCTCCGCACATATTTTCCTGATTTCCGCAGCAGCGTCCATATTTAAACGTGATCGGATTTATAGTAGGATTGTATCTTCTCTCTCCTTTGCCAGTAGGCGGCGGGTCAGGAAAATATCTTTCCCTAAGTTTTCTCAAGTGACTTTCAAAGTCACTCATCCACTTGTCGAGCGGGTTACACCCTTGTAAACCGAGTTGATCTATCATCACAGTTACCCGGTCGTTAACGTAATTATAAGC
>JANPAV010000378.1:0-1507 GCA_031430115.1 Armatimonadota bacterium | reverse complement strand
GCATGGCCTTCGAGAAAGAGATCGGTGCCCAAGCTCCTTTGGGCTTCTGGGATCCAATTGGACTATTGAAAGACGCCGATCAAGCCAGATTCGATCGTCTGCGCTACGTTGAGAACAAGCACGGCCGTATCGCAATGCTTGCCATCTTAGGCCATATTGTCACCACCAAGGGTGATCGCTTCCCAGGAGAAATTGCCTACGGCATTCCATTTTCATCAGTAAAGTCAGGCCTCGCCGCCTTCGACAACATTCCACTTGCAGGCACTGCGCAGCTCTTCTTCTTCATTGGACTGTTGGAGCTTGGCTTTGATAGCGTCCAAGCCGACATCGAGATAGCGTGCAAAAAAGAGATGACTAACAGAGGATGGAACGAGGCCACACAAAGGACGAAAGCGTCCATTGAGCTCAACAACGGCCGAGCTGCTCAGATGGGAATTCTTGGTCTTATGGTCCATGAGAAATTGAATAACGATCCTTATGTGCTAAACTCAATTCTTGGCGCCCCTGTTCATTTCAACTAAACTGTCTCTAATCGTTTCCACATTCGCTGCCCCGGACGATGGTCACAAAAATCTAATACTATACATTATTGCCAAATGTTACCTAAACCACACTAATAAATCTGTCATTCAGTAAATCTAATTAATCAGAGATCTTTCTCTAACTTAGCAAGTCGTTTCATGATTTTGTCTACCGTGGATTCTGATATCTACTTATCATGAGTCTATGGAAGTGTTTGTGTGGAGGATGGTTGAGCATTTATTCGCTCGCCAAGTGAAGTATTTGACGCAACCTCCTCGATGAGTACCACTAGAGTACCAACTTCGATCGTTATTAAGCGTGAAGTAGTCAGTTTTCCGCGGCACGATTAGAAATGAGTCCGGACAGCTACTTCGATAGCACTCTTCGCTATCAAATGCTTGTGCTTAATCAAGTCAATAGTTCTTACAAAAACCTTCGTTAAGTTTACAGAATTAGTACTGCAAAAAAACACCTTTTGCCTAGTCCACTCTCCAACTGTTAAGAGTTTTTTGTCTAGCGGCAAACATAACTAAGCGTTAGAGTAGGTCGCGTTCAAGACGTTTTCGCAAACCTCACTGTCAGTCACTGAATTATCGCTACAGAGGCACAGTTGTTTGTGGCATGAACAGGTCATCGTAAAAACTCGGATTGCGTCAATGACGTGTCGTTACTTTGCAGCAAGCTTCAATATGGTGGCTTCAAGATCTTTTTCCGATTTCACTGGCAGCACTAGAAATTTTAATAAGTCAGTATGAGTTTAATCCCATCATTTTCATTTCAAAGATAGTCGTAGTTATTCGTAAGGACTTACCGTTTCCTTCTTTGTCCACAAGAAACTTTCCAGCGAAATTCCATGCCACATCGGTAAGGACACCCTTCTCCTTGAGATATTTATAGGTTGGTCTAGCATTGGGTCCGTTCACATCAGCCTTTGTGAATACGTTCGCGCCTTCAACTCCCTGCAAATCAATTGAAGTCAAAGATT
>JANPAV010000377.1:0-2854 GCA_031430115.1 Armatimonadota bacterium | reverse complement strand
CAAATCGCTGATGACCTCCTGGACTACCGAGGCGACAAAGCAAAGACCGGCAAACCTATCGCCACCGACTTCCGCGATGGACAAGCAACTCTCCCTTTAATCTACTTGCGAGACAACCTGAGCGAGGCAGAGAGCCACATCGCCCGACGACGATTCGGCGGCTCAGTCAATGAAGACGAAATCCGGATGATCTGTGACTGGATGGATACTCGTGGCGCATTCGCAAAAAGCGAGGCTCTTGGTAACGAGCACATCGCTACAGCGCATAATCACCTGGATACGCTAGACGAAAGCCTTGCGAGAGACATGCTTCACGCCGTCGCTGATTTCGTCATCGCCCGACAGTCGTAGTCCGCGAATCATATTCGACCAAGAATCGACGGTCCAGTTCGTAAGTATTTGGCTTTTGACCGTAACGGTCATATGTCTCAAAAGGAGCAAGGTTCGTCCTGTAAGCAACGAGTCCATCAATGCCTACAGATTTGCCCGGCAAGGAATAACTTCGCGGACCATGATCATTCGTTACGATGATATGTCCGTCTTCAACCAAAATGGTGTCTTGGAAAAAACTTTGATTCCGCTTCATGCGCTCGAGGTATGAACCCGGAAGTACGGAAGTCGCTCCCAATCCGAGAGTCATAACTGAACAGGTAATAAGCATGCCGGAATCGGTCTTCGAAAGGACGGCAATGGATCCCAAAAAGACGGTTGCCAACAAGATGGAGATGAGGAGAATCCACTGTGCCCTTGCTTGGGTCCGGCTATCTTTAGCCAGCCGCTCAGGATCAAAATAGCGATAGCTTTTGCCGACTTCCAATTCAACGGGAAGCATCCAACCAAAATCTTTCTCGACCCGCTCTACAAATGGATCTAGTTCTTCGGTTTCCGGTTCAATCTCATTTGGCTTAGATGGCACCAAAGTTTCGATGAGCGATACGATTCCCAGCATAATCGCCATTGATCCAGTCGCCGATAGGGCCCAAGCACCCATGTGAACATAATCCATCAAGACGAATGGGATGTCATTGTCGGGTTGCATCACGCGGGGACGGCCCATAATCAGCGTTGTAGCGAGACTTAGTGAGCCAAAAATTAAGCAGAATTTTGCCATCTTCTTGGCGCGCATTTTGACGTCGCTATATGGAAGATAGGTCGTGATGATAGCATTGAACCAGGATCTATTTCTCGACGCTTTGCTCTGAGGCATCAGAGCTTTTGAGGAGTCACCGATTGCTTTGAAAATCGTTAGAGTTTGTCGAAATCTCGTTATCCTCTTGATCTCATTCCATTTGAAAGAAGCATTTGTGATTCCCCGATTGACGAATTCAAATCCATTGCGATCAAACACGATTTTGCTTTCTCGATTCTGGTGTCGGTACCAATACCATGCGATTGCTGCAAATGGGAGCGGAGACAAAATCCAAGCAGCCATCTTGGCGTCCTTGTTGAAAGGTAAGAATGCCACGGCAAACATTGCCGGTCCGTAGATGACGAGCATGTACCAGGCAAAGCCGTGGAAGAATCCGAGCTTCGGGTCCCATGCGGTTTCTAGTCGCTGATCATCCAAGTCGTCCAGTAATGCTTGTCGGTCTCGCTTCAATATAATCAATTACGTACGAAGTTGAACTTCAGATTCGAAATCGATTGAAAGAGCGATTTCTTCTTTCGCGTCCCCGCTTCTTGGCCAATTCCGCCCTTGCTCTCACTACCGCCGCATCATTACGACTTCGCCATACTTCCGGAAACCCAACCGCTCATACCACGGAACCAGCGACTCATTGCATTGAAGCGTGGCCGTACACTTTCTCGAAGCCGCGATCCCAATCAAAGATCGAACCAAGTTTGCACCCAAGCCATCTCCACGGCTTTCCGGAGCAACGGTTATATTGTAAAGCCCCAGGATCGCTCCAGTTTGAAAAACCATCGCTCCCGCAGAAGGACCAATTCGCCCTGGCAAACGGAGCAACTCACAACCATCTGCCGAAGCCGTCAACATCGAAATCCCTTCGCAAAATCCGTTGCTGGAAGTAGAAAAGAACTGACTCGCCAAAAACATTGTGTGGTCATAACGGGACGAGTAACCCTTAACCGTTTCTAAGTCGAGATCCACTCCCCCAGATGGATTCCGCGAAAACATCAGACTTAGGGAATTCCCGGTCGAAAACCCAGCACCTCGCATCATTTCCAACACGGATCCAGTCTGATCGGTTGGAATGACATAGGAAGTGTGAGAATTCATTTGGGCCAATCGAGTAATCGCGGGCAAATTAGGACGAGCAATGATGGAGAAATTCGCTGCCGGATGATCACTTTTTGACCGACAACCAATGATTCCCTCATCTTCAAATCGGCAGGCACCAACCGCCGTCCTCGCTAACGCAAAATAGGTCTCAACCATGTTGAGACAGCAGGATTCAACGATCTCACGATCGGTTAAAGGACGATGCTCCAAAACAACCCAAACCCGACACGCCGGTTAGAAATTCCTACCCCAGCATTAAAACCCGACGCAATGTCGGTACCAATCCAGATTACCGGATTCTTTGGAGTCAACAAAAGGCTGGCGTAGCTCTTGCCTTTCTTATCAAATTTGATCAGGTCAAACCCAGCCGCGATTTCAAATCGAGAAGGCATTTCAAATGTTATTCCAACCCGAACGGTCGGAGAAACGATCTTCAATGGCGGAACATAGTCCTTGTCGGCAGCCACACTTTCAAAGAAGTTTGCAACCTCACGAAGCAGTTTTTCTTGAACAAATACTCCACCATAGTGGCCCGAGTCAATTGACAATAATTTGGATTGAGGCAAGGCTTGAATCAAGGCATCAGTGCACTCTGAAGGTACAACGGTGTCA
>JANPAV010000376.1:0-18266 GCA_031430115.1 Armatimonadota bacterium | reverse complement strand
TCGATTCCGGCCCAATTCTTACTTCTGGTACCTAATCGGTTGCGAAGAAAAGGACTCCGCCCTTATCATCGCTCCAGAAGGTATCACGGTTGATGGCAAGACGGTAAAAGAAGTCTTGTTCGTTCGCGACAAAAATCCTGGTGGCGAAACGTGGACTGGGATCATCATGGGACCACAAGTCGCCAAAGAGACTCTCGGAGTCGAGCTGGTGCTATCCAACAAGAGATTTAGCGAAGTCCTAGCTTCAACTCGCCCAACGTCTGTCAGTTTGGTCGAACGGCCAGCCGGGCTTTCGGGGGGAGTTCTGAACATGGTTACCGCTTATGATAATTGGTCGAAAACACTTGCCAAGGATACGACAGCATTACGAGAGCTAGGCAACATGAGGAGCATCAAGTCACCTGCAGAAATAGCCCTAACCTGGAAATCAATCAATGCAACGGTTGCGGCGCACCACGAAGCTTTACGTTCTTGCGAACCAGGTATGCGCGAATATGAAATTGCCTCCCTCGTTGAGTATGTCTTTGCTAAAAACGGTTGCGAGGCAGCGGCCTATGGAAGCATCGTTGGTTCCGGCGTTCATTCATGTGTTCTCCATTACGTCGAGGCACGCAAGTTGATCGAAAAGGGCGACTTCATTTGTATGGATGTCGGCGGCGAATACCATGGCTATGCCAGTGATGTCACTCGAAGCTATCCCGCCAACGGAAAGTTTTCTCCAGAGCAACGAGCGATTTATGAGTTAGTTTTGGAAGCGCAGGAAGCTGGAGTAAAAGCTTGTACAGTCGGAGTTCCATTTGGTACTGCCGACCAGGTAGCTCGGAAGATCGTGAATGATGGTCTCATAAGACTTGGGATTATTACCGAAGCAAAAGAAGCCGGAAAGTATTTCATGCACGGAACATCACATTACATTGGCTTGGATGTTCACGATACCGGCGACTATGGTCCTTTGAAGGCGAACCAAATCCTGACCGTTGAGCCAGGCGTTTATATTAAGGAGGGTTCACCCTGTGATAAGAAATGGTGGAATATCGGGGTCCGAATCGAAGACACGGTTTTGATAACCGACAACGGTCCAGTGAATATGAGTGGAATAGGTTTGCCCCGATCGGTGGCAGAGATTGAAAAGCTGATGGCTCTGCCCGGGCTGGGCAACCGACCCGAAGGAAAAGTTATTGGCCAAAAGTCAGGTGGATAGCCGCTCAGATTACTGATCTTCAACTTGCGGCTCGGGTTCGATGACTTGGCATCTGATTTCAGTTTTCTGCTAAGGACCTGATCCGTAGGATCACAGCTGGTAGCCAGGGTGTCATTTCGAGGTCGAGCCTTCAGCGAAGGCTGAAGGAATGACCCCTGGAAAGACCGAAACCGCCTCAGTCCAAGGTCGCTCGGCCAAGCTGCTGATCGGAGACCGCTTTTTGAGCGACCCCGGCTGTTACAGCCGCCTCTGAAATAAACCTTAACCGCCGCCTCCTTTTTCCCGACTCAGCTATAATGGACTCATGCTTCTTCAGGGCAAAAAAGGTCTAGTTCTCAACGTCACCAATAAGAATTCCATCGGCTGGGCAATCGCCGATCTGGCTAACCAGCACGGCGCAATCGTTGGTGTTGGCGCGCAAAACGAGCGACTTCAAGAAGGCGTCGACAAACTGCTTGACGGCAGAACCGGCTTCGAAACCGTCCAAATCGATTTTGGATTCGAAGAGCAATACGAGACCATGCGCAAAGACGTCGAGAAGAAGCTTGGCAAGCTCGACTTCCTGGTCCACTCCGTCGGCTACGCACCAAAAGAAGCCCTTGTCGGACGATTCCTCGAAACATCGCTCGAAGACTTCCAAGTCGCCATGAATGCCAGTGTGTACTCGATGGTTCGTACGTGCCGCGAACTCGAGCCGCTGATGAACGAAGACGCGAGCATCATCACTCTCAGCTATATTGGCTCAACCCGGGTCATGAACAACTATAAAGTAATGGGTCTTTGTAAAGCTGCTCTCGAAGCTTCGGTTCGATATCTCGCCTACGAACTTGGCGACCGAGGAATCCGAGTGAACACTGTCTCTCCTGGTCCAATTAACACGATTTCTGGACGAGGCGTCTCCGGCCTCGGTGCGTTCATCAAGAGCGTTCATGAAGTTGCTCCTCTCAAGCGAGAATATGGGCAAGAAGAAGCCGCTGGTGCTGCGCTTTATCTCCTGAGCGATCTGAGCAAAGGCGTAACGGGTCAGATCATGTTCGTGGATAGCGGCTACAACATCATGGCGGTTTAAAGTGAGCTTCTAGCTTCTAGCTATGAGCTTATTGCGAGAACCATTACGCATACGGTCCGTTGAAGATTTTTCTTTTGCCCCAACGGGGCAGTTCAAATTAGCCTATGGGCGAAGCCCTAGGTATTGGTTAGTGGACTCCTCGCGAGCTGAAAGTTCGCTTCAATTTGGTTTGCCAATTGTTTTCCTGCGTGCAACGAACCTCGCTTAGAGATAGGCTCTCAATCGGTGAACCGCAATTGCCATGTTGTAATGAGGCGAACTTTCAGCTCGCGAAGAACGGATGGCAATCCAAGCATTGCATGCTGGGCTAATTTGAACTGCCCCGTTGGGGCAAAATACGCCCAAAAACCAAACCATTGTTTTCCAATTTAGCGAGAGAAGAACATAGAGACTTGGAGCATTCCAGGAAAATTACTCTTGGCTCGAAGTTCGAAGCTCGCAGCTCGCAGCTCGCAGCTTGCAGCTTGCAGCTTGCAGCTTGCAGCTATCTTCCCCCAAACCCGCTCAAGGTCACACCCTCGATAAAGTACTTCTGAGCGAAGAAGAACACCGCGACAACCGGAACTACTGTCATCGTTGTAAACGCCATCAGTAGCCCGGGCTCGTTGGTTCGGTCGCCCTTAAACAGTTGAAGAGCATAGCTTAGTGGCATGTGTTCCGGTGAGTTCACGTAGATCAGCGGTCCCATGAAGTTGTTCCACGCACCCAAAAAGGTTCCGACGGCAATGACTGCCAACGCAGGCTTGATCTGCGGCATCATGATTGCCCAAAAAGTCTTGAGGTAGCTACAGCCGTCAATCTTCGCTGCGTCTTCTAGCTCCATCGGAATTTGAGAGAAGAACTGGCGAAGCAGGAAAATGTTGTAAGCCGATCCAAAAAACGCCGGCACCCAAATCGGATAGAGTGTATCGACCCAGCCCAGGGTTCGGAAAATGAGAAATTGAGGCAGTAGCGTGACCGCTCCGGGCAGCATCATAGTGGCGAGCAAGATGGTGAACATCTTGTCTTTGCCCGGGAACTTCATTCTCGAAAAGGCATAGGCGACAATCGAGCAACTGAAAACGGTTCCGGTGACTCCCATTACGACCAGAATCAAGGTGTTCTTTAAGTAGACCAGTCCTCCAGATGTCTCTAACGGCATAAATTGAAGTGCCTCAGAGTAGTTTTCCGTCCGCAACCCAATGTGCCGAACCGCCTCAGTTTCGGAGGCTAAAAGCGTCACTTCCTTATCCTTCATCGAGACCGGTTCAGTGATGCTCAAGATCTTTCGACCGTCTTCTAGGCTCTCCTTTTCAAAGCCTTTGATCGGGATGCCCTTAACCGTCGCTGTGTACACCTTGGCATCAACCGGAACCTCTCGGAGCTGATCGCGTGTGGTGAAAAAGGTAATCCCCCTAACCGAAAGCGGTCGGAAAATATCCATTTTTAGTTTTCCGTTCTCGTCTCCGATCACCAATGCTTCAACCTGGTTCCCGTTGAACTGACCCACGTAATGCTTCTTCGTCGGATCAGGATTAATGTACGGGATGGTTTCTGTAACCCGAGGAACCCAGATGATTCCCGTCTTTGCCGACATATCCTTGTCTTCTTTGAAAGACGTCACCAAAAGAAATACAAACGGCAATCCAAACACGACCGACCCCGCCAAGAGCCCAAGCTGAGTCGCAATAGTTTTACTAGCGCCCCTTGCTTTCGCCGAATTTGCGCTCATGCCTACCGCGATCATCGCCAACACGAAGATAACCATCACGTAGCCGATGGTCGCGAGCGAGAGTGGAATTCCACCATTGAGCACCGTAATCTTATTGTCCGGGTCGGTCCGGTACAAAATTGCCATGCCTACGGCGGCTCCGAGGGCAACTACCGCGTTAAGGGTTCCGGAAGACTTTTCGGTGCGAGTTATAGCGCTCAAAGTTTTGCCGATTGACCAAATGGCGTAGGCAAGGAGACCGGTAGCAATCCATGCCGTCCAGGGCATGACATACCAAAAGATCGGTAGCTTAAAGCCGCCATCGGCGAATGGCTTCGTAAAGACGACCCCAATCAAAAACAGAACTAACGCGACTCCACCGCCAGCCATGCTCGACCGACCAAGTTGACGATCCGATTTACTAGCTACGATCAGCACAAAGTCTCGAACAAACAAGACAGCCAAAACGAAAGCAATCCATGTCGCAATCGATGCGATCGAGTAGAGAATCCCTTCTGTCACGAGCTGATCTCCGAATGAACCCAGCGATCCTTAAGCTTCCATTGGATGAACGTAACGATCATCACCAAGATGAAAATGAGCCAGGCAAGTGCAGAGGCATATCCCATTTTGAAAAACGCAAACCCATTGTTGAAAAGATGATAGGTTGGAGTTAACATGCTATCGTCGGGTCCGACGGGACCATCTTGCGAAGGTCGCATGACGTAAACTCGGTCAAATTCTTGCATCGAACCAATAAAACCTGTGATGAGGTTAAAGAATATGATTGGACTGAGTTGAGGGAATGTGATTGACCAAAATTGACGATTCCCATTCGCTCCATCTATAGAGGCTGCCTCATATAGAGAGGTTGGCACTCCTTTTAGACCCGCAAGCCAAAGAACCATGCCTCCACCGGCACCCCATGCACCTTGAAGGATCAGTGCGGGCTTGCTCCAATCAGCCGATTGCAACCAGCCGGGAGGTGGGATATTGAGCCACTTTGTAATGGTGTCAATCCAGTAGGAGTTAATCAACCCTTTGCCGGGGTCGGCGGTTAATACCCAAGTCCAAAGCACTGCGCTCGCAATGACAGGCACGATTGACGGGAAATAGAAAATCGTCCGGTAGAACCGAATCCCCTTTGAAGCCGTGTTCAAAAGGAGGGCTATTGCCAAACCCGTTGTGAGCCCAAGCGGTACCCCTACTCCGGTCAAATAAGCAACATTGGATAGTGCTCGGCTGACCGATTTCCAATCCGCCCCAAACATTTCCATGTAATTCTTGAGCCCAACGAAGCGAGCTTCGTTGAGTACATCCCATTGCGTGAAACTAAAGAACAAGGACGCAAGCATTGGCCCGATGGTGAGGAGGAGAAATCCGATAATCCACGGCGAAACAAAAAGGTAGGCCCATTTAGCCTCGTGCCGTTCAAGTCGTCCAATTCTTGCCTTTGCGAATTGAAGGACGAAGTAACCAAAAAATCCAAGCAGTCCAAGGAACCCCAAAAAGGCAGGTGCTTTGAGATCAATGACGGAATACTTTTCCTTATCATAAAAGGCGTCGAGTTCCCGTTGGACGGCGACCTGAGCATCTTGTAACGCCTTCTCCGAAGTTGCTTTCTTATAACACGCAGCCTCAAGAGCTTTGACGTGCTCCGACCATAGAACTTGACCCGCAAAGGTCGCCGGTCGAATACGACCATACCGAGCCATTTTGGTATGCATATCAATTGCTTGAGCATAGTTTGGCGAGGCCGGCTTGAAGATTTTGGAAGATGCTTCGTTTGCTTCGATGTTGGCAATCTGCCTTGGCATGAAGACTCTTCCTCGCATCCGTTCCCATGCTGCCTGAGCCCGATTCTCAATCAACCGTCCCTCAGCCGAGGTGATGAACTTAATAAGTTTCCAACCATCCTCAGAGTTCTTTGCCCCTTTGGGTATCGCCAACGAAAACCCGCCCATCCAAGTTACAAATGTGTCCTTTTCGTTTGCAAAACGCCCCTTTTTGTTAAACCGATCGTCAGGCACTGGAGCCGGATCACCATTGAATTCGAGTTCCGGCGCGTACCGGGCCAGATTGTTCAAAATCCAATCGCCATCAATTTTCATGACCACTTGCCCAACTATAAAGCAGTCGTTCTCATTTCCCTGAAAGCCGGTCTCAAAACTCTTGGCTTTCTCATATCCGCCAACAATCTCGTAACCCTTGACAATGTAATCCAGGGCCTCGACTGCCTCCGGCGTGTTCATCGTACACTTCCGACCATCCGAACTTAAGAAATTGGCGTTGTTCTGAAAGGCATACATGTAGAGCCAGGCATTGCCGAAATTGGGCATAAATCCGGCCCTCTCTAGCCTCCCGTCATTGCCGAATTTGGTCAAAACTTTGCTGTACGCCAGCAACTCTGTCCAGGTTCTTGGCGGTCGCGTTGGATCCAATCCCGCAGCCCGAAGTTTCGCCGACTCTTCTCGGAAAATCTTCTTGTTCCAGTACAAAATCCTGTTATCAGATGAGGTCGGAATTGCGTAGACCTTGCCGCCGTACGATGCCTCTTGCCATGTCGCCGAATAGTATTGCTTCTCAGTTGGGCAAAGGGGATCGCTGGTCGAATCTCGCTTGATGAGGTCATCAAGTTGGCGAAACGCTCCTCGAGACGCCCAGTCTGAAATCGTAAACCGATCTTGATAAATTACGTCGGGAGCAACGTTACCAACGATGGCAGTCATGAGCTTCTGCGGATCCATTCGACCAGCCCCCATGCTCAGGAGCTTTACTTTGATATCCGGATTACGATTTTCAAATTCCCGGATAACCGCATCTTGCCCTTTGGTGTCGGGACCAAGGGATAGTCCCCAAAGCACAACTTCTCGCTTGGCTGATCGAGCACTCGTTGATTGCCCCAGGGCATAACTTGAGAGCAAAACCACCAGACAACTTAGGAAAGCAAGAGTGTTCTTCATTGAACCTACGATCAGATTAAAGCTGATCATACACCGAGAATACGAATTCTTGGTTGAATTCTTTCCAGAAAAATTTTCAAATGGCAGTGTCAGAGGTACCCTCACACCTTCTGTGGAAGCAAATACTCCAACCGTCCAGCGCAAGAATCCAAACCTCTTTCCTTTGGTATTCACCGTGTTTTTGGACCTATTGGGTTTTGCGATGTTCATTCCGGACTTGCAACTGCGAGGCGAGCAACTCGCAACCGGATTTCTTGGATTGCCGAAAGAAGCATGGCAAGTCGGTCTCATGGTCGGTTTGGGACAATCGGTCTACTCGATTGCTCAGTTGCTCACAGGAACGTGGCTCGGTCGTCTGAGCGATACCAACGGGCGAAGAATCGTTCTCCTCATTAGCAGTGCACTCTCGGTCCTTGCTTACATTCTCTATGCTCACGCCCATAACGTTTTCTTGCTATATCTGTCCCGGGCGTTATCAGGAGTCGCCGCGGCAAACTTGGGAGTGGCATTTGCGTATGTGGCTGACGTTACCAAACCAGAAGAACGATCTTCCAAACTCGGACTCCTTGGAGCGGCATTTGGCGTAGGTTTTGTCATCGGACCCGCGTTGGGAGCAGGGCTCTTGTCAGTCGGCAAAGATAACCCTGCTCTGTTGGGTTACTTTGCCGCTGGACTTTCCTTCGTTAACCTTATTCTCATCTATTTGTACGTTCAAGAATCAAACGTCGAACGGTTAGACAGCAAAAAAGGCACCCTCGTTTCAAACATTACTAGCGCTATCGCAGTGAAGGGTCTCGGAATTCTGTTGCTCATGTTTTTCATGATGAACTTAGCGTTCACGAACCTTGAGACGACCTTTTTCCGACTACTTGCTGCCAAGAACTGGATATTCCAGATTCCCGAAGATCGAGTGAAGTTGACTGGAGCGATTATCTTAACGGTGGTCGGAATAACCGGAGCCATTACCCAAGGTGGTTTGGTCCGATTGATTGTTCCCAAGTTAGGCGAGCTAACCACGGTTCGGTTCTTCTACTGCATGTTTATTCCCGTCTTTGTGGCGGTTCCTTATTTTCATTTCTATTGGCCGGGCCTGGTGGGGACCGTATTGCTTGGCGTTACCAATGGTCTCGCTGGTCCAAGCATGAATGCCCTCGTCTCTCAGCGTGCCCCCAGAGACATGCAAGGCAGCATCATGGGGCTCACTCAATCACTTGGTTCCCTCGCAAGGGTGATCGGTCCCCTATTCGCAAATTTCCTCTTTCAAATACGTCCATCGTTTCCATATTTGTATGGAGCAGCCCTAGCATGCATTCCTGCAGTGCTTTCTTGGGTTATTCTAAAGCCAATGCCAAAAGAGCAGGATGCGGAAGGTTTCGCAGGCGTCCATTAGTAAAGGATCAACAATGGTGGAATTGAAAGAAGAATCGACCGAAGTAATTGAATCACCAAAGTACTCCAAGCGGGACTGGCTTGGTTCTTTGGTTGGCTTAGCCATTGTCGTTGGCGGAATGGCGATCCTCTATACAGTTTTCCGCGAAGCGATGAGACTCTTCGCCACACCACCCTACGTTGCCGTAAATGTGACCCCAAAGCAACCGATCGATGTCCCAAGTGCCTTCAACTCGATATTTGGGGTTATTCTCAAGGTCATTTTGCTGATAATCATGGCTTGGCTGGGGTCGGTTATCACTAATCGCGGAATTTTCTTATACAGCCAAAGTAAACCGGGACCAAAGGCCTAGCCAGTAATTTTGCTTGTTCGTGAGCCAAAACTTTAAGAAATGTGTCAGGTTTTTCACAAACGATTGCGTCTCGATACTTTTCGCGCTATCATGGAAAAGGCAGATTTTAGGATTTGCTTTTTGAGGTTATCATCAATATGAATTTGGGCAAATTTACCCGTGTAGCGGGCGTTACCGCATTTGCAAGCTGTGCGCTGTTTGCAAACGCTCAATCGCCATCGGCATCTATGTACTGGAATAAGGCTGGCGACGCAGCTGGGCTAATGCCAGCAACCGTTGACGTTCTTGCTGGATCATCAGTAACGTTGAGTTTCTATCTAAACACGTCAGGCTTCTCGTCAAATATCTCAGCAGTTTCGGCTATGGTCGGAATTGACACGACTACAACTGCTGGAATCAGCACTCCTCCGGGAAACAGCGGTCTATCGATTGCTTACACCGTAGGCGCTTTGACTGACTCTGTTCCTTCCCTTGCTTGGAACAATACAAACTTCCCTGGCGGCGGTATCGTCAACCGATTCGGTGGCGCAAGCGCTCCCGGTGCGGCGGTTCGACCTTGGGGCATGTACACCAACAACTTGAACTTTGGAGACTTTGGATTTTCGAATACAACTTCAAGAAAGATGTTTGATGTCACGATCGACGTGTCCAACACCCTAGCTGTGGGTAGCCTCCGACCGGTAACAATTACTCAGTCAGGAACTGCTCAAACTGGATTCTTTGATTCAACCGTGTCCGATGCGACTGGTCAAGAGTTCGTTGTTCAGCAGTATGTCGCTAACCTTCGAGTTGTGGACCCAGTGCCAGAGCCTGCAACTTTTGCAGTCCTAGGTTTGGGTGCAGTAGCTCTAATTCGACGACGAAAGAAATAACTTCAAGAATATTCAGCCTGCAAGTGAGCCACGGTTTCGTTGCAGGCTGTCTAATCTTCGTTGGATCCAATTACCAATATTTACCGACTTTTGGATCAACGGACTTGAACTTCCATATAGGAACGGCTAAAGAAGCTGTCTCTTTTTTTAACAAAATCTGAGATTCGTCCTTTGGCACAAAACAGAAAGGCATCCGTCACATGTCGGGACTTTCAAAAAAGAATGAATTGTAGGAGAATTCTGTAAAGTGAAAAAATCAGGAATAATTATTGCCGCCCTGCTAGCATTGGCTAGCTTGGCTTATGGGGATACAGTTGGAAAAGCAGTTACGCTGAAAACAAAACTTATCACCCGAACTACCGCTCAACTCATGGCCTATGAAAATATGCATGGTCCAAAACTTCCAATCCGGAAGATCAAGAGCTTGGAAACCGAACACGAGTATTACCGAGGCAACTTGCCATCGAATCCAGGTTCGCCTGCAGTTGCAGAATGGCCAATTCGACATAATGACGTTGCCGTTATACCGGCTCCGGCGCCAATGCGAAAGGATATGGCCCCACTGTTCTCGGTTCCTGTCAACTTTGCCGGTCCAGACCTTGGTTCAGCCGGGTTCATTCCGCCTGACTCAACCGGCGACGTTAGTCGAACATCCGTTATTGTTGCGGCAAACGGTCGAATTCGATCCTACGATCGAAACGGTGTGTTAGGCACGATTAACCTGACAACAAGCGCATTCTTTGCTCCCCTTACGCCAGTTGGCGGAGTGAGCGATCCTCGAGTTGTTTATGATCGAATTACCGACCGATGGTTTGTTGGAATTATCGATTTGGCTAGCTCTAACAATAAAGTTTGTCTTGCAGTTAGCGACAACGGAACGATCAATGGCTCAACTGTCTGGAGATTTTTTGGTTTTGCCCAAAATATCGGTGGTGGTGCATCCGGATTTGCCGACTACTGTACCTTAGGTGTTGACGCAAACGGTGTTTACATGGGAAGCAACCGATTTACTAGTAGTGTGGGCGGCTTTGCCAACTGCGACGTGTTTGCGGTCAATAAAGCTAATCTACTCCTTGCGGTTCCGGTTCTTACCGTAACTCCTTTCCGAGACGTCATTAATACCGGTACCGGTCAGGGAATGTTCACGCCATGGCCCTGTACCAACGATGACCCTGCGGCAACGACTTGTTTGGTCGTTGGTGTAGATAACGCAGTCTTTAGTCTTCTGTCATGGAGACGAATTTCATTCGCGGCTGGCGTGTTTAGCATTACAGCAAATAGCACGCTGGTGGTTCCGACGACGGCCAGCCCATTAGCGATGCCAAATAATCCAGTAGCTTCTCCTCTGGACTCATTGGATGACCGACTATTCAATGCGAGAGTTTTCCGAAACCGATTGACGGGTGATGTGAACGTTCACACTGCACACGGAATTCGAATGGGTTCCACAGGTGTTGGAAGTGGCGCTGGAGATCGATCAGGTGCCCGATGGTACAACCTTGGCAACGTCTTCTCTGGTGCTTTGACTCTAACTGCCTCAGGTACGGTTCTTGACACCGCCGCTGCAACTCCTAACTTCTGTACAATTCCTTCGACCGCAATGAACGGTCAGGGTCATCAATTCGTTGGATTCTCAATGGGTCGAACGGCTAATCCGGCAGGAGTAGGTGGATCGTACCGAAACGCAGGCGATCCAAACATTTCGGCTCCAACGCTGATTCAAGCAGGCGGACCAAGCTACGCTGTCCAAGGCAATGGAACTCAGCGATGGGGTGACTACTCAGTTACTTGTGTCGATCCACGCGATATGATGAGCATGTGGTCATTCCAAGAGTTCATCAATGCGACAAACTCATGGCAGGTTCGAGGAATCAAAGTTCTCGCTCCCGCGCCAACTGTTACTGCTCTAGCTCCAAACAACGCAATTCAAGGTCAGACTTTGAACGTAGTTGTTACCGGAACTGGAATCTTCGATCCAGACAACACTTACCCAGATCACCTCGCGTTTAGCTTTGGTGCTCTTATCACGGTTAATTCTGTGACCTGGACCAATGCCACAACGGCAACGGCTAACATTACGATCGGTGGTGCGGCGGCAACTGGCGCAAGAAGCATTACGATGACAAACCCAGACGGTCAAACCGCCACGGGAACGTTCACGGTTAACACCGGTACGACAGTCAAGCCCGTTTCTGGCGTGTTGACCCTGACTAGTTACCTTGGTACGAGTCCTTTGATTGCGGGTTCTCAGTTCATCTTCGAAATTCGAGATGCTGGTACCAACGCTTTGATTGAGACCAATCCTGGTACTACAACGGCTGGACACGCGTTTAGCTTCTCGACATCGCTTCCTGCAGGAAACTACAAGTTGCGAATTAAGGGAGTAAACCGTTTCCTTGCTAAGTCGCAAGTGTTCGCACTTGGGGCTGCTGGAACAGCTGGTCTCGCTTACACGCTCAAGAATGGCGATGCTAACGGTGACAATGTAGTCGGCGCAGCTGACTTCAACCTCGTTAGAGCAGCCTTTGGTGGAAATGCTCCAAACCTACCTTACACTGTGGCAACGGACTTCAATGGCGATGGCGTCATTGGAACAGCTGACTTCAACATCCTGCGGACCAACTTCGGACAAGCAGGCGACAACTAAGACCCGGCGTTCGTAACCCCAAAACTGCAAGCCCACCCGATTATTCGGGTGGGCTTGCGAATTTATGCCCCCGAATGTGCGTCATAATCATGGGGAGACCGCGAATGTTCGCATCATTACCATTTATTCTGCTTCTGATCCTTCAGGGCTTTGCACGACAAGATTGTGCAGAGTTCTTGCTTGGTAACCAGGATTTGGTCAATGTCCCGAGTCAAGTTCGAAGCCTTAAGGTGTTCGATGAACTCTTTATTCAGTTCTCGTTGGTTGGTCAGGATCGCACGACCCGAAGGGTGCAACCGTCAGGTGTCAAAGCCAACGGCGAAGAAAAGACAAACCCAATCGTTGAAGAAGGCAAATGGATACTCGAAAGTGGCTTCCTAAAGATTCAACGATCCCGAGATGGGCCGGCAGCTTAGTCCCCTAAGCATCGCCGTTTTTTCGCGCATTCATGCGCCTTGTCCATCTTTATAACAACCCATGATTCATCTTTTAAGAAAGCTTTTTGACACGTCCAAAAAAGACGTTGAACTCGTCCTGCCTATCGTCGAACAAATTAACGCCCTCGAACCAGAAATCGAGAAACTCACCGACGAAGAACTGAAAGACCGCTGTTACGGAATTCGTCATCGGGCAATGGGTGGAGAGAAGGTCGACAACCTCGTAGTCGAGACGTTCGCCTGCGTCCGAGAAGTTAGCCGAAGAACCCTCGGTATGCGACACTTCGACGTTCAAATCATCGGAGGACTCGTTCTTCATCAAGGGCGTATCGCCGAAATGAAAACCGGTGAAGGAAAGACTCTGGTCGGAGTCGCACCGCTTATTCTTAACGCACTTAGTGGTCACGGAGCACACTTGGTTACGGTTAACGACTACCTAGCCCGACGTGACGCCGTTTGGATGGGGCCGATCTACCACTTCTTTGGTTTGACCGTCGGAATCATTCAAGGTCAAGGCGAAGAAAGCGATGAGCTGGGAGGAAGCTATACCTACCTGCCAGGCGCCGACGTCGTCGGAGACCCACGATATCTCAACATGGTGCCGTGTAGTCGTCGAGAGGGCTACTCCTGCGACATCACCTACGGTACCAACCACGAGTTTGGCTTCGACTATCTTCGCGACAACATGTCCTTTAGCGAAGAAGATCTGGTTATGCGTGAACTGCACTACGCGATTGTCGACGAAGTCGACTCAATTCTTATTGATGAAGCGCGAACGCCCCACATCATCTCCGGTCCATCGATGGAAGATGTCTCAACGTACAAACAAATTGACGAGCTGGTCAAACAACTCGAACGAGAACTTCACTGGACTGCCGACAAGAAAAATCACAGCGCAACACTAACCGAAGAAGGAATGGATACCATCGAACAAATGATGGGCATCGATAACATCGCCGCCGATGTTAAGCTCCTCCACTACATCAATGCATCCGTAAAGGCGTACGGCTTGTTCACCAAAGACATCGACTATGTTGTTCGAAACGGCGAAGTCATCATTGTTGATGAGAACACCGGTCGTATGATGTTTGGCCGTCGCTTTAGCGATGGTCTGCACCAGGCTCTTGAAGCAAAAGAAAATGTAACCGTTCAACGCGAGAGCCAAACGGTTGCCACCATCACCTTCCAAAACCTTTTCCGATTGTACGAAAAGCTCGGTGGCATGACCGGAACCGCCAAGACCGAAGAAGACGAGTTCCGAAAGATCTATGGTCTCGACGTCGTCAGCGTTCCAACCCACCGACCAAGCAGCCGAACCGATCAAAGCGATGTCATCTACAAAACGCACGAAGCCAAATTCCGAGCGATCGCGTGGGAAATGATTCGGCTCTACTCAAAGCAGCAGCCAGTCCTCGTCGGAACCAGATCCATCGAAATGTCAGAAACCGTTTCGAAGAGAATTGAAGCCGACATGCTTCAAAAGATGATCCTGACCAAGCGACTCCAACTCATGGTTGAACAAACCAAGGAACTGAAAGGAGATAACGCAAAGGACGCTCGACGATTCTTTGAAACTGATCTTTCCGATCTGAACATGAGTGAGGTCCAAACTCTCCTCGGAAAAATTGGCCTCCCGACTTCAATCATCGATACCCCATGGCTCGACTGGTGTCTCAAAGAATGGAGCCTTGAGGAAGATAGCCGCGAATACCTTTCGGAAGCCCTTAAGCATGGCATTCCTCACAACGTTTTGAACGCCAAATTCCATGAGCAAGAAGCTGTCATCATTGCCGAAGCTGGTCGAAAGGGCGCGGTTACCATCGCCACCAACATGGCTGGTCGAGGCGTTGACATCCTTCTTGGTGGCAAAGTCGAAGACGAACTTGTCAAGATGGCGCGCGAGCAAGTAGAAGTGGCTCATGATGGGTTAGATGAGTACGGAGACACCTTTAAGAGCTATCGACGGGGCGGTCATGAACGAGCTGCGCCACCGCTTCCGCTCAGCGATCAAGAACGACGATCTCAAGCCGAAGAAGTCAAAGCCCGTGGTGGACTATTCATCCTTGGTACCGAGCGACACGAATCTCGCCGAATTGATAATCAGCTTCGTGGCCGATCTGGTCGACAAGGTGACCCAGGAGAATCAAAGTACTTTGTTTCGCTCGAGGATCAACTATGGAAGATCTTTAATCCAAACATGACCGAGAACCCAATGCTCAAGGCTTGGCCTCCAATGGAAGAAGTCAATGCCGGCTTCCTCAGCAAGATGATCCAGAAGACTCAAGAGCGAATTGAGAACCACTACTTCGAGGCTAGAAAGAACATCCTTGAGTACGATGACGTTTTGAACGCCCAGCGCGAACATATTTATGGTCTTCGACGCGAAGTCTTGCTGGGCAAGGATGTTCGAACGGAACTCAAGAACTACCTCAGTGAAGTCGTCGCCGATATCTCTGACAATGCTTGGATGATCGAAGAAAATGGTGAACGAGTGTACGACCACAGCGTCTTGTTCGAAGATCAAAACGAGATATTCCCGTTGGTCGACTATGCAACCATTGCCGATCTTGAAAAGCATCAGCCCGGACCCGAAATCATCCAGTTCGTTCAAGAAATGGCGATGACAGCGTATGACGATAAGATTGAAAAGGCCGGCGAAGCAATGCCCGAAGCTGAACGATTTGTCATGCTGCGAGCGGTCAATGACCGATGGATGGAGCACCTCCAACTCGTTGAGTACATCAAAGAAGGCATCGGTTTACGCGGATATGGTCAAGTCGATCCTTTGGTCGCCTACAAGCGAGAAACGTACGATACATTCAATTCGACGTTGAAGCAAATTCGAACCTCAGCTTCGAAGATGATCTTCCACGTTCGCGTTGAAGCTCAGCCGATCGAAGAAGAGATGTCAGTGCCAATGATGATGGAACTGGAAGCCGGAAGCCCTGAACTTCCGGGTGCAAAGGCAGAGCCTGGCTCATTGCCATTCCCAAGTTCGGTTGATGCGAAGAAGGTTGGACGAAACGACGCCTGCCCATGCGGTAGCGGTCAAAAGTTCAAAGCCTGTCACTACCCAATCCTTCGCGAACAAGGGATTATCTAAGCCGGGAAGCTGCTAGCCTTCAGCTGTTAGCCAAGAAAGCCACTAGTAAGATACTTGCTAGTGGCTTTTTCTTTTTTGCTGAGTAGCTCATTGCTACCTGCGAAAGATGTTGGTGGACATTTGCGTGACGCAAGCAACCAAACAGCCATTCCATTGCTATCTCATCACTTGCTTTTTCTTTAAGCTAAAGGCTAACAGCTTCTTCACTGAGGCTCAAGTTATTGCTTGCACACCAACCAACTCCAAACTCCCAACTGATACAATAATCTCGTGCTCACCGCGCTCATAACCCTATCCCTGACCATGATTAATCCATCCCGCGACTGGCTCATCGGAAACAATAAATCCAAAACCAAGGTCACGATCGCAGATGACAAGACGACGATCAGTAACGGACTCATCTCTCGATCATGGATATCCAAAAGTGGAGCATGCTTCAGCTTTCGTGAAGAAAGTAACAAAGCGGAGTTTTTGAGGACGGTAAAGCCAGAAGCCTCCATCACCGTTAATGGCAAACGGTACGAAGTCGGTGGACTAGAATCGTTCCCAGATCATGCTTATGTCGACCAGGCATTCCTTGCCAAGGCAAAGCCCCTTCCTCATTCGCTTCAACTCGCCCTGATCATGCCGATGGATTATGTTCCTCTCATCGTCCATAAGATGAACCCAACGGGTAAAGGGGTGGCGCTGGTTTACTCCAGCAAGGAATTGCCCGGTATCCAAGTCACCGTTCGCTACCAAATGCCCGATTCCCTACCCGAGATCTCAAAGTGGATCGAGGTCAAAAACGAAACGGGACAACAAATTGTCCTCGAAAAATTTGAAAACGAAATTCTCGCGGCTGTCGAAGGTGAATCTGCGGTTGACGAGAGTCCCGAGTGGCGCAAACCCAACATGTTCGTCACCAGCGACTATACCTTCGGCGGAATGTCACCGAACGCCCACGCCAAAGGAGTTCATTGGACGACCGATCCAACATACACGACCCAGGTTAACTACGATCTCAAAACCCCCTGTCTTCTCATTGGTGAACCTCAGATCGGACCGCGAATGGAAATCGAATCTGGTTCCACCTTCACAACTTATCGCGTCCATGAGCTTCTGCATGACTCCTTCGATCGAGAACGCAATGGTCTAGCCGTCCGGAAGATGTTCCGAACGTTAGCGCCGTGGAGCCTTGACAGTCCAATGATGCTTCACTTGACCACCGTCGAACCCAAGGCTGTCCATACCGCCATCGACCAGGCAGCCGAGTGTGGCTACGAGATGGTCATTCTTAGCTTTGGCAGCGGAGTCGATATGGAATCGACCAATCCCGCCACCATCAAGAAGTTTCGCGACTTTAGAGAATATGCCAATTCGAAGGGAATTCGGCTTGGTGCTTACTCCTTGCTGGCAAGCCGACGTATCGATGATGTCAATGATGTCATCAATCCCAAGACCGGCAAAACTGGCGGCGCGATCTTTGGTAACTCGCCATGCCTAGAAAGCAAATGGGGTCAGGACTACTTCCAAAACCTTCAAAACTTCATCGAAAAAACTGGCTTCGACTTGCTCGAACATGACGGAAACTATCCGGGCGACATGTGCGCCTCGACCACCCATCCCGGACACGTTAATTTAGAAGATTCACAGTACAAACAGTGGCTCAAAATCACCAAATTCTATAAATGGTGCCGATCCAAAAACATCTTCCTCAACGTGCCAGATAACTACTTCCTGTCCGGCTCCAACAAAACTGGCATGGGATACCGAGAGACCAACTGGTCATTGCCACGCGCACTTCAACACATCCACTGCCGCCAAAACCTTTATGACGGAACGTGGGACAAAACGCCAAGCATGGGGTGGACCTTCGTGCCGCTCGTCCAGTATCAAGGCGGAGGCGATGCCGCCACGATCGAACCGCTCAAGGATCACCTTGCCGATTACGAAATGCACCTAGCCAACAACCTTGGTTATGGGGCTCAGGCTTGCTATCGGGGACCAAGACTCTACGACGCACCCGAAACGAAAGCGGTCGTTGTAAAGTGGGTGAATTGGTTCAAAAAGTACCGCGATACTTTGGAATCGGACATCATTCACATTCGGCGATGCGACGGTCAATCATGGGATGGAATTCTACACGCCAACCCAACCGGAACAAAAGAGAAAGGCATGATTGTCTTGTACAACTCAACCGACAAACCAATCAAAGAAACCGTCGAAGTACCGATTTACTACACCGGGCTTCATGACGTCGTCACACTCAGTGAAAAAGAAGGAAAGCCACGCAAGATCAAAGTCTCACGTGGCTATTCAATTACAGTCCAAGTAAACATTCCACCAAATGGAATGACCTGGATGAACCTAAGGTAAGAATTTCCCCTCTCCCATCGCTTTGGATGAGAGGAACGAAGTTTGAAATGCGGTGAAAAGTTCGGACACCCTCATCGCATCTCTCCGTTTTGACGCGACTCGAATTGTTGTGGGCTTATGTAGCCTAGTGACGAGTGCATTCTTTCTTGGTTGTATATTTGGTGGATATAGAATTCCAACGAAG
>JANPAV010000375.1:0-16075 GCA_031430115.1 Armatimonadota bacterium | reverse complement strand
GTATGACTTTGCTTGCGGCAGATAGAGTGGATTTTCTCCTTCGATGGAGCGTGATGAGACATCATTCCCGGCAGTGTAACCAACAATCTCGCCAAAAGCGTTGACAACTAAAGTGAGTTCAGGCTCCGGAACGTTCCAGTCGCTATCTTTGCGAATCCGAATCGGTTGCCCATCTCCAACGCATCGCCATCCAATCGATTTGAAGAATAGCTCGGGTCGCTCCGCTTCATAGACTTTTGCGTAAACATCAGCGACGATTGATTCAGATTCTCGTTCCACTCGGCTTCGCATGTAAGTCACACCGCTTGCCCAAACTTCTTGATGCTCGTCAATTGGGGCGACAAGCTCACCTCCTGGATATTGCGAGGGCCAAAGTTGACTAAGATAAGCAACGAGTTCGGAACGAGGTCTTGAAAGTAAGTTTCCCAGCGAGATCCCTAGCGGCAACATTGAACCATTAATGCCCCATCGAATCCCATCCTCTCGTAAATGCCGAGTCAAAATCATTCTCAACATCTTACTTAGCTTTTTGGAAGGGAGCCCAGGGAACCTACAGTAGTTCATACTGCCCAGGACCAAATGTCCACCGACGGAACCCCAGCAATCGTGCATGGTCACAACCGTTAAAGCAATCCGCTTTGGAGAAGAATACAATGTTTAACATAAACAACGCATCCAAGTTCGGAATTCTAGTCGCCGCATCGGGTCTAACTATTTCGCTTTCAAATGCTCAAATTGCCACTAGCAACGGAACCGTCACTTCTGAGATATTGCAAGGCATCAGGACAACCAAAATGGCGACCGTTAACGGTACCGTGTCAGTGATTACCCCAGCCCTTATTGAGGTCGGAGACCGGATCAGTGGCACTGTCTTGCTCGAACCCAAGGGCGACACTGAGGCAAGTCGAAACAAGAACCTTTCAGCAATGCAGGGATTGGCAATTTGCGTTTTGGGTTCAAACATATTGCCAAACAAGCCAGCATTTATCGTAAAGGTTCCCAACAAGCCAACCAATATTACAATTGAAGGAACCTACACACCCGTACCGGTTTTGCCTCAGGCTACGATTCCTTCTGGTGGTAAAACCCGTTGGCCATCCACCAGTACGAGCAAAGCTCCCTTGATCATCACAGGAAACTTCGATGGAGATCTATCAAATACGAAATGCTCTGTAGGTGGACAACCAGCAATTGTATTGACGGAAACGCCAAGTCAGGCCATTGTCCTTCCATCGCCTAACCTGTCAGGCCCGCAAACCGTGATTGTTTCTGAAGGTGAAGTGTCAACGGTGGGCTCGATAAATGTGATCAGCTTTAAACTATCGGTTGGTAAAAGTCAACTTTTGAAGGGAGAACAAACAACTCTCGAAGGGCTTGTCACTGGATTGCAAGGTTTGAACGCAGATCAATTTCCGATAAGGACTTCATTAAGCAACGAGTCGCCCACTTCAATTACGTTCAAGAGTGGGAATTGTGTCTTCAAGGATATTCGTAAGTCCGATGTCAACAAGTTGGGCGAATTCCGCACTAAGGCTTCTATTTCCGCTTTGGCTGCGGGAAGCTTTACCGTTAGCGGACAAGTAATTGTGCGCGGGATTATTTATCCTTGTCCACCACCAGTTCATGTTCCGAGTGATCCCGATAAGCCACTTGACATGAACTTATTTGATACCGTTGGCAGCCTAGATCATGTTTCAGTCCGAGTTTTGTTGGATACCCTGAAGGACCTTCGATACAGGAAAGGCTGGGACTATGTTGGTGACAAACTATATCAGGCATGGCTCGGAGAGAAGATCCGACTTGTGAAGGCTGCCTTGAAGAGCAAAGGAATCGATGTCGACGATAAAGCAATCGACGATCCTGATTTCTAGATTCTTAAGGCTATTCACATGGGGGGCGAATATTGGAATCAGGGGTTATATTGGCCCCTGATTTTTTCATTTTTGAACTACATTCCAAAGAAAAAACTTTTTTTGGGAACTGTTTCGCATCTCGCGACTTCTGCTATCATGCGAAACATAAAGAAAGTAATCGCCATCAGCGTAATCCCAGTAGCCATCGTCGGATGGGCACTTTTCCGACCAGAACTGCTTTTTGTAAACCAGACCGTTAACGAGAAAATTCCAACTGTTGCCGGTGCAACAACCATGACACTTGCCAGCGGGACATTCACCAGCCAAGCCCACGAAACGACAGGCATGGCAAAGATTGTCAAAGTAAACGACAAGAATTACATTCAGCTTTCCAACTTCAAAACTTCCAACGGACCAGACGTTCATCTGTATCTCGTCAACGGAACTGACTCATCTCAAGACGCGGTCAAGAAAAATGGATTCCTTGATCTAGGAACTCTAAAAGGCAACATTGGTGACCAGAACTACGAGATTCCAGCCAATACAGATCTTAGCAAATATCAGGCAGTCTCCATTTGGTGCGCTCGATTTGCGGTTGGATTTGGAGGAGCGAACTTTACGGCTGAAACTGCTTATGTGGCTCCCAAGTTCAACTTTGAGAGACCACTAGCTCAACTGGCTTCGTTTGGTGCGCCAATCGAAGTTACGGCAGGAAATGCCATGGGTGACAAGCGGTTTACAGGAAGGGCCGCGATCATCGAAGATGCTGGAAAACGATTTGTAGAACTCAATTTCAAGTCGGCTCAATCTTTCGAGCTCCGCCTAGTCAAGAAAGAAGCGATTATGGTTGGTGACTTCCCAGGAAATACTCAGTTCATTTCGCTTGGAAAGGCTTCGACTGGTAAGAATCGAGTTTCAATCTCAAAAGATATTGACGCTTGGCTATACCGATCCATTGCCATTATTGACAGTAAAACTGGCAAGACCAGCGGAGTCATTCTGCTGAGATCGGCCCAAGAGAAGAAGTCTTCTGCTTCCCTCGCCTAGTTCACTCCGCGTAACAATGCTCCCTCATAGATCATCGTACGCCCCGATTTCAAAAAAACAGGAAACAAAAATCATGAATAAAACACTCACCACTCTCGTCGTTCTCGCTACCGTTGCATCTTTCGCAGTTGCTTCACCAAACCACGCTCCAGCCCAAGGTTCAAAGGAGTCCATGAAGTCTGATATGAAAATGATGATGATGGATATGGGCATGACCAACATGTTCAAAGGAATTGAAGTTAATGGAGGAACCGCTAACCTTTATAAGAAGGACGGTAAATTCCACCTTGGATTCAGTATGGACTTCAAAACTCCTGGCTCGCCTTCGCCGCACTGGCAAGTCGTTGATGGTAATGGCAATACGTTCTTGCTTCAGCGAATTACGATCGCCGGTGACAAGACCAACCGAGACATCACCCTTCCAAGCTACATTAAGTCAGTGAAGAAGGTTCAAGTTTGGTGTTCTTTTGCTGAAGTGGTTCTTGGAGAAGCCACCTTTAGCAAGGCGATGAAGATTAACTAAACAAATCCAATTCACTTGAGTCACGCCATTTTTGGCGTGGCTCTTTATCCTATTCAGGTAGAACACTTTCAATGACATTTTTTGCGATTACCATTCTGATCTCAGCAATCATTTTTATGTCATTTCAGGCGGCAACCAAGGAGTCCGCCGCAGTAGTTTTGGAACGAGAACTGGAAGTTCTCTATCGAGTTGCTCGTCGAATGACCGGCAACGACACTGACGCCGAAGACATTGTCAGCCAGACCCTCCTCAACGCCTACAAGCACTGGGACGATTTTGATGGGCGACACGCTCGAAGTTGGCTGATCAGGATCCTCAATAACGAGTGGCTTGGAATGTTACGAAAGCGCAAGACAAGGGGCGAAACGGACTATGAAGGTGTTGCTGAACCTGCTGATGAAAACTTTTGGAAAGCAATTGATGTCCAGATGGAATTTAAGCAGGTTGTGGAAGCGCTTGATGAACTTCCCGAGGAGTACCGCGTTGCAGTTACCTTGTGCGACATGGAAGAGTTGACTTACGAATCGGCCGCTGAAGTACTTGGAGTCCCCATCGGAACGATTCGATCACGAGTCTTCCGAGGAAGAAGAATATTGCGCCACAAGTTGGTCGCCCTGTATGGATAGAGGAAGAAATCATATGAAACAAAAAACACAAAAAGAAGGACCTCCCTGCCAACACATGGAGGCATTGTTGCAACAGGTCGCAGACGGCTCGCTTAAAGGAATCAAGCGATATTTTGCTCTCTTCCACGCATCGCACTGCTATCCATGCGGAAGCTTTCTCAAGCGAGTTAAGACCATGCTGTCAGTCGTGCGAGACCAAAAGGAAAACGTTGCTCCAGACGAAACTATGACCCGGCTTCGAGCCCAAATTAAGGAGCTCGACTCCAGTCAAAAGTGATTCGAATTTCTAAGATCTAACTTTCAAACATTAAGATCGTATCGCGACCGGGGGGGACGCATCCGCACCAGCCGTCTTTTCTTTCCAAGTCGTGCTGCGACTTAGTAAGGGCACCGATTTCCCACATAGTCGGGGCGATGACTTCGCTCTTGGTTCCAAAGTTGGATAGCTCGATCATTACGTGTGGTTGTAGCGTGTGAACCCAAACAAGGACCCAGACGCCTGAACGAATCGCTTGAATTGAGGCCAATGGAGCGATACCAGTAAACGTATATCGATCGAGGTTGACCCAGTCAGCTCCCACGTTGTTGATAATGATTTCGTTTTTCCCTGCTGCAAACGGAACTTCAACCGTTGCCTCGGTTTCGATGGGCTTCACGCCTCCCGGATAATCACGAGTGAAGGAAGTTGTGCCGTTAATGCTCACTTCAATCTTGGCTCCTGACTTTGAAACGTCCGCCACGTGGAAGAACATCTTTCCAGCCTTCGGGGCTTCGAAAACGAAAGTCAGCGGCTTTGGCTGCATTTTTCGATTGGCATCGCCCTGGACATACGACGAAAGCTGACCGCTCTTTGCAGCGGCGGAATCATCGGGCAGATTAAAGGTTGTCAGAGACGACTCTTGCCAGCCTCGCCCGGGGCGAAATACTAGGTCTCCGCCGAGTGGAACTCGAAGCTTGACATCTTGACGCTTGAACGTGTGGGCCGGTGGAAGAAGTTTCAAAATCTTATTGTAGAAGGCATATTCCTTGAAAGCTGCATCATCCATTTTGTCCCAATACCAATATTGCCCGGCACCAGCGTGTCCGTTAAATAGAGCGGACCAAAATGCTTCTCGGCGAGCGGTCTTTGCCGCTTCAGGATTGTTTTGATCTCCATCTGCAGGTCCAAGTTCACCGTAAAACATGGGCTTGGTTCCGCCGTTAGGAGTGGCAGCAAGGAGCCCGGCGACACTCGAAGGATAGCCATGACCTTGAAGGTAATCGGTTTGTCCCCAGATAGGCTTATCGAGTTCAGAGCTGGTTGTGATTAGGTGATGATTCGTATCGATCGATCGCAGATACTTCGCCATTTCGTCGTGCCACTTGCCAACGGTTACCCAATCTTGCTTCTCGCGAATGCTATCAACGAATTGAACCTCGTTAAACAGTTCCCAGGCCATTATTGAAGTTGAATAGCCGAACCTAGCAACGTAATAGCGAAGCAACATTTTAGTTCGCCGTTTGGCTTCCGGGTCGGAAAAGAAATCGGATGCAGACTTAAGGAACCCGCCGTTCTTTGAGTTCCAAGGATGATCTTGCCAGTTAGGATTGACCGACGATGAAAACATCCCATGATGAAATAAGACAAATTGAAAGTTGATACCATTGGTTTCGGCAGCTTTTACAACCGCATCCCATCGATCCAGGGCGACTTCGCTCATCCAGCCGTCTTTTGGATTCAGTGAGTTGGTCATCCAATAGGGATTGCGGTCGTCCCAATGGCAGCCCCACACCCGCGACCAGTTCATCCCCGCTTTTTTCATGAGCGGGAAGTACGATGGAACTTGTTTGGCCGGCCCCGATCCCCATGCCACGTTGATGCCAACTGGCCAGTATGGAGCTCCGGAAGCCTTTTTGAACCACTTCCCTTCAGTTCGGATCATTTCTGGCTTCTTGTTGGCTACAGTGATTGCGGCAAGCTTTACGGATGGCTTTCCGTTGATGATTACATTGGCGGTGTAGGTTCCAGGCTCAGGGAGATAGCCTTTCACTTGCCACTTGCCTTTGCTAAAAAATGCGATACGGTCGGACAGTTTTCCGGTTTTAGACTTGAAGGTTACTTTGACATCGTTGACGGCAGGATCAAACGGATTTCCCGTTGTGGTAATCGGGAGCGATACGTCAAAAGGTCCAAACATTGCAGGAGCGGCAGTCAAGACAAGGGGAAGAAAAACCATCAGCGGTATGTTTACCCGCTTTCGGCGGTTTGCGGTTCCCTATGAGTCGAGAGTTGGTTGAAATCAGTGGGCATGGAATAAGAAATTTGCAAGTGTAAGTACGAGGGTAAATGTGGAGATTCAGAGGTTTTTCTGGAGTCGATCGTCAAACGCCATTACATCTGAGTCACTTCGGTATCTTCCGCGGAGGTGAAGTAACTCGCTAAGAGTCTTTAATCCATCGTCCAGGAAGAATTGAAGTTCTTTCATTTGTAGACATTACTCGCCAGACTTCAGATATTTCAGAGATCGCTCGAGACAGTCGAATGGGTCTTCGCCATAACATTCGTCTTGCTCAACCACGCCCCACTTTGTTCCGGCGTCTTCGAGAGCGGGAATGATGGAATGCCAAGGAAGGTTGCCTTCTCCGACTGGCGCATATCGGGTATCCCATCCGACCACGGCTTTATCCTTGAGGTGAACGCAATCGAGCCGTCCGCGAAGTTGTTGGATATAATCGACGCAATCTGCTCCAGCATGAACGACCCAATACGTGTCGAGGATGAATTGCATTTCGACATTGGACTCGGAAACAAGGATGTCGATTGATCGTTCGCTGTCCTTCTTTTCGAACTCAATGGCATGGTTATGGTAGGCAAAGGTCAATCCATGCTCTGAAAGTTTTTTGACCAACGAGTCAACCGCGAGAAGCCATGTTCGCCATTCTGTTGGCCCACCCTCAAAGCACTGTTTCGGTCCCATCCCGATGCCAATAACATCACAGCCAAGGGTTTGATGGATACCAATTTCGGCACTCAGATCGTTGACCAAGTTCTCCCACGGACGATGGGTTGCGCAGCAGGATAGCCCGAGATCATCGAGCCAGGAGCGAAGTTGCAAGGTTGAGACATCCTTAAGAAATGCCTCAACCGCTGAAACTTGAACTCCTTCGTAGCCCATATCGGCTACCTTTTTCAACGAGTCGTGAAGTCCCTCGCTGGTCCTGACAAAATCTCTTACCGTATAGAGTTGGGCAGCATATCTCAAGGCATTAATTCCTCAAGAAGAACCGGAGAGCCGCCACGGCTGGAGCTTTCGTAGATTGCGAGAATAACTTTGAGAGGCTCCAACGCAGCACGACCCGTGATGAACGGATCGCGATTCTCGCGTACTGCGTTGGTGAAGTCCTGAATTTGAAGCTTATGCGCTTTGTCCCATGCCTTCGTAGTTTCGTCTTCTTCGAGCACATGCTCTTTGCCGAGGGTCACGCTTGGACCAAATGGTTCATGATCTGCGACATCTTTGGTAACCCAAATTTTCGCCCGATCCGATTCAATAACGACCGTGCCTTTTGTACCGTGAACCTCTAATCTTTCGGCCATGCCCGGATAGGTGCAAGTGGAACCTTGAATAATGCCGATGGCTCCATTGTTGTATTCCACCATCGCGAGTGCTTGGTCCTCGACTTCAATATCGTGCATGATGGTTCGAGTTCGGGCTTGGACGGATTTGACGCCACCCATGATCCACTGGATCATATCTACATAGTGGACGCCTTGATTCATTAGGGCGCCACCGCCATCAAATTCCCAAGTTCCGCGCCAGCCTGCGCTTTCGTAATAGGCTTGGCTCCGATACCATTTTGTAAATGAATCGCCCTGGACTAGCGTTCCTAGCTCTCCATTTTGCACTGCGTCGTAAAGTCGGCGCATGTCTTTGGTCATGCGGTGCTGGGAGATACATCCTAGTTTCACTCCAGCTTCTTCGCAAGCATTGACCATGGCTAGGCCGTGCTCTAAAGTGATATCGAGTGGCTTCTCGGTGAGGACGTGCTTGCCGGCACGAGCGGCACGGACAGCATATTCAGAGTGAAGGCCACTAGGAATACAGACTGAAATAGCGTCTACTTCCTTTAAAAACTCATCGAAGTCGGTAAAGCTCGCGGCCGAAGCATGTTCGCCAAGCGCCTTCGCCTTTTCCTCGATGACATCACATACGGCAGTGAGGACAGCCCCTTCCGCACTCGTGATTCCGGTTACGTGGGTCTTGGAGATGTTTCCGCATCCCAGGATCCCAAATCTTAGTTCACTCATAATTTTTGTAATATTCCTTTGATCGCATCAGTTGCAATCTTAAATGATTCAATTCCAGAAAATCCGCCTCGGTCACCGGCAAATTGGAGGTGAGGTTCGATGGACAAGATGCCATTCCAACTCTGTCCTTTCAGCCACTCTAGGGTTTCAGGCACTTGCCCGACACCTTCACCGGCAGGGACGACCTTTTTGTCATCTCTTGCATCTTTGATGTGGATGGTTTCGAGATGAGGCAATAGCCAAGGGAACCAATCTTCCATCGCCCTGAAGCCAATTTGGACAGTGTTGGCAAAGTCGAACGCAAACCGAAAATTTGGCGATGCAAACCGATCCAAGAGCTTTTTTGCCTGATCAGGATAAGCTCCAAAGTACTTTGCATCGTTTTCATGCATCAGAACGAAATTGTGTTTGGCGGCGAGGTTGATTTGAGGCTCCATCCAAGCACATACCGCATCAAAATCTTCGCCTTCAGGGGTAAAGATTCGGACTCGGTTTGTTCCGACGATCTTGGCAATGTCGATAGCTCGACGAAGCTTTTCAAGTTCATCCTCGGCTGGTGATTCGGCCATCACTACTTTATTGACTGGAGAGCCCACGCAGTTGATGAAAACCCCATATTCACTGGCCTTCAGCCTATAGCCATTGGCTTCGTAGTCGGTTAGTGCCATGACGTTTTTGCCAAAGGCGGACCTCGTGTCAACAAGGTTGATTTCGTTTTCCTTTAGGTTTGCAAATTGGACGTCCAGGTCGGCGTCGATTTCATCAGCAAAGGCACTCAAACTCCAATTCATACTTCTCGGGTCAACCCATTCACAGGAACTGGTTGCAGGAACTTGGTATATCCGATTTTGGTCAGTCTTTGCTGGAGTTCTGACGGGTTGTCGCACAAGGCAATGACAGTTCCCCCCATTCCTGCGCCAGCAAGCTTTGCAGCATCGGCGCCATTATCTCGGCAGTTTTGTACTAGAAGATCAATATCATCGCCTGAACCGCCCAATTCTTGTATGATTTGGAAATTGCGATTCATGGACTCAGCAAAATCTTTAATTGTTGAATTTGTAGTTGTATTCTTTGCAAAATCGGTGAGTTCTTCAATGAGTTGAATAACTCGAATATCGCCGCTTAACCACCGATCCCTTATTGGTCCATGAACCGATCCGCTAAGTCGTTCGACGCCGGTTGTGACGAGAAGGAAGTGCCCCTGAAGTTGAGTTGGAGTTACGGTCCCAAGTGGACCGCTATCTATTGGGTGCTTACCGGCAAAGTCCATTTTGTTCATGCCGCCGAGTACGCACATATAGGCGTCTTGGTAGCCACACACTATTCCGGCTTCTCGTAATTCGATATCACGAACGAGCTCGGCAAACTCTCTTCGGTCTTCCGGGATATATTCACCTCGCACCGTCATGATGCAGGCTACAGTTGCGGCAAGCAGAGCGGTTGAACCCGACAACCCGCTTGATCTTGGAACATCGGTTTCCCACGTTACTTTGTATTTGCCTTGGACAGGAAGTCTGGTTGTTGCAGCATCCCAAAGTCGGATGTCTTCCGGTAGCTCCCATTCGCTTGATTCTTCGATGGTACACCTGTTTCTGACCGGGGTTGAGCATGATATGACGCAGCCCCCGTACATGTCGCTTGGGTTGCCGATGATGCCCGCACGACCGGGGGCGGAAAACGTGACTTTCACTGCGAGAATGCCTCTACCGCCATTTGATATCCTTCTGGGCTTCCGCAATCGTAGCGATGATAACTTTCGTCCAGAAAGCAACCAGCGATTCGCATTCCTTGGTTTATGGCTTTGGCAAAGAAGCCAGACAGGTCGATTTCGGCTCCATCGAAAGGAGCGCTCGCAACCGTTTGGATTAATAGCTCGCCTGCCTCGGCAGAAAGTTTGTATCGACCAGTAATTGCCCATCGGCTCGTTGTTTGCTCCGGGGTTGGCTTTTCGAGCATCCGGGTCACATAGCCGTTGTCATCAACTTCACAAATCCCATATCTGGATACTTCCTCATCCGAAACTTTGCTCAGGGCAAGAACGATATCGCCTTCGCCCATCGCCGCCATTTTCGAAGCCGGATCGTTTGGCAAAAAAATCGCGTCCGGCAGAAAGATTAAGTTCGATTCTTCGCTTGAGACCCCGCTTGCGATTGCCGGAGCGAGTCCGCGTTGGGGCATTTGGGGAACCCAAGGTACTCCGTCGGGAAGTTGTCCTTTGTTGATATCCCAAACAACGATCGCATGGTCGCAGATGTCGAAAGCTTGATCGAGAATGTGTTGGATGAGGGTGGATTCGCCAAGCGGTAGTAGCTCCTTGGCTGCTCCGCCGGTGACCGACATCATTCTGGTCCCTAATCCGGCCGCGGGGATAACGGCCCTCACGACGCGGGCCTTGCTCTTAAGTGCGCCCACTCTCGTAAGGCTTCCATATCTTCGCGCATCATGACGCTGAGTGGTACGCACGCAGCAACCTCCTTGTTGAGATCTTCCTGGATGAGGTCTCGCCCTTCATGGAATGCGCGTTGAAGTGAGGCGATCACAACAGTTTCGATTTCAGCTCCGCTGAATCCGACGCTCTTTTCTGCCAAAAGTTTTGTCTTGAGCTTAAAGGCTTTTGGATCCCGATGACGTTTTTTCAGGTGAATTTCAAAAATTTGCTCCCTTTCTTTGAGTTCGGGGAGGTCGATGAAAAAGATCTCGTCGAAACGTCCTTTTCGGAGAAGTTCTGGCGGTAATGCCGAGACATCGTTTGCTGTGGCTATGAGAAAAACTGGAGCGGTTTTGTCTTGCATCCACGTAAGGAATGTGGCGAAGACTCTCGCAGTAGTTCCACTGTCTCCGGCGGAACTGGTTCCAGCGAAGCCCTTTTCAAGTTCATCAGCCCACAGAATGCAAGGAGCAACCGACTCGGCGGTGCTGATCGCCTTTCGGATGTTTTCTTCGCTTTGGCCGACGAGAGAGCCGAAGATTCGACCTACGTCAAGTTTGAGCATCGGGAGTTTCCAAGTCGCGGCGATGGCTTTAGCGGTAAGGGACTTTCCGCAACCTTGGACACCGAGGAGAAGGATTCCCTTGGGAGCAGGGATACCGAATTCTTTGGCTTTATCGGTAAAGCTGGTGGTCCGTTGGTCGAGCCATTCTTTGATGTTATCCATCCCGCCGACATCTGCTAATGAAGTATTGGGTGGATAGTATTCGAGGATTCCGCTCTTTCGGATAATTTGCTTCTTCTCATCCAAGACAACGTTCTGGTCAAATTTCTTTGTTTCGACGATTGAGCGAGCTAAAACTGACTCAATTTCGTCGAGCGTGAGTCCCTGACAACTTTTAATGAGTACCTCCCGGTCAGCCGCCGAGAGAGTGGTATCAACTTTCGGATTATCCTTCATTTGGGCTATCGCCGTATCGAGGACTTTTGCAATTTCGTCTCCATCGGGGAGTGGAAAGTCGATGACCGTAATATCCTTTTCAAGATCGGAAGGAAGGTTAAGACTTGGCCCGAGGATAATAAGTGTTTGAGATCGGGTTCTTAGCTTGAAGGCGATGTCGCGAAGCAATCGCATGACTCGCGGGTCCTTCATGTATGGATGGAAGTCTTTGAGAAGGAATATTGCCCCTTCGCTGGCTTGGTAGATTTGGGCAAGTGCCTCGAGTTCCGGCGAAAGAGTTGATCTCGTCTCGGATTGGACGATGGGGGGCTTCATTCCCTGGGTTAAGGTCCAGACATTGAGCGTCCGCTTAAGGTCGGTGGCAATGGATTGAAGAGTCGATTCGATTCGTCGCTCTTCCCACGAAACAATATAGAGGATCGGATACTTTGACCTGACCAGAATTTCAATCTCTTTAAGCGCGGACATCTAGGGAAAAGTTACCCGTCTTGGGCGGTTTTGGTTTCACGAAATGAAGCGATATGGTGAACCAAAACTTGAATTTGTCCGATAGCACTTGGCGACGTCGACAAGTATGAGTAATTTTGGTGGGACTTTCGTACCATTTTTTCAAAACTTTGTTAAAACTTTTTAGGTTCTCGCGAGTCTGAACTATTAAGGGGAGCGATTGACAAAGTACATTTTGGTTCGGAACTTGAACTAAAATCAAATCAGTACGTTATTCCGTATGTGGGGAAAGCGGCAATGTCTGAAAACGCTGATAATGGTGTTTACCATAAAGAGAGTCTAGAGCAATCCATTGAGGGAGCATTTTCGCCCCTTTGGGAAATGGGTGTGCTTGGCGTTAAGCTAACCCTTTCGCATCAGATTGTGAAGATTAAAGTCTATCTCTTGGGTGAATTTGAGGAGTCACTCTTGAATCCTGCGTTGGAAGCTCTGGAATCTCAGTTTGATGAGAGCTTTAACGTTGAACGGCAGATCGTTCATGGAATCGTTCCGGCAGCCAAAATGATGACCCAGATTTTGGACTAAGCCAAGATTTTCGTCAATTCTTCGATGAAGATGGTGACCTCTTCCTCGTTACCAACGCTTACTCGCAAGCAATTAGGAAGCCCCAAGACATCTCCAGACCGGGTGACAATTCCTTGTTCCAGCAACGATTGATATACGGGTCTAGCAGGTTGGCCAAGATCCGCGATGATGAAGTTTGCGAAGCTTTTGTATGGCTTTGCGCCTAGATCTACGAAGGCTTGGTGCATTCTCTCTAGACCTCGGCGATTCAATTCCACCGTTTTAGTTAAGTGATCCGAATCGGAGAGGGCAGCGATGGCGGCGACTTGGGCAAGGCAGTTAACGTTAAATGGTTCTCTTGCCCGATCAAATGCATCCGAAATTTGATGTGAAACAAAGGCGTAACCAACTCGGATTCCCGCAAGTCCATAGGTTTTGCTGAATGTTCTCATGCCGATGACGTTTGGATGCTTTTGGACGTAGTCAAGGGAGTTAGGGAAACCTGCAGCTCCGTCAGCAAATTCAAAGTAGGCCTCATCAAGGACCACAACCACGGTTGATGGAATCGAAGCGAGAAATACATCGAGTTCGTCGACCGAAATGATAGTCCCGGTTGGATTATTTGGGTTGGCAATAAAGACAAGTTTCGTGTTTGCTGTGACTGCCCTTGCTATCGCTGGTAGGTCGATTCGCATGTCTTCAGTCAGCGGAACCTTTACCAGTTTGCAGTCGGCTAGCCCAGCGGCGGCATCGTATCGGACAAATGAAGGGTTGCCGACAATGATTTCATCTTCCGGAGATCCCAGCAAGATTTGGCCAAGCATATGGATGATTTCATCGCTTCCATTGCCAATGATGATTTGAGCCATTGGCAAGCCGGAATGAGCGGCTAATGCCTCACGAAGGGTGTAGGCCGAGGCGTCTGGGTAGAGGTGAATATTTTCGGCGGCTTCCTTAACCGCCGCAATTGCGAGCGGCGAGGGACCGAGTGGGTTCTCGTTGCTTGCGAGTTTGATCACTCGGGTGAGTCCTAGTTCGCGCTTAACTTCATCAATTGGTTTGCCCGGAGAATAGGGCGACATCTTGAGGATGTTGCTACGAAAAGGAATTTCTGCCATCAAAGATTTTCTCTAGCGGAAATTAATGAAATCAACCGGATACTCGAGTGGCAGTCCCTTCACAAACTGCATGCACTTTTGAAGGTCATCCTTGCTCTTTCCTGAAACTCGAACTTCTTCGCCTTGAATCTGGGAGTTGACTTTCAGCGTCTTGTTGTCGCGAATCTCTTTTGTTAGTGCCTTGGCTTTGTCGGTTGGAATTCCCTGCTTGAGTTCGACTTTGCATCGAACCGTGATGTTGCCGGCTGGTTCGAGCTTGCCGTATTCGATTTGACGGGCGTCGATGCCCCGTTTGAGCATTTTGCTAAATACGATGTCCTTAAGTTGATCCATTCGGAATTCATCGTCGGCGACAAGGGTGATGTCCATCTTGCCATCGTAGATGATTTCGATTTTGGTGCCCTTAAAATCGTAACGATTCAGAATTTCCTTGTCTGCTTGATCCATGGCGTTTTTCAACTCCATTTGATCGACTTTGGAGACAATATCGAAGCTAAATTCTACTGCCAAGTTACACTTTCTCCAAATCGTTTGAATCTACCAACAGCATGAAGTGGGTTTCAAATTCGAGTTCTTCTTTGGTCAATTCTTTTCGTTGAACTTCGCTGACGTTGTCGACAAACTTTTGTCGCATTCGATTGGTTGCTTCTTTGTGAACATCCTTTGACGCTTTGCTCAATGATTCATGGTCGATTTGTACGGCAATTTCCTTTTCGCCATAGATGTTTTGAACGGTGCCGACTAAACCACCCATGTGGTCAAAATACCGATTGGCTTTTCGGTCGTCTTCGGTCACTTCGCGTGTTTTAATCTTAACGCGATCGCCTTCACTGAGTTTCATGTCTTCAGGATACCCGTAGGTTCAAATTCAGAAAGGCATCTTGAGTAATTCTGAGACGGATTTTCCGGTTGGAGGCAGTAGTTCCATGACTGGCACTACGGTTGAAGTCGCACTGTTGAGGTTTCCTAAACGAGCTTCAAAGGGTCCTACTTCTGATCCTGTTTGGATGAGATAACCAAGAAGGACACCTTGAGATGCGGACATGAGGAATCTTGCTGCCTCCTCGATATCGGGTTCTTCAACGCCTAGCAATTCAATATCTGGTTGGAGGAACTTGATCAGTCCTTTTGTAAAGACATGCCAATTGGCTCCATCGGGTCGTCGATGAATGAAGATATGTTCTCGAGCATCGACTTTTGGGTCGGTTCGTGGTCGCATAATCAGCTCACCCGGCATCAGATAGCGCTCTGAAACGGGATCTGCGATGACTGCTTGGGTTACCTCGCCTAGTCGCGTGGCGATGCCGAGAATGAAATCGAGGGCCGGATATACATCCGGATCATGACTTTCGAAACTCAATTGGATAAGGTGCCACGTCGATCTTAGTCTTGTGAGCAATTCGGGAGAAATCTTCGCGGCTGCAGGACTCTTTGCAATTGTGTCGGGAGAAAATCCTGCCTCTTCGGCGCTCATGACCATGAGGCGAACGACGGTCTTTTGATCTTTGCTTGCGAGGGCGTAGGTACCGCGAAGCATTGGAGAATCGAGGATGGCTTTGTCCTTTCCATCGACAAGCGGCACTCCGAAGCCTTCAATTGCACCGCTGGTGCCTTTAGGGTTAATTATTGAGGTGATAGGTGGCAACGCAGGAGAACCCGCCAAAACAGAAAGGTAGAAGTTCTTGCTGATCCCGAACCCGGGACCAAGAGGTTTTGCAAATTTCCAGAACTTGCGCATGGAATTAGTTTACAGGCTCACAGAACTCTTTGTGTTCGCTTCTTTAAGGTTTTCGGGCAGCCACAACTTGGCGTCACTGTTAATGAAGCCCTAGGATGTGGCCCACTCAATCTTCATGAGTACTGCTCTTTCCGTAATGGTAGCGAAGGAGATTGGTCGCACGCTAGTCCTCAAAAAAGCTTCAATTCGGTACCAACCAGCCACAACGTGGCGGCTTTACTCTTAGCCTACGGGCGCAGTCCTAGGAAGGCTTCAAAAAAATTTCTTGCGGCCTGAAGGGTCGCGCTAATACAATATGAAATATCATGCCTCAGTCTCTGTCGCAAATAATTGTTCAAGCAGTCTTTAGCACGAAGGACAGAGTTTCGAACCTAGAGCCACATATGAGACCAGAACTCTATGCCTATATAACCACGATTTTGAGAGAAGGAAAACACACACCAATCATGATCGGTGGGCATGACGATCATGTTCACATGCTT
>JANPAV010000374.1:0-3888 GCA_031430115.1 Armatimonadota bacterium | reverse complement strand
TTTGTCTGCACCAGGGATGGTCAAAATGGGCATGAAAATGATGTTCAAGTCCAAGGCACCATTTGCATTCAAGATTCCACCAACTCTCGACCAAATCCTGTGGTCCTGGATGTTCATGGGCAAATGCGACCCCGAACATGTCGCTAAGTGCGAAACGATCCTTCGCGATATGAATCTTGAGAGTCGAAAGCTCTACGAAGCGATGACCGAGGACTTAGGAATAGGCTATCAACTGGTCAAAAAGGGACTGCTCATGCTTTGCAAAACCATGCAAACCCTCGATGCCGAAGCAAAGCTTGCGAAGCGCGCCAACGAAATTGGGGTCAAAGCCACCGTTCATAACCCCTCAGACCTTCAAGTTATTGATCCAACCGTAACCATGAACGTGATGGGTGGAGTTCATTTTCACGATGATTGTCACTTAACTCCCCAGGACTTTCTCGCTGCCCTTCGAAAAAAATTGCATGAGATGGGGGTCCACTTTGACCTTGGCCGAGCCGGGGTCACCCACCTTAATTCGGTTCAAGACAAAGTCGAAGTTGTTACCGCTAGAGGCGAAAAGTTTGACTCTGATTTTGTCGTGATCGCCACTGGTGTTTGGTCCCGCGAGATAGCGAAGCAACTGGGCATTGGAATGCCGATGATGGCCGGTAAGGGCTATTCGATGACGCTCGAGAATCCGGTCGAGACACCAAGTGTATGTTCTTTGTTAATGGAAGCCAGGGTGGCGGTTACTCCGATGCAAAATGGCGTTCGGTTTGGCGGCACGATGGAACTAGGCGAGCCCGACGATGAAGTCAATCTTGACAAGGTCAAAGGGATCGTAGAGTCCATTCCAAGCTACTTCCCGAAGTTCCAAGAGCAGGATTTTGTGGACCAAAAGGTTTGGTACGGATTCCGACCATGTTCACCGGACGGGTTGCCTTATGTGGGCAAAATTCGCAACAATCCCCGGATTGTAATGGCAAGTGGGCACTCGATGATGGGGCTAAGTTTAGGGCCGATAACCGGTATGCTTGTATCTGAGATTTTGGCTGGCGAAGAGACAACTCTTCCAATCAACCAACTCAATCCGAACCGATATGCCTGATACCGAATCTGTTATGACGGCTTGCCAACGAGCAAGCGAAGCCGCCCCCGTATTGCGAGCACTCGAGCCAGCGAAACTTGCTGACTTCTTAGATCTCATAGCATCCAAATTGGCAGCCAGAGAGGCGGACATCGTTCCATTGGCTAGCTCTGAATCTCACCTTCCAGTTGCCCGAATCACCGGTGAACTCGGTCGAACGACCGGTCAACTTCGGATGTTCGCAACAGATGTTCGAGATGGTAAATGGATAGATCGTCGCGTTGTAACGGCGATGCCAGATCGGGCGCCATTGCCTCGACCGGCTCTAAATAGATCAATGATCCCCGTTGGACCAGTCGCCGTTTTCGGTGCGTCAAACTTTCCTCTTGCGTTTTCGGTTGCTGGCGGAGACACTGCCTCTGCGCTAGCCGCCGGTTGCCCCGTAGTGGCAAAAGTTCATCCCGCTCATCCGGGAACTTCCGAATTAGTGGGCTCAATCGTCTCCGAAGCAGTCCAAGAATCGGGCCTTCCTGCCGGAGTATTTCAGCTCGTTTCTGGTGCCAACGAAGTCGGCGCGGCTCTCGTTTCTGACCCCCATATCAAGGGAGTCGGGTTTACCGGCTCAAAGATGGTTGGACGACTTCTGATGGATCTGGCGGCAAAGCGACCCGAGCCAATTCCCGTCTTCGCCGAGATGGGAAGCATCAATCCAATCTTCATGCTTCCGGGGGCATTAGCCGAACGTGGAGAAGCCTTGGCCGCTGGATATGTACAATCACTAACAATGGGAGTTGGACAATTCTGCACGAACCCCGGAGTCGTTTTAGGTATCGAAAGTCCAGAATGGGAAGCATTTTGCGCCGCAGTTTCGGCCGGAATTGCCCAGGTTGCAACCGGCACAATGTTGACGCCGGGAATCGGTGCATCGTACAGTGCGAACGCTGGAATCGTTTCTGATGCAACGGGCGTCGATTCTCTGGTCAAACCTACAGAGCCTGGTCAGCCAGGACTAGCAAGAACGACATTAGCAAACTTCCTGGCGAACCGAGAACTCCGCGAAGAGGTCTTTGGCCCATTCGGAATCCTTGTCACAGCTTCCTCAGTCGAAGAACTAACCTGGCTTTTCCCCGTTCTCGAAGGTCAGTTGACGGGAACGATACAATATGCGGCTTCCGACGAAGCCCTTGTCAAGGAATTGGTTCCTCTGCTCGAGACAAGGGTTGGACGGTTGGTATTTAACGGGTTTCCAACCGGAGTCGAAGTATGCGATGGGATGCAACATGGTGGACCATATCCGGCATCAAGCGATGTGCGGTTTACCAGTGTTGGCAACCACGCAATCCTGCGCTGGCTCCGCCCGGTAACGTACCAAAACGCTCCGGCATATTTGTAAAGTTGCACTTTACAAGAGTCCTGATCCGCAGGATCACATAAAGTAGCCAGGGTGTCGCTCCGGCGATCCCTGGATAGATCCAAATCTTCCCGACCCAGCGGGTCGTAGAGCCGATCTGTTCGTTTTGCTTTTTCTCACCACCAAATTTCTAACACCGACTCGTTTGGCAATTGCGTGATAATAAGAACATGTGGCGATGGGGATTGGTGGCACTCGTTCTCGCTTGCTCGTGCCAACCGAATGCAAGTTCCACAAATTCAGCAAACAGTCCTGGAACAACATCGTCCGGAGGGGCGCCTTTCGTTCCCAAACCGAACAAAGGCACTTCAACTGAAGCCCTCTCTGCATCCGAAGAAGCCCAAGTCATTACCGGAGCAATAGATGAGTTTTTTAGTTCGCGATGGCAAGACTGGAATGATGGCGAGTACATTGCTGTCGAGCCAGCATGGACAATCGGGCAATTTGACTCGACCTTTTTTGACAAAGCATTAGATTTTTGGATCGTCAAGTTCGGAAATGACGGCGACGCAAGTGAAGAGACTCTGAAGCGGATTCGAGAAACCCTCACCACTTCAAACTCCCCGCCTGCGGTTGGCTGCAAAGTCGAAAAGGCTCTAGATGCGATGGACCTGGGGCAACGAATTGTGATCGTGCCGTCGACCTACTTTAATCGCTCTGCGGCTTGGGTCCCCGGTGCGGTTTCAATCAAGAATCGGGCAAATGTTGAAGGCGGAATCCGGGTAAGAGGCGCCCTGGCTTATCCGCTTTTTTCCGGCGATGGACATTATGCGTTCATACAAATGAACCACGTGGGAGCCGGTAACGAACTCGGACAACTTCATTTTTTCATGGTTAAGATCGAAGGGAAGTGGAAAGCCCTCGCCGTCGGTCGCGTCGCGGAGTAAGGATCAGTTTTGTCTTTGACTCAATTTTGCCAAAGCCCATCCGAGGACTTCTATCGCTACCACCTCACAAACCAACATCAGGGCAAATACGCCAAGACAAGCAAGGGTTGATTCTCGCATAGCGTAAGTGATCCTTGCAAACTGATCGATGAAGACGAAAAAGCAAGCGATGAAGCCAATCGTGAAAAGCCCCGACATGCTCTCGTCATCGCGAACCGAGTGTCCGATCGCAATGAACGGGCATTGCGTAAGGAGGATTGCCGCATCCCAAAATCGAGGGCTCCAACCTTTGCCAACAAGCGGCAGCAGGAACACTAGAAACGGAATGATCATCAGCAGAAATCTGAACTGCTTGTAGATTTCTCCGATTCGCTTCATGAGTTAATGATAGCTCAGCGTCGACTAAAAGGCGGCTTAACTTCTTCGCTTCAAATTCTTGAGGTCTTTTCGTTCCATCATTCCGTATCCTTCACCTGAATCACCAATTTCAACCGGCCATATGTATTCGTGACCGTCACATC
>JANPAV010000373.1:0-2288 GCA_031430115.1 Armatimonadota bacterium | reverse complement strand
CATCATATCGTTAAACCACTTTCGGTAAAACTGAGCCGTGTCGAGATTGAAAAATCCAGTCTCCATATCGACGCAACCGTCATCCATCCAGCCCATTTTCTCCCGTTGTGGGCAGTCGGTTGGAATGCTGTGAAGATTGTTGAGGTATGAACGAACTATAAGGTCTTGAACCTTGTTCAGTCGCTCGTTGGAGCATTCAAAATTTCCAGCACGCTCAGGATCAGTCGTGACCCACTTTCCTTCCAAAGATTTCAGAGTCGGCTTTTCCGTTAGACCGGAGACTTCAACATACCGAAACCCATGATAGGTAAATCGAGGCTCAAAGAAGTCTAGGTTTCCACTAAGGATGCACTCCTCAGTTTGGAATCGACCATAGGTGTGGCTTGCTGTATGCTGCATATTCGCAGTCCCATCCGCACTGAGGGCCTCGTTATATTTCATGGTGACGCGGGTCCCCCTTGCTCCCTTAGTTCGCAAAGTTGCCCAACCCGCAATGTTCGTCCCCAAATCAAAAACGTAAACCCCTGGTTTTGGCTCGGTCATGGCTATCGGTTTTATCGTCGCCGTTACTCTTATCGGAGGTTGTTGTTGGGATACTAATTTGCCTTTCGGGGCGTCTACGATCATCACTGGCTTCCGAGTCGGCGAATCGAATCGAGCATCAATCGTTTCACCCCCACGAACACAGTTAAAGGTAATTGCGGTTGGGCTCCATTGCCAGCTCTCATCGGAAACAATTGTTTTAGACGAACCGTCGCTGAATTCAATCTTCAGATGAAAACGAGCTCGTGGCGATGCTGACCAAGGTGCCTTTTCAAAGCTGAACAAATCTGCAGTGGCGAGGTTGAACCATCCACCACCTAGCAAGATTCCGACATCATTATTTCCATTCTTAAGCTGTCTTGTAACATCATGGGCGACATAGAGAGCCCGCTTAGAATAGTCAGTAAATCCGGGATCGAGGACGTGGTCTCCAACCTTTTTGCCATTGATCATCAGCTCGGAATAGCCAAGTCCACAAAGAAATGCGGTTGCTCGAACGACCGTCTTTGAGATTTGAACTGACTTTTGCAAGTAAACCGCTCCGTTTTCAGGACCTTTCTCGCCAACCGTCTGATCCCTTAGAAATTCCCCGTCAGTGAGTCGCTTTTGGTTCCAATCATTGACCTCAACACTATCGAGTGAACTTACCGGAGCATGAAGAGCAATGTTCTTTCCGCCTGAAAACACTTCGAGTTCAGCCAAGGCAAAACAATATGGCTCGGGTCCAGTTTGACGGTTCCATAGCTTGGTAGCTGTCACTCGGACATATCGGCACTGGATGCCTCCACCGGAAACCTTTACCGGCGTCCCCGCGGGATTTGGAAAGTCTTGATCCAAATAGTTGGCTAAAACGGTTGATTGAGAGAACTTTGGACCATCAGACGCTTCGACCTTAAAGCGAATTGGAAAACCAAATCCTTTGGTTGGATCAAACCCGGGAGGGTTCGGAGAATGGAGAATGACAGTGGCCAATGACTGAACCGAGCCAAGGTCAATTTGAACCCACTTTGTTGTGTCTTGCACGCTTGACTCCAGGGCATGGTAGCCAAACATGGTTTGCGATCCAGAGTTCGAATGCTCGGCGGTCGCAGCAATCCATTTGCCCATCCAATCTTCTGGTCGAAATAGTCCTGTAGTCCATGTAGATACTTGGCTCCAGTTTGATGCTTTTCCATCTCGGTCCCAGACTCGAACCTTCCAAAAGCATTGGATATTTGATGTTAGTGGTTTGCCCGCGTATTCGACATGAACCGATTGATCAGATACAATTCGTCCCGAATCCCAAAGATCAAATTTACCGGCGGACAATTTCGCATTTGAACTCGCAACGACAACCTGATAGGCCGTTTGAACTTCAGCCCGACGATTAGATTCGAACCACCACGCCAAACGTGGGTGAAGCGTATCAACACCTAATGGTCTGTTTTGATATTCACACTTGAGATTAATCGGAGTAAGAGCAAGACTCATCGCAGTTACACAAAGTACAAACAAGGTTCCGAACAAGCGGAAAAAAGCCGGCAGGGCGTTCCTCATGAAGTTCCAACGTTACCCCAGTTGATGCGATAATCAAGGCATGCTTTCAACCATTCTTTTAGTAACGATCATCCAAACGTCGCCTCGAGACTATCTTGTCGATATCGTGAAGGAGCTGAAGAAAGATTGGCCCGCCAATCGAATGGTCGAAGTTGTTTGTCATGGACACAGTGTCCCGGCTGGATTCTTTAAGACTCCAGAAATTCAAG
>JANPAV010000372.1:0-2427 GCA_031430115.1 Armatimonadota bacterium | reverse complement strand
GATGGTCGCCTGTTGGATTGGTACGAGCAAATCTTTGTCTCCGTGGATGATCATCGTCGGGGGAAATTTCGCGGATACGAAGTTTATCGGCGATAGTGCTTTTCCGAGTTCGGCTACTTTTTCTTTCGAGGCATCTTTTTTGATTCCGAATGCGGGCATGAATACCGCCATTTGGGGAGCATCAAACGGCATATAGTCAGCTCGTCCCCAGTTAAGGAAATCGGTTGGTGGCATGAATGCTCCCACTGCGTTCACGGAACTTGGAAATTGATCAACTACATCTTTGGCATCTGGGTTTCCGTTGTCGCCCGTACCGCCAATGATAAGTGACAGGTGTCCGCCGGCACTCGCTCCTGAAATTCCGATTCGATTTGGATTTATTCCAAATCGAGTTGCGTTTGCGTGAACGTAACGGACGGCTCGCTTGATTTGAGGGATGATTTCATTAAGCGTATATCGAGGTTGAGACCCATGGACGACTTGAACAACCGAGATACCTTGGTCGTTAAACATTTTCGAAATGAGCGGGTTGATATCCTTATGGTCGGAAAACCACCCGCCGCTGCAGAGCCAAATAACGCAAGGTGCATTTGGAACAGGAGCCTTAAACACATCGAGGGTAAATGCGGCACCTCCATTCTTCATGTAGATTTGATCGGCAATCCGTTCCTGAGCTTGGGACAGAGCGGCGACGAATGAGAGAACAAAGAGAAGAGGTGCGCGTTTCATATTTGAAAGCATATCACTGAAGAAGTGAAATTGGTCTGTTTTCAGTTGTCAGTTGTCGTATGCCCGAGCAAGTGTCGGACTGAGTAAGCCTGCCCGGCATGGTAAGCCGCGTGAAAACCCATGTATTCAACCGTGTAACCCCATGTCCAGTCATCCCGCCCTTCAATCTTGTCGTCATAGTTTCGATCAACTTTTGTTACCTGAGCTTTTGCGGCTTCGTGGACCCGTTTGAGTTCATTGAGCACTTCTTCCGTTGTCAAATTGAGAGTCACGGGATTGTCCACTTCAGTTAAGTAATATCGAAACACAGGGTCAACCAGTGGGCTTTTGATCGGCATTTGCGACTGGAAGTCTTTGTCTCGATCAATTGAAGACTCGGCCGTATTTACGGCGGACCCATATGCAACATGGGCTGCAAGTTCGCCAACACTGAGAAGCTTGGGGTGAGGTCGTCGCCAAAGGTCTTCGTCAGAAAGGCCCTCGAAAACGAGGGTGAATTCCCATATTGCGCTATCCCATGCTTTGAGGAGCAACTCAAGATTTGCCATGTCATATTATTTCATGACTAGTATTGTTTTGTCTCCATCAATGAAATGCCAGTCAATTCCGCGTGAATCGGCTCACTAATTGATTTTGGAGTTTAATGTTCTTGCAACCTAGAGATTGTCGCTGCGGTATGGATTGGTTGGGTCTTTTACAGATTGATATTTAAGCTCCTTTCAATTGTTGGAATACTGCTTTCCTTTCTTTGTGTCGCACTTGCAGTGAAGCTGTATCCAGGCGAATACGACTTTAACCGTGATTATATTTCAACTTTGCTGAGGGGAAATTCCGGCCTGGGTCGGCTGCCAGCATGTATTGGCGTCGTGCTTTATTGTCTGAGTTTGGCGGCAATATTCGAGCGGTTAGGGAGAACAACCAATTTTTCAAAATACTCGATGATCATACGGATTGGCGGAATTGGATCGATGGTCTATAACGCCCTTGCCATCACCCCATTGCATGACTTGGTGGTCACCATTTCCATCGCCTTTTTTATTGTTGCCGTATTGCCTTTGTTATGGACCCTTTATATCGATCGACACATGAAGCTGCTGTTTACCGGAATCGGTTGCTTAATCCTGTTATTCGCGAGTGCGACGATGTATTACACAGGCCTTTTTGGTGCGCTTTTACCTTGGTCCCAACGTGTGCTCTTTGCGTTGAATGCAGCTTGGTTGATTGCTTTGGACTGGTACTTCCCGCGTGCGGTTCGTTCTTCAGAAGATTAGATCGACGCCATTATTCTGAGATCAAACATTCTTGCCAAAGTCTCTCAAGCAGTTCCGCTGCGCCGGGAACATCTTTGATCGCACCGCTTCCGGTGCCAGAATAGAGGCACATTGATTCGATGTTGCCTTGGTGATCTTTTCTCGGAGCGGCGGAATCATATCGCAAGATAGGTTCTCCATTTGCGGTCACCACAACCTCATCACCTTCGCCTGGCCGAGAACCATGAGCTGGACATCCAAAGGATTCCCAAGAATCTAAAGTGCTGTTTCGAAGGACTCGATGGGCAGAGTATGGCCAATCACCATCGAAACAGACGGTTAGAGCAGTGTCTCCCGTTGATTCGACGAGCATTCGCTTGTATTCGTCATGGGCTCGACTTTCTTTGGTGGCGAGGAATCTGGTTCCGAGGATGGCTCCCTTGGCACC
>JANPAV010000371.1:0-3352 GCA_031430115.1 Armatimonadota bacterium | reverse complement strand
GCCCGGAGCTAGAAGTCTCTCTAGCCTCCTCAATTCTTCTTCTTCTTCAAATGCTCGCTTTCTGAGCACTTCAAGGTCATCTCGCTGTGCGGCCATAAACTTGACAGGACTTTCTTGATATCGTTTGTAAGCATCACCCGAAAGAATCCGAAATTCGCGCCCGCTGGCAATAATTACGCAGTCTTCCTTCAGTTCCAAACCAACGAATTTCCTGAGGTCTGCTGGAATACTAATTCGACCAACACCATCCACTTCGATCTGCCTTGCATTCGAGTAGATCGCGATGAAGTACTCAACCGCGCTTGCATTGTCAGTGGAGAATCGCTTCTTGGCATCACTTTGGGTTTTGTTGAAAACCGAAGCGGGATACATGCGCATTACTTTGCTTACATCGCACACGAGAACGACGTCTGTGCCTAAAGCATCGCGAATTTCTTTTTGAAGAGCAATACGACCTTTGTCGTCTATTCGGACTGGCTCATGGCGATTGACGAGCAATTCGAGATCTGGATCCCTCTTAGTTTTCTCTGCCATTTTCGCCTTACCATCACTATGAAATTTGGTGGGCAGGGGAGAACGCATCCTTGCGACCACCTGCCCGAAGTTTTTGAGTTAGCACCCCAGCCTTCCCAATCCGCCCCTGACTCCCAGAGTTGAATGAAATGATTATATAGGGGATTTTTCCCACTGGTCAACCCCTTTTTTCCACTTTTTCTTACAAATTAAAGCTATTTATGAAGTTTAACTAGTTAGTCTAGTTAAATTAACTGCATTTATGTATCTTTTTGTCTACTATAATGAAAAATTCAATAGTTCAATTTGATCAGATTTGACATTCCTGAACCTAAAATTCCGTTAACATTGAATTGTGGGAGGTTGTCCCACATGTTATTGGATTCATGAAAAAAGCCGTCAGACATAAAGTCCAACGGCCCTTTAGCCGAAAAATCTTTGGATTCAGTACTTACATAAGGTGACGCCGTTCCTTTAGTGCTTGCTTAACCAAAGCCCCAAATGAGAACGTGCCTGCTGCCAGTACCGAAATTGTTGCGAGAATTGTCCAAATCATAGCTTTTCAGCTCCATTCTCCTAATTCCCTGAACCTTCACCGAAAACCCTGGTACCAACCCCAGAGTTCACAACCATAATATTATTTGTGGATTCAAAGTTATTAGATGTCATGTCCGAGCGAGTTGTTATTTATGATGGCGCTACTGGAACCCAGTTCCAGGCGGCAGGACTAACGGCCGATGACTTTGTCCTTGATCCAACGATACTCACAGGAAAGCTAAAGGAAACTGCCGAACGGCTGAGCGGACTCTCGCTTGAGGGATGCAACGAACTCTTGGTTGCAACTCGTCCCGATGTTGTTGAAGCAGTTCACGATTCCTATTACGCTGCAGGCTCTGACCTCTGCGAAACCGTCACGTTTGGCACAACCTCAGTCGTCCTCGCCGAATATGACATTCCTGAGCTTGTGTATGAACTCAGTGTCCTTAGTGCTCAGATTGCGAAAAAGAGTGCCGACAAGTATTCAACCTCATTAAAGCCAAGGTTTGTTGTTGGTGGAGTTGGCCCAGGAACCAAACTAATAAGCCTTGGGCAAGTCACCTGGGAAGAAATGGAAGGCACCTATTGCGATGCCTACACTGGCCTTATCGTTGGTGGATCTGATGCCCTGCTTGTTGAAACTACTCAGGACCTGCTTATGGTCAAGTCATCGATTGTGGCTGCAAATCGTGCAATGGCGGAAACCGGTAGACGTCTGCCACTTTTTGTCCAGGTAACCATGGAACAGACCGGAACTATGCTTCTTGGCTCCGAGATTGGGGCAGCCCTCAACATGATTGAGTCATTCCCAAGCGTAACTGCATTCGGACTCAATTGTGCCACGGGACCGGTTGAAATGGCTCAGCACGTCCGGTTCTTGGGACAAAATTCCACCAGACCAATTGCAGTTCAGCCTAATGCTGGGCTACCTATGATGGAGAAAGGACAAGCGGTCTATAAGCTCTCACCGGAAGAGTTGGTTCATCACCACACGCTTTTTGTCGAGCAGTATGGAGTTGCTATGGCGGGCGGATGTTGTGGCACTACTCCCGCTCACATAAAAGCTCTCAGTGAGGCGCTTGATGGACATAAGCACACAGCTCCAGCGCATTGGATACAGAAACGAAACCTCTATGCAGGATTCAACTTTGAAAATGACTCGGTTGAAAAGATGGCTGGAAAGAGTCTGGTTGGATGCTCAAGTCTTTACCAATTTCAGCCCTATCACCAAGATAGTTCCATTCTTATCGTCGGCGAAAAAACCAATGCCAATGGGAGCCGAGCATTTCGAGAAATGTTGGCAGTGGAAAATTGGGAGGGCTTGACTGAACTCGCCCGAGAGTTGGAAGGTGAAGGAAGCCACGTTCTCGATGTATGTGCAGCCTACGTTGGTCGCGACGAAGAGCGCGACATGAAGCACCTGCTCAGTCACTATAATCGGCACATAACGGTTCCGATTATGATCGACTCGACTGAATCTAACGTGATTGAAGCATCCTTGCAGACACTGGGTGGCAAGCCAATTGTTAATTCGATAAACTTTGAGGATGGCGAAGATCGAACAAATAAGGTCCTCGCCTTATGCAGCAAGTACGGCGCGGCGATTGTCGCATTGACCATTGATGAAGATGGCATGGCAAAGTCGGCTGGGAAGAAGATGGAGATCGCTGATCGAATCATGGATCGAACTAGAGCCGCTGGCATCGCAGACCACGATGTATTTATTGACTGTTTAACCTTTACCTTAGGTAGTGGAGACGAGGAGTTTAGGGATAGCGCGATCGAGACGATTAAAGCGATTCGACTGTTGCAGGAGAAGTATCCTTTGGTGAACTCAATATTGGGCGTAAGTAACGTAAGTTTTGGCTTGAAACCGGCTCTCCGGCAGGTTCTCAACAGCACGTTCTTGCATTATGCTCAAGAAGCCGGACTGACTTCAGCAATCGTCCACTTCAGCAAGATTCTCCCGGACACCAAGATAGATGAGGACGTTTGGAAGATATCTTCTGATTTGGTTTACAACCGACGAGAATATGCAAATGCCTAGTGCTAACCTGGGAAGGTAGGATTTTTCATCAGGATTTGATCCTAAATTTGGATGAGCATTCTCAGTAATTTGGTTAGGTAGAATTGCATTCTTAGCGAAGAGGAGAGTTATCGTTGCTTAGTTTCTCAATTGCATTAGTGCTTGTTGCCCCACAATCGAACAGTCAAACTCCGGCAGTCCAAAATATGGGCAAGCTTGGGACCTGGTATTGGAGAAATCCGGGGACAAATGCCCCTCTGGATGAAGAAGACCAGG
>JANPAV010000370.1:0-11594 GCA_031430115.1 Armatimonadota bacterium | reverse complement strand
TGGGGAGCCGAAAGGGTACAACCTAACGTAATTATCGAATTCAGTAACAAACATGAGTGAAGCAGCTGCCTGGTATTACGTCGGTTCATTTGGACAACTTGGTCCGCTCACGCTCGAACAAATGGAGGAGCTGATCGATGGGGGCGTCATCGAAAAATCGACGTACGTTTGGAAGCCATCCATGAACGACTGGCTACCTGCGGGCAATGTCACCGACTTGATGACCGCATTCAAACTTGTTGAACCAATGGCGAGTCCGCCGCCAGTACCAGGAATGGTTCCACCGCCTGCAGTTCGTCCTCAACCAGTTCAGAACCATACTCAAGCACCAGTTCAGTTTTCCCAATCCTCTTCGCCATCACGATTGGTGTCTATACAACCTCAAGGTTACGCTCGGACGTTACATTTGCCTCGAAGCGATAAGAGCCGAACCATATCTGGAGTCCTCCAACTCGTCATTCCGGGAGCTGGACGGATGTACCTTGGGTATGCCGCCCTTGGAGTCATCCAATTCATCATCACGTTTGCGACTTGTGGTTTCGGATACTTTTGGTCCCTTGTCGACGGAATCATGATCCTCAGCGGCAAAGTTGGAATTGATGGATACGGGCGTGCCCTCGAAGACTGACGGTATCGAATGCCCTTTTCATACGTCAGAATAGAGTAAGAAGCGAATGAAAGCATTTCGGTTAATCGTTGGTATTGGTTTTGCATTCATGGTTCATGCAATTGCATGGGCACAGGATGCTCGGATCGTTTTCAAAATTGAGAACAAGGGCGAATTCACCATTACTTTGAATTCAAAAGCCGCTCCAAGAACTTGTGCCCATATTTTGAGCCTCGTCAACCGAGGTTTTTATGACGGTTTACGATTCCATCGCGCTGAGAAAAAGCCAAAGCCATTCTTAGTACAAGTTGGGGATCCAAGCACTCGGAATTCAGATCCGGTAGCAGACGGACAATTTCGTGGAGGCTCGGGTGGTGGAATTGGTAAGGAAGAAAGTGGTCTACAAAATGAGTTAGGCGCGGTAGGATTGGCCTCCATTCCAGAGGAAGGAATTCTCGGAGACAGTCAATTCTATATTTTGCTTTCTCCAGCTAAGTTCCTTGACGGTAAATACACGGTCTTTGGGAAGGTTACCAGCGGCATGCAAGTTGTGCAAAGCATAGAAAAAGGTGATCGTATCACTTCAGCAAAAGTTAATCGGGGCGCTTGATAGGCTAAAATCTCACAGTGCAGTTGATCAAGGCCCTTGTCTTACGCCTATCCTTTGGTGTCGTTAGCCTCCTGATCATTTCATTTGTGACATTCGTGGCATCTGCCATGGCTAAGGGTGATCCGGCACGATACATTGCCGGTGAAAAAGCAACCGAAGAAACGTATCAGAGAATCTATAAGCAGATGGGGCTTGATCAACCGATTCCGGTTCGTTACGGAAAGTACCTTAATGGACTTGCTCACGGAGACTGGGGACAAAGCTACCAAGGCACCCACGAGCCCGTTTCTGACATCTTAAAGCGGTCAATGCCGATGACTGCGAAGATCGCATTCTTATCCATCACTTTGGCGTCAATAGTCGGCATCACTTTAGGCACGATTGCTGCAGTCCGCGAGAACCGTTTTACGGATCGATCAATACTCACGCTTTCGACCCTAGGGGTAACTCTGCCAAATTTTGTTTTGGCTCCCGTCCTTGTTTACATATTTGCCGTTAAGTTAGACAAGTTGCCGGTCGGATGGGAATCAGAACTGAAAGCACCAGAATGGTACTACCTCCTGCTGCCGGTCATCGTCTTATCCCTTCGCCCAATGGCGATGCTCACTCGATTGACCCGTGCTTCGATGGTCGAGACCCTTCGACAAGAATTCATTCGAACAGGAATCGCGAAAGGTGTTCCCCCATTTCGTTTGATCACAAAGTACGCCCTACGAAATGCTATTCTTCCGGTTATAACGACAATTGGAACGACGTTCGGATTCCTACTTACCGGATCGTTCGTTGTGGAACGATTCTTTATCATTCCGGGCATTGGCAGCAAAACCATAGAATCCATTCTTAGCAATGACATTCCGGTTATTCAAGCATGTGTTCTTGCAACTGGCTTCATGTTTGTCGTGGTGAATACAATCGTCGACCTTTCGTTGCCAATCCTTGACCCACGAATCAGGGAGGCTCAGGTTTGAGAAAGAAGAAACTCAAGGATCCATTAGTGTGGGCAGGCATTCTGTTCATGGTCTTCTTGTTGCTCTTTGCCATCTTCGGACCACTGATACCTACTGACGGAAAGAGCAATCCGGTGTTCGATCCGGTAGGAGGCACTCACTTGGCGTACGGTAGCCAACATGCACCCCTCGGTAGCGACGAAATTGGGCGCTCATTCTTACAAAGAATTGCTTATGGAGCGCGAATCAGCCTATTCATTGGCTTTGTAGTTCAAGCTATCAATTTGACCTTTGGAGTCTTTATCGGTGTCGTAAGCGCGTTTGCTCCTAAATGGATTGCTGTGCCAGTCATGAGACTTACTGATGGGATGTTTGCATTTCCGGACATCTTGCTCGCTATTCTGATTATTGGAATTCTGGGACCGGGCATCCTTCCGGTAGTTGTAGCTTTGTCCATTACCGGATGGCCCTCGATTGCACGTCTCACAAAGACGCAGCTTGCCACCATCAAAGAGCGGGAGTTCGTCGTTGCGGCAAAAGCCTCTGGTGCGCCGACTTGGTACTTGGTGATCAAACATCTCTTGCCCCAAATGTCTGGAATTCTTCTTGCCGTTTCGATGATCGAGCTTGCCGGAACGATCCTGGCTGAGAGCACGCTAAGCTTCTTGGGAATTGGTGTGCAGTTGCCAACTCCTAGCTGGGGCGGTCTCATCAACAACGCACGGGTTCAGCTGAACTCCTATCCAAGTGAAATCATCGCGCCGTGTCTTATTCTCAGCCTTACAATTTTCTCGTTGAACTTCATCGGAGACGGACTCCGGGCCTATTTCGACCCGAAGTCCAGTAATGTCTAGCCTTTGCCGTTGATGATCTCAACTGCCTTTGCGAACTGAGCGTCCTTGTCCATTGTTGCGGCTTCGAACTCGATATCAGGGTTAAGTTCAACCTTGTAGTCAGGCTGTAGTCCACCACTGATGTACGCGCCATCTTCATCAACCTTTCGGCTCAAGGCACCTGATTTTGGTAGGAAATAGTGAGCGATGGTCATCTTGATTCCTGCTCCATCGCGCTGACTGAAGACTGTTTGCACCGAGAACTTGCCGTAGGTGTGGTCGCCAACCAACTTAGCTTTTCCGTAGTCTTTCAGGGCCCCCGCCATAATTTCTGCGGCACTTGCCGAATCCTCGTTCACCAGTACGACGACTGGATAGTTAAAGTTGTGGAGTTGGCCAGTTGGAGTGTCGTTTGTTTCATCCGCTCCTTCTCTAAACTTCAGCCGAACAATGTTCTTGCCTTCAACCCACTTTCCGAGCATGGAAACTGCTGCATCAAGTGCTCCACCAGGGTTATCTCTTAAGTCGATAACTAACCCTTTCACACCGTTTGATTCCACAGCTTGCAATTCATGTTCAAATTGCTCCGGGACTTCCAAAGCGAAGTTGAGAATCTTTATGTAACCAACTTTTTGACTCGCGATAAATTTGCTTTCGACGTTCGGTGGAATAACCTTTTCTCGTGGCATCGAAAATTCGAGCGGAGCTACGGCTCCAGGTCGAGAAATCTTGAGTTTGACAATCGTTCCTTCTTTGCCTTTGATGAGCATTACGATGTCATCTGATTGCATCCCGGCAACGACTTTGCCATCAACCGCAACGATCAAATCTCCGCCTTTGATTCCAGCCCGCTTAGCTGGACCATCACCGAACACAGAAACGACTTTCACACCAAGCGGATCTGGCAATAGTCTTGCACCGATACCATAGAATTTCCCTTGGGTTTCGTCTCGGAATTCGGTGTTGACTTTCGGTACGAAGAAGTTCGTGTGAGGGTCACCTAACGAAGCCACAAGACCTTCCATTGCGGAGTACTTGAGCTCCTTTTTGTCGGGACGCTTAATATAGTCAGCCAATATTCGGCTGTAAGTCTGCTTAAAGATTGTTTCTTCAGACTCAGTCCCAGTGTTCGTCTTGATTCCTAACAGACGATCTCGGTTTGATGGCTTGAATTGACCATGTTTAATGTCTCGCCAATAAAAACCGAAGGAAAAGCAGGCAGGAAAAGCCATCATCACTCCGAGAACCTTTGCAAATTTCATTTCTCACCTCCCTTTCCAGTTGAGACATTTTTTGGCGCACCAGTCTTGAACAAGCCCGTTGTTAACGTATAGCCACTACCGTCTGGAAGTTGGCAGATGTCATGGTGGCGTCGACTATTTCCCATTTCCGAACCACTGAGAGTTGCATAGCCTTTTGAAGATAATGAAAGGGCAAATATTTCGGCAGCGTCCCTCGTCGATGGATCAACAATCAATTTGATCTTCGGTGGCTTCGCAGTTCCAGAATCGGTCTTAAAAATCACCGGTGTGGCTTTCTTTTCGTTACTGAAATATCCATAGGTGGTGGCGGGAGCGACAACGCTTAAGCATTTTCGCATTGTTTCGAAGTCCCCCAGCACGTTGTTGCGGAGGTCAATCGTGACTTGGGACTTTCCAGAGACATAACTCTTAAAAGCGTCAACTGCTCCGGAGGTAAATGTCAAAACAAAGGCACCATTGACTTCCTTTAGACCAGGAACGTCATAAACTCCTTTCGCCAATCGAGTGTCCACAACGGTCCCATTTCGATCAAACTTAATGTGCATTGTTCCCTTTTCCCCGCTGATCATTCGCTCTTTTGCGCGGACAGGAGTTACGCTTTTTTCTAACTTTGCTTTGATATCCTTACGCATATCGTTGATTGTTTTGAAATCAATCTTTTTCGCAAAGAAGTCTTGCTGCGCCTTCCTAAACCTAAGAATTTCTTCCGAATTTAGCACCCAATGATCATCGACTTCGGTTACAAGGTCTCCTACTTTCACTCCTGCCTTATCTGCAGCTGAACCGAGTGCAACGGAAACAACTGCGAGTCTTGGCAACGATAAATCAGCCTCACCAGGTGTCGGTTTAATGTCGGTTTTGATGGATTTAAAATCAAGCCAAACACCGACGCCATGGTACTGACCGGCTCGTGCATTTTTGTACGCCGCGAATTCATTTGGATTAAAGAATTGGCTGTTGATATCAGCTAATCCTACGATCATTCCCCGAACGGCTCCACTGAGAAGCTTTTTGTCGTCGGTGATTGGATCGACGTACTTATCCTTAAGAAGGCCAGAAATGCCAACATAGTAGTCAGCTTCCGCAATATCAAACTGTTCATCTTTTGATGCCATTAGCCCTGAACTCGCAGTTTCAGGCATGTCTCGCTTTTCACGAACATTGAGGCCGGCGATGGTGCTAACCAAAAGTCCAACAATGATTCCGGCCGATGTGAGGCTTTTCATAATTCTTTGATGTGTAATTTACAATACGCTAGATAGGCGCATCCAGCTTCACCACTCTGGCTTGGTGTCTTGGAACTTCGCTTGCATTTGTGGAGAGAAATGTATTAACGATGGCTAGTGCTTGTTCAGTTCCGATAACCCGCGAACCCAATGCCAATATGTTGGCATCGTTATGTTCTCGTGCCATTGCCGCCATGTACTCGGTATTGCAAAGTGCGCACCGCATGTTCAAATGTCGATTCGCTCGAATGCTTACTCCTATCCCTGTCCCGCAGATCAGAATTCCGTAGTCTGCCCTGCCCTGTTCTAGTACTTTTACCAGTTCGTCCGAGGCATCGGGATAATCGTATGAATTCGTATCTGGCGCACCCACCTCGTCGCAAACGTGCCCCTGAACCAAGAGCTTTTCAACCAACCACTTTCGTAGATCAATTCCAGCATGGTCAGAACTAAGGATTAATCTCATTGGATCCCCGCTGCCAATTCTCTAATTGATCGAATTGGACTCTCTTTTAGGCGAGCAAGGATATCACTCGGAATCTTCCAACGACCGTTGACGGCTCCCTCTAGGATGGCTAGTTGGATAGCCGGATGCTTGTCAGCAAAGATGCTTTGAATTTCTCCATCTTGAACATCCTTTTGAGCAACAAAGTTTCGGATCGCCGAAAGCCGAACATAGGGATCCTGGTCAACGATCATCTTTTGAAGGAACTCTCGGAGGTAAGGATGGTTGCTGCCCAGGGCAAACGGTATTCGTTCACGTAGACTCGGCGAATCGTCGGCAAGGCAACCAAGAAGCTTTTCCTTCGGTATCGAATTTCTCGCAGCCAACATTTGAAGGCAAGTGAGGCGAACAGACTCGCACGGATCATTTACCATCAGAAATTCCAATCGCTGAGTATCTACTTTGACGGTTGGATCCAAAAGACTAATTGCGGTCAATCTCAGCAAAGCCATTTCTTGGCTAGTCGAAGAGAGCAACATTTGGTGGCATCCCTCCTTTTCTTTGACATTTGCTCTCTGTAATGCACCAAGAGCGATCATGGCGCTATGCCGAACCCGCCAACTATCACGAACGGTGTTTCCCACAACCGAATCAAACCTCGCATAAGAAGGATTCGTCACGGTGTATAAAAGAGCGACTTCCCGTGCGGCTTCGTTTGGCGGAGCCACAAGAAATTTACCTAGTGTTACCAATTGATCCGGTGTCGGCTGATTCGAAAGGACAAGCTCAAAGTAGGCTCTTGTTGCGTCATGGGCAACTCCCGCATCAAGGTCCGAACAGGTTGCGAGAAGGGTTGATTCCAGCCCCTTAATTCCTTTTATGAGTTCGATATTGGCCAGTGCTTTTCGCCTCGTAGTCTTGTTACCTACGGAAAGTGCTAACTTAATCGAAGCTTCATCGTTAACCAAAGGAGCCGCTGGATTCACCGGATTTGGAGCGTTCGAGAATTCAGAAACCAATTCAAAATTTCGAAAGTCACACTGTACTAACTCCGATCTCATCCTTGTTTTGCCGATTGCAAAAGTGGAGGCTCCGATGGTTGCACCCTCTACTCCTTCTTGGGGAAATGGCACTGTAACAGACTGCCAATTGCCTTCCGCCGCAAATGGAATCATTCCAGGTTCGCCGCCAATGTTAACTTCAAATCCGGTTCCATTTTTTAGCTTTAATTTGACGCTGATTGGATTAGGATTTTTAGAACGGAATTCAAATCTCAGAGCCTTTTGCGTACTCCACTTTTCTGACGGGGGCAAGGCAAATTCTCCCGCACGAAGAATGCTTAATTCACTATAGTTCAGCATGCCATCGACCACTTTCAAAGTGGCTGGACTTTCAATTGCTGCCATCTCTGGTCCCCGAAAAGCCCTACCTGGCTGACGCAAGGTTTGTTGGGCCCAAGCTGAGACCAAATCGGAATCATTTCGAAAATTTGGATCAAAGACTTGCTGATATTCACCTCGCATGGTGACTAATCGATCCATCAGAAGGCTTTTCGTATCTTGGCCAGTGAAGCCAGTGGAAAAACCGCTGTAATGCTTGTTCAGTCGGCTAAATATTCCAGACTGAACCAAGTAAAAAAGTGACTCCTCGAGCCACATGTCTTGGCTCGAACCCCCAAGATCGGACATTCCATGGACCGCATAATCATCGTTTGGTCCAGGCTGATCACTGACATGTGAGCTGGAAATCGCAATAACCGAAGCGAAGGGTCCACGCTCCGTCGAATCATCGGATTCGAACTTGCTTTTATTGAATTCACTATTGATGTATTGCTTGAATTCCTGAATGTTGTAAATCGGCTCGGCAATAAATCGTGGGACAACCTCAAGGCTTATTGTTCCATCTGAAACAACCGCAAACAGGCTCTTTAGCCTGGCGATCGCTTCGATGAGTCGGAGTCTATCTCTAGACTCCAATGTGTTTGAAAATTCAGGATTTGAAAAGTCTCGCTCTGCAACGGCCAAGAGAACCTTTAGTTTCAATGCTCCTGGCTTAATGTCAGGCACAGCCAAATTGGACCAATCTCGTCCGACGACCAGTGGTTTCCACTGCAACTTCTTGTCCTCAGTGCTCAAATACTTGAATATTGAACTGTCCTGAAGGATTGAAGAGATATCCAAATTTGGCTTTGGGAATTGCGCATTTTGGATCGTGGAAGGATTCCTTGGTCCAAGTACAACACCCAACAAAATCAAGGATGAAAGCATCTAACTAGCCTACTACAAGACTTCAAAAAGTCGAATATCATTTTTGGACATTGCGTGACCATCACCACGAGTAAATTGCAAAGAGTTTCGATGCCCAAGGCTGCTGAGATCACTCGGCATCATCGCAACCATATCCAAAACAACCTGCTTGATTTTTTCAGAATTGGCCTTGAAGACTTCAAGAACATCGGTTGCGTTAACCGCCTCAGTTCCTGCATGAACTCCACTATCGTAATCAGTAATCAGTGATATGTTTACGACCGCCATTCCTAGTTCATGGCAAAGATATGCTTCAGGATACTGAGTCATATTGATGACCTCCCAGCCTTGGTCATGAAACCATTTCGATTCCGACTTGGTGCTAAATCGTGGTCCCTGAATGACAACGACAGTTCCTCCATCGTGACAAATAATCCCATTTTTCCGAATACACTCAACCGCGATTCGTCGAAGTTCCTTGTCGTACATGTCGGCTGGCGAAACATGGGTAACAATTGGTCCGTCGTAAAACGTGTCAAATCGATCTGAAGTGCGATCAACAAACTGATCACAAACAACAAAGTGGGTTGGCTCAACATGCTTCTGCAATGATCCCGCGGCACATGGACTGATGATAGCCTGACAGCCGAGCGATCTCATCGCCCAAACGTTTGCTCGGTAATTAACCTTATGAGGTGGAATGGTGTGGTTTCGTCCATGCCTTGGTAGAAACGCTACCTTGCGACCAGCCAGAGTTGCGAGGAATACTGAATCACTTGGAGGACCATAGGGAGTGTCAATTTTGGCTTCTTCAACGTCGGTCAATAGGCTATAGAACCCGGATCCCCCAAAAACTCCTATTTCTGCCTTTTGCGTCATCACTTTTTACCCTCTCCGAGCATGATCATCTTATGGGCCCCATATATGAACTTTTCGACCCGCATACCTCGGCGAAGACAGACGTCTTGATCAATTCCAAAATACTTTGAATTCTTTACCGCAGACAAACCACTAAATCGAGTGTCTGCCAAAAATTCTTTGGATGTGCCGGCTACGATAATCCAATCGGGGTTTTGACTCAGAACCCATTCCGGATTAAGCGACTCAAATTTGTTTGAGTCTGGTCCTAAGAGAGTTGCCCCTGAGATTCGCACCATGTCAGCTTGGAATGATTTACTTCCTGCAAGCATATGTCGCCCGCCTGAGTCTGGAATAACCATTATCGCGGTAATCGGTCTAGTCGGTCTATCTCCCAACGAAGCCTGGATATTTTTTCGTAGTCTGATCACGTAGTCGTTGATTGTTGCTTCGCCCGATAGCAAATTGCCTAGCTCGTACATTTCCTTGATATGACCTTCAACGGTATAGGCTCCCAGCGGCAAAATCTTCGCGCCAGTTTGTTTGAGCTTCTCCACTTCTGTTGATCCATATAGGTCGCGATCATACAAAATTAGATCTGGCTTCTTCGACGCAATAAGTTCATAGTTGGGCTTAAGGTCGGCAACCACTTCAACGTCCCGTACTTGGATCGGGAAGTTACACGCCTTAGTTCTGCCGCGAATTGGAATGCCAGTCAAAGCCATGAGTTCAGTAGTACTTGGGCTCAGGCTAATAACGGAACGGTATACCGTCGTTCGCGGTTCGCCGCCAAAAGTGACTGGCTGCTTACAGCCGACAAGAAATAAAAGCGCAATAAAAACGCTACCGAGCAATTGCTTGCGCATAGACATCATTTTGTACCGTTTGACCCTTTAATTGCCATGAATCTCAGCTTATTTCCGTACGACTTTGAATCGGCGAGAATTGCTGAATTTTGTCAGTACCCCTCGCTTGCCAAACGCAATTACACTTACTTGATATTCCCCTGACAGAACATCTTCGCTAAAATTCCATTCAAAGGTCTCACCCTTTGCGCTGAAGGCTCGAAGATATCGGGTTGGAATCTTCTTTGGGTCAGCGTTCGTAATCATGACGATTTCAACTCCGTAGTTCGTAGCATCAGGAACTGCATCCCACCTAAAGGTGACTGAATCTTTAGAAGTCTCACCGTTCTCGGGAGCAGTTAGATTTGCTCGACCCATTTCGGTCGGAGTTTTAGCCGGAGGGTCTTGAACGGCAGGAGTCTTAACAACGGGACCAGTTTTCGTTGGAGCAATTGTTGTCGAGAATGAAGAATCACCAATTCCAGCAGTCCCAGTTATCGCCAACATGATTGATTTGGCACCTTTAACTCCGACATCAAATTTGATTGGCTTTTGACCAGAAACCGCCCGGATTTCTTGAAGTAGCTCACCATCAATCGATATGGCAATGGTTGCCTCGCCAGTTCCTTCTGTATCGGTATCTGGAATCCCAAACTGCCCTCGGAATGACATAGATCCTTTCGGTACCGAATAGACAAGTCGGCCCCCTCGATCAGGAGTTGCATCTCCCTGAGGAACGAGAAGTACTCCTTCGCGAAGGACAACGCCACCCATTGAAAACTCTTTGGAAAACTTGAAAACTGATGACTTTGTAACCTGGGTTACAGGAGCCATGTCCACCAGCTTTACTTCAGGCTTCTTGGACGTTTGGGCAGATGCTAAGACAATTAGAATTGGTAATGCGCTTATCATGTGATTTCAGTTTAGTGGATATCGTCTCCTCGAAGCGGGTCAGCACCGGGATCGCCTTTTTTAGTTGGGTCGGCTTTACTTGGTTCATCACCTCGGAGATCAATTGGCTCGTCAGCACTTTTCTTTTTAGGCTTTGGTTCAGGCTTCGGATCTTCATTTGTCGATGCATTAGGGTCGTTTTCCTGAATGCGCGGACGCGTGTCATCCATGTTAGAATCTGGAGCTGATTGATCAAAAGGCGGTGGATCTTCATCATTTCTCGGACGAGGATCGGATGGAAAATTCTCTCGGTCCGGTTGAACTTCTTGTACTGGATCACTGTTTTGTTGTGGCACTGTCCGAGGGGTGGGTTGAACCGAGGTCCGAATGCTCGCATCAGTACCATTTGACCGAAGGACTGACATTACGCCAAGGGTCAGCAGTGAAGTGGCAATAAAAGCAGCTAGGCAATACATGACGACTTGGTTCGTCGGCATATTTGTCTTCTGCCCAAATCCACCCATTGATACTGGTTGTGGTTCTGGGATAGTGGCTTTTGGCTCTGGGGCTATTGCCTCGACTCTTGGAAGGTCTGGCCCAACGGTCAGTGGACCCTGATCATTGGAAATTCGAATGGTTCCATCCGGCTCCCTTTGGACATCTGATGCACCAAGCATATTGCCGCTCGCGTCGTAATGCACCATTCTCTCGTTTCCGAGAAAGTCCTTTTCTAGCCTGCTGTATCCGCCATCATTCATGCTGTTTACAAGTATAACGCTGTCTGGTATTTCTTAGTTTCTAGAAAGTGAACCAGAACAGCTAAC
>JANPAV010000369.1:0-18540 GCA_031430115.1 Armatimonadota bacterium | reverse complement strand
GGCGTCGGACACTGCAGCTGGCATTTCTTCCGGCTGTAGAGCGTCGATATCGCTCTTAGGTGCCTGGGTCTCGTCAATGGTCATAAATCTCTCGGATAAGGCGCAATGGGGCGCGAACTACAACTTTACCTTATCAACAGTAGATAAGGGAACGCTATTCCGAACTCCAACTCCTTAGATTTGTATAAAGATTTCGATATCGTTCGTGATACCGAAGGTACTCATTGTCTTTTGGCTGTACAGTTTCTTTTATAACTACCGTATGCTTGCATGCTGTGGAAACGGAATCCCAAACCCCGATTCCAACTCCAGCTAGGATCGCCGCACCGAATGCTGGCCCTTCATCAATGGCTAGGCGGTTGCATGGAACTCGGAAGCAATCGGCAATCATTTGAACCCAAAAGTCACTCTTGCTGCCACCAGAAGTGACGTTGATTGAGTCCGCCGATGCGCCAAGACTTCGTAACAATTCAAACCCATCGAGAAGACCGAAGGTGATGCCTTCGAAGACTGAACGCGCGATATCATCTTTGTTTGTCGAAAGGGTCATTCCCGCAAGAACTCCTTTTGCGTGGGGGTCATTGTGCGGACAACGTTCTCCGGCTAGATAGGGCAAAAACGTAACCCCGTTTGATCCAGGTTGAGAGTTCTGTGCTGATTGAGCAATGTTGTCATAGCCTTCACCGGGACTAAAGACATCTCGGAACCAACGGAGCGCGCCGCCGCAACTGAGCATTACCCCCATTGCGTGCCAAGACCGGTTTGCATGACAGAAGGTATGAGATGCGCCTCTCGAGTCATAGGTTGGACCGTTTATTGACGTAAAGACGACACCACTCGTCCCTAAACTCACGGAAATCGTGCCAACTTCAACGGCTCCGGTTCCGACTGCAGCGGCGGCTTGATCCCCACCACCGCCCACCACGGGAATACCAGCGGCTAGGAACGTTGAATTGAGAGTGACACCCGTTACTTCGTCCGACTCAAATACCTCAGGGAAGATGTCCGTCGGCAACCCAAGGCTTTCCATCATCGAGACTGACCACGCTCGCTTGGGAACGTTTAGTATTCCGGTCCCGCTAGCATCGCTGACTTCGGTCGCTTTTTCACCGGTCAACATCATGCGAATGTAGTCTTTGGGTAGGAGAACTGACTTTAGTTTTTTGAAATTTTCGGGTTCATTGTTTCGCAGCCAAAGAATTTTTGGTAATTGAAACCCGGAAAGGGCAGGATTACAAGTGATTCGCATCAATTCATCGCGGCCAATCACCTTTTCAATCTCTTTGCACTCTTCGACGGTTCTTTGGTCATTCCAAAGCAAGGCGGGACGGATCACTTCGTTATTGGCATCTAGAAATACGGAGCCATGCATTTGTCCGGTGATCCCAATTGCATCAACATTTTTTTCTCCAAGCTCGATTAAGCATTTGACTACGCCATTCCACCAATCAATTGGGTTTTGTTCGGTCCACATTGGCTGCGGAGTTTGGAGGGGATACTCTGCGCTCGCTTGCTTCAGCAACTTCCCCGTTTCGTCAATGAGAATAACCTTGCATCCGGAGGTACCAATGTCAATTCCAAGCAGTCTAGCCACATCAAAAGGATACACTCTTGGACAATGCGGCGCTCGGTCATTGATGTTGGTTCTAACTCAGTTCTTTTGTTGGTTGCTGAGAAGAGCGAACCAGGATGGACGGCAATATTCGAAGATACGGCGATTACTGCATTAGGCGAGGACACAAAACTAACTGGTTTGCTCAGTGAGCCCGCAATGACTCGAACCCTGGCCGCGATTCGGAAGTTTGTCTCGAAAGCAGAAGAGTTTGGCTGTCCGACTACCCTTACGGCGGCAACTATGGCGGCAAGGATCGCGAGCAACTCGGATGAGTTTCTTGCCCGAGGATTGAAGCAAGGGACTCCGATTGTGATTCTTACCGGTGAACAGGAAGCTCAGCTTGGCTTTGAGTCGGTGGTAAACGATCCAATGTTTGACGCGCAACCCAGGATATCGATTATTGATCCAGGAGGGCAAAGCACAGAAGTCGTTATTGCCGATCGCGTCGCAACAGGTTGGGAAGTACTATTCAAGCGGAGTTACCCGGTCGGGACACTTGGCCTGAAATCCGATTATTTTCCCGACGAACGATGTAATGGACTTCAAGTGTTACGGGCGTCGGGCGCCATTGACGAAATTGTCGGCTCGGCCTATCAACCGAATGATCCAGGAATAGTCGTTGTGTTGGGTGCTGCTGGAACAAACTTGGTTTCAATCAAAGAAAAGTTGTCTACCTGGCAACCCGAACGAGTCCACGGTACTTGCCTAGACTTTGAGTTTATTAGCAACGCGGTTGGTGACTTGATGCCGCAATCAGACGAGAAAAGGAGCGGAATTGTTGGAATGGAAAGGGGCCGAGAAAAGACGATTCATGTTGGTGCTTTGCTTTTGGAGCGGTTTCTATTTGCCTTACGAGCTGAAGAATGTTTGGTTAGTGTTAGGGGATGGCGACATGCCCTACTAGAAATAGGTCGCCTATAACCGCTATAACTGTGAGATGGACTCTCCAAACTGGAGACAAATTTTAGGTGGAGCTGCTGGAGTGGCGCTACTTGGCTCGATTGGATATTTCGGCCAAGCCCGAATCCGTACGGGTGCGTCACCTCAAAAGCCCAGCAAAAATCAGACGAATTCCGAAAAAAAGTCCAAAGCACCCGAAGTGGTGCCAGAGACCAAACCTGACCGAGAAACTGAATCAGCGCCCGTCGAAGAGAAGACGCCCGTAAACTTAATCAAGGTTGATATTACGGGTGAGATCGCGAAGCCAGGAGTCTATGAGATTGCCAAGGGTCTACGGGTTGAAGAGCTGGTCAAGATTGCTGGAGGTCTTAAACCAACCGCGGATCGAAACAAAGTCAACTACGCGTTGAAGCTAAAAGACGAAGCCAAGATTGTTGTTCCGGCAATAGTAACGAAGGTTTCAAAATCCTCTCAATCCAAGACTTCTCGTCGAGATGTGGAGCCGGTACCCATTTCTGGAACGTTAGACGGTTCGCTGGATGAGGGGGTAAGAAAAGTACCGCCTTTTGTTCCACCTGATTCACCCCGGTCTCGTCGTTCACCGGTTGGAACTGGTCGATCATTGGTTGGAACTGATCGCGAACCTATCCGATCTGTTATCGCGATTAATTCTGCTTCGGAAGAAGATCTCCATACCGTTCCTGGAATTAGTATGAGTTTGGCCAAGAAGATTTCGGACTATCGGTTATCCGTTGGTGCCTTTTCTCAAGTGGAAGACCTCAAGAAAGTCAAAGGAGTCAGCGATAGTTTGTTCGATAAGATTCGACCATGGATCACTCTTTGAACCGAATTCTTGCCGTTCCCAATTGGTCTTTCTTTGATCCTAATTTGTGTCTTGGGGTTAGGGATATCCTTTCTAGATTGCCCCTCCAAATTCACTATGTTCAAGGTGACGTTGATCACCAAAGAACGGTGACGGCATTTTCGGGACAACAAGACGTTGTGTTTGATGCATTGAACTCGATTGCTGATCACTTGCTGCCAAATATCAATATGGAATCTCAACGTGGGGTTCATCCGAGGGTTGGTGCTTTGGATGTCGCACCGTTTGTCCTGCTTGATGGGTCAGAAACGGAGCTAATTTCAGCAACAAATTCTTGGGCTGCTGATTTCTCGACACGATTTGAAATTCCCGTTCATCTTTATGAGAAGTCAGCGTCACCAGGAATGGAACACAGACTGCCCTATTTACGAGGACAAGTTGGTCACACCGAGCAGCTTCCGAACTTTGGGAGCCTTGAACATCCTCAATTTGGAATGAGCATCGTCGGAGTTCGGGACTTTCTATTGGCGACGAATATCAATTTGGCAATTGGCGATCCTAAAGAAGTCAGATACGTGGCAAAGGAACTTAGATTCCTGCGGGACCACGGTAATCCCGCTCTTCAGGGAGTCCGTGCCCTGGGGTTTTCGCTTAAATCCCAAGGACTGACCCAGCTCAGCCTCAATTTCACTCGCCCTGACCTGACTTCCTTTGATGCCGTATTTGAGATGGCAAAGGAAATTAATGACTTATTGGACATCTTTGTTATCGAAACTGAACTCATTGGCGTCATTCGGGAACGGGATTTGGCGGGTGCTACTCAATTGAGCTATGACCCGAGCCAAGTGGTTCGCTAATCTGTCACCATTATTGCTAGTGGCGAAGTACAAACTTGGGATTTTGGGGGGTGGGCAACTTGCCCGCATGTCGGTTATGGCCGCCCAAAGAATGGGAGTGTCGGTTGTTTCGCTCGACAAGGACGAAAACTCTCCCGCAGCCCAGGTTGGACCGGCGATCTTTGGTTCAATTCATGATGCCGACGACATTGCGTCGGTGATGCAGGTTTGTGAGTTTGTTACTTTCGAGAACGAGTTCATTCGTGCGGACACGCTTGAGGAAGCTTGCCGGATTGCCGGCTTTTCGCGTTCGAAGGTTATTCCGGGAATCGATACCCTTCGAACTGTTCAGGACAAACTTCTTCAGCGTCAGGCTTACGCCGCTGCAGGTGTTCCAACGCCACTTGCCTATCCTGGGGAAGATTTAGCTATGCTCGGTGTTCCTTGCGTCATAAAAGCAAGATTCGGTGGCTACGACGGAAAAGGCACCCACTACCTAAACAGCGTCAAAGACTACATGAAGCACCAGAACCTCATCGAATCAGGCGAATGGCTTGCTGAGCAATTAGTTTCTTTTAGCGATGAACTTGCGGTGATGGTTGTGGCTCGGCACGATGGTTCATGCGATACCTTTCCCACAGTCATTACTCGCCAAAATAACTATGTATGCGACCTTGTATATCCGTGCAAATCTCCCGAAATCGCTATGCGAGCCCAGGCAATTGCGATTGACGCCGTAAAGGCAATCAATGGAGTAGGACTGTTTGGTGTCGAACTCTTCTTAGAAACAAGCGGAAGCATTTCGGTCAATGAAATCGCACCTCGACCCCATAACACAGGACACTACACCCTTGATTGGGGGGGGATGTCGCAGTTTGAGGCTCATGTTCTGAGCGTGCTTGGTTGGTTCACGCGAGTTGAACCAGGAGCTGATACTTGCATGGCGAACATTCTTGGAGTTGTGGGGGCAAAGGACTTTTCCAAAGCACTTGAGGCAGTGTCTCGAGAATTCCCTGAAGCACGGTTTCATTGGTATGGCAAGAGAGACGCAATCGCTGGGCGAAAGATGGGACATCTTAATGTATCTAGCCCAGGCGACGTCTGCTTTAAGGCTGAGAGTGCCCGAACTGCATTTTACGAAGCATGGAGAAATCAATGAGGCGAGCAATTGTCATCGTTTTGGACGGATGCGGAGCCGGCTCGACGCCGGACCACGAGGTGTTTCACGACAACGCGACCGATAACACCCTGCTTAACGTTTGGAACCGGGTCGGAAGCGTTAAAGCCCCAAACCTCGTTGGATCTGGCTATTTTGGATGTGCTGGCGTTGGCGTTCCAGTTGGACTTGAAGGATTTCATGTTCAATATGGTCGAGCGCTGCCACAGTCGATGGGGAAGGATTCGGTTACTGGACACTGGGAAATGATGGGAATCATCACCCACAAGGCCTTTCCAACCTATCCCAACGGCTTTCCTTTGGAACTAGTTCAGGCATTTGAATCAAGAATTGGTCGAACGGTAATCGGCAATAAGGCCGCAAGTGGAACTGCCGTCATTGCAGAGCTTGGCGAGGAACACATTCAAACCGGATGTCCCATTTTGTACACAAGTGCGGATAGTGTTTTTCAGATCGCGTGTCACGAAGATGTTATTCCGATTGACCAATTATATGATTTCTGTCGGATGGCCAGGGAGATTTGCGTAGAGCCGAACAATGTTCAGAGAATCATCGCGCGGCCATTTGATGGTTCAGCAAACCCTGGTTTTAGGCGGACTGAGAAGCGGAAGGACTTTCCCGTTATTCCTATTCATAACCTAGTTGATGATATTGGGGACGTTTTTGGGATTGGGGTGGTACCGGAACTCTTTGATGGTCGAGGTTTCCGACCCGTCAAACGGACCCAGTCTAATACGGAACACACAAAGGTTCTCGCAACTGCGCTTCAATCTGACGCTAGATTTATTTTTGCGAATTTTGAAGACACTGACATGCTCTTTGGTCACCGAAATGATCCGGTTGGTTTTGCAAAGTGCCTGGAGGACTTTGATGTTGTCCTAGAATCGGTCCTGGATCAAATGACCAACGACGACTTACTGATTTTGACGGCGGATCACGGTAATGATCCAACCAGTTCGTCGACCGATCACGCCCGCGAATATAGCCCGGTTTGTGCTCTTAATAAGGGTGAAACTAAAACTACAGTTGTTGAAGGCAAATTACTCAGCCATGTCGGCGAACTAGTCGCCGATTGGCTCGGAATGGAGTTTCACAATCATTAGTCATGGCCAATAAGTTCATATTCTTAGACCGTGACGGAACACTGATCGTTGAAAAGCACTATTTGCATGACCCTGCCGAAGTGGAACTCATACCTGGCGCCGCAAAAGCGCTTAGCGAAGCGAGAACTAGAGGGTGGGGAATTGTGTGCGTTTCGAACCAGGCGGGAGTCGGTCGCGGACTTTTCGACGAGGATGCCGTCCACGCCGTCAATGACCGAATCGAAGTTCTTCTGAACGCGCGGGGAGCCTCAATCGATCATTACTATTTTTGCCCCGACCACCCGGATCTTCCCTCTTCTCACCGAAAACCGGCTGTAGGAATGGCACTAGATGCCGCAAATGACTTTAATATTGACCTTGCATCGAGCATCGTAGTCGGCGATAAGGCTTGCGATATTGAGCTTGGGTTGGCGGTAGGGGCAAAGACAATTTTGGTCAGAACTGGATATGGCGCCACAAGCGAGGCGGAACAGGACTGCTCGCCAGACTTCATCATCGACAGCATTGCCGACCTTTCTGCCATACTTGAACAGTTCCCCGAGTGATTTTGATGCCAAATACCTGGAATTTAACTGCAATTGAGCACCTCCGTGAGAGCATCAATGTGAAGGAGGCGGTCATTGAGCATTGCCTTCCAGATTTAATCAAGATTTCAGAAATTACGGCGGATTGCTTCGCGAATGGAGGCAAGCTGTTGATTTGTGGCAATGGAGGCAGTGCGGCTGATGCTCAGCACTTGGCGGCGGAATTCATCTCAACTTTGTCGACGCAATTTGCTCGTAAGGCGCTTCCTGCGCTTGCGTTGACAACCGATTCCTCCACAATTACCTCACGAGCGAACGACTATGGATTTGACGAAATATTCTCTCGGCAAGTCGAAGCATTTGGTCGCCCCGGAGACATTCTTTTGTCGATCAGTACGAGCGGTGGATCGAAGAACTGCATCGTTGCCATGGAAGCAGCTAAAGCATTTGGAATGATCAATATTGGATTGCTTGGTGGGACTGGTGGCAAGATGGCTGAACTATCCGATTATTCGATTGTTGTTCCAAGTAGTCAGACCATGCATGTGCAGGAGTCACACTTAGCTCTTTATCATATTTACTGCCACATCGTGGAGCGAATGTTGAACCCAGAAATGGCAGCTGCCGAACTTAAATAGAATCATGGCTAAAAAGACCGTAGCTGTTATCGTTGGAACTCGCCCGGATTGCATCAAATCAATGCCAGTCGTTCAGGCTCTTCGGGATGTTGACGAAATCAAGACGGTGCTTATATCGACGGGGCAGCACCGCGAGATGCTTGATCAAGTCTTTGAGACATTTGGAATTCAGCCAGATATCGATCTGGGACTCATGAAGCACGGGCAAAGCTTAGCGGAGATGTCTTCTCGAATGATCTTAGCCCTTGACTCGGCGTTCGAGGAATCGAAACCTGACTTTGTCATTGCTCAGGGAGACACCACTACGACTTTCATTGCTAGTTTGGTCGCTTTTTACCGGCAAATACCCTTTGGACATGTAGAGGCTGGGTTACGAACCCACGACATTCACAATCCTTTTCCTGAAGAGTTTAATCGACAAGCTACAAGGCTCGTCGCACGGCAACATTATGCTCCGACCGAATTAGCGGCAAAAAATTTGTTCGACGAAGGAGTTAATCAGGCCGACGTTTTTGTGACTGGAAATACGGGAATTGATGCCGTCCTTCAGGTGGCTAAACTGGTGCCTCAAACATGGTATCCCGATTTTGACGGTCGACTCATTCTGATGACAATGCACCGGCGAGAAAATTGGGGAGAGCCGATGGCAGGGGTTGCAAGGGCCGCTCGTCAGCTGATCGATGAACACGGTGATTCGCATTTAGTGGTTGCAATGCACAAGAACCCGGACGTTCGGAAAGTATTGAATGAATTTTTGGGTGATCATCCAAGAATTGATCTCATCGAGCCGCCGCAATACGAGCAGTTTGTTAAGCTCATTGAGCGTTCTACTTTCATCTTCACGGACTCGGGCGGAGTCCAGGAAGAGGCTCCAAGCTTTGGCAAGCCGCTCTTGGTTTTGCGTGAAACAACTGAGCGACCTGAAGGTGTAACTGCGGGTTGCGCTCGGCTGATTGGCACCGATCCTGCGGCGGTACTAGAGTTTGGAAGGAAGCTGTTTAACGAGCCTACGCTTTACGATTCGATGGCAAAGGCATCAAGCCCGTATGGCGACGGAAAAGCGTCAGAAAAGATTGCCCTCGCCGTTCGCGACCTGCTCCTTAATTCAAATTAAGGATTCGCCTTATCTGAGTAGCCTTTGGTTCGTCGTCGGTAATGATGTGAGCAACCCAGCCGGCGTTCCTGGCAGCAACAATATTCTTTTCTGCGTCGTCCAGGAATACCAATTCGGATTTGTCCCAACCTAGAAAGTCACAGAACTTCGGAAATATTGCTGGATCGGGCTTGAAAAGACCCAAATGAAAGCTTGCTACTAAATGTTGAATTCCTTCGATTGCCGGATAATTACCGGATCCGGTAAACCATGCCCAATGAATAGGGTTGTTGTTGCTGAGAGTTGCCGTCTCAATACCCTTTTGGTTCAGTTCTTGGACTATTTCAGCAACACCCGGATACTCGTCACCAATGATGCTTTCGTGGAGGTGTTTGGCTTCTTGGAGATCTCGAAGTCCGAATTCTTTTGCAAGGGCGATGAGATAAGTTTCCTCTGAAATTTGGCCACCTTCATATGGCAAATATTCGGGCAAATCGTAGAGAAATTTCTGAAGCAACTTGGATTCGTTGTGTGCAAATTTGCTTGCTGCTAAAGCATCTTTCCATTGCATGTGAGCATGGGCGAGAACTTTACCGACATCGAAAACGACCTTCATGACTTTTGGGGAGAAAATTGGTCGGAGCGACACGATTCGAACGTGCGACCTCTTGCACCCCATGCAAACGCGCTACCAACTGCGCTACGCCCCGACAGAACTAGAATGATACCCAGGTCAAGGCTTTAACCTTGACCTGTTATCTTTGATCACCCTCTGGAAGGAGCTGAAATAACTGGAGTTCGACCAGTCGTATTGTAGTAGCTGAACACGAGATCAGCGTTCGGCATGGATCTGCCTTTGAGGTTTCTTTCGTCGAGCTGTTGGGCTTTGGCCAAAGCGGCTCGAGCATCCATTTGCTTGTAGCTCAGCGCTGCGGCGTAGGTGTACCAAGCGGCTGCATAGCCAGGACTTGCTTTTGTTGCAGCTTCAGCGTAACTAATGGCTTCCTTCGAGTCTTTTTTGAACATCGAAGCAATGGCAATTCCGGAAAGGGCTTGAGCACTATTGTCTCGGCACATAAGCGCCAAGTCGAACATTGCGCGAGCGTAATCCAATTGGAAATCCTTGTCCCTTGCGGTCACACCGGTCATCAGGGCCAAGGAAATTGCTTCATTACCTTGTTCAATGTACATATCATGATCGGACGCGTCGGCCTTCAGGGCTCGCTCGAAATACTTTCGTCCGAGTTCGATTCGCTTGAGTCTGTTGCTTAGGGCGGCGGCAAAGTAGAAAGTTTCTGATCGCGTCTCATTTTCTTTCAACAGCGAGTTTGACGCATCGGCTAGTGATCGTGGGCTGTTTCGCTTTAAGGCAATGTATGCTTGAGCGGTTTTCAGTCCGAGGCTATCAGGAGAATTGAGGAGTGCCTCTTTGATCATGTCATCAGCGGTTGAGTCGCTTCCTTTCTCGGTAGCAACAAGCGCGTTGAGTGCGAATCCATAGCCGTCAAACTCACCAAACTTTTTGACATTTTTCAAAATGTCATCGGCTTTGGTTACTTGATTTGTCATTAGGTAGGCGTAAACCAATCGATTGTTGAGTTCGTTGTTCTTAAAGCTTGATTTCAATTCCATTGCCAAGGAATCGGAAACAAGTGAATATCGTCTTGCACGAATGGCAGCATCTAAATACTCGAGTGACATCTTATTAGCTGAAAGTCTTTCGACATCTTCATTGAGAAGAGCTACTCGGTACTTGATTGCTTCTGCAAGACCTTTCTTGATCGAATCGATTACTTCTTTTCGGTCTTCAGAAGTTCGGGAAACCGAATTAAAGGCTTGTTGCACTTTCAATGAAATAATGACTTCCTTTGCGGGTCGATTGGTCTTGTCAATTTCAAGCGCGTCTTCGGCAAATTTTTGAGCTTTATCGTAGATGCCTTTGCCAAAGTTTGCTCGTGCAAGCAAAATTCTTGCGCCAAGGGAAGCCTTGTCAGCCTTTTGAGCAATTCTGCCTTCAGTAATCGCATCGTCGTACTTTCCTTCCGTCATGAAGGCATTGCCTTTCTCGACGTGGAAATCGGCGCCTTTGCTGACACCGTTGTCGATGGTTAAGGTGAAGGCTTTTTCAACGTTTTGCCCTTCGCTGGTGAATCCCTTGAATCTAAGCTTGATGTTGCCATCTTCTTCTGCGAGGGTATCGAGTTTAAACTCATAGGGGGTACTTCCGTCGCTTTCACGAAGGTCATCTCCAACATAGAACTCGACTGCCTGAATTGGGTGGTCAGTTTGAATGTTGGCTCGAAATTGTACATCCCCGGTAAGGGCATCACCGTTCTTAACCAGAACTTTGTTGCCACCGGTAACCCGATATACGTCCATGCTGAGGTTCTTTTGAGCCCCTGCGCTGTGTAATGTCAAAAATGCAGATAGTAAAGTAAGTGCGTTCATGTGCCGCGTCCGATAACGGTAAGTATGACGGATTCGATTTCAATTCGTTTCATTTTGATGCTGTTCAAACACAATTCTGGTATCTCGATTAGTTTCGGAACGGGTTGTCAATTGACAAATCATTGAGAATTCTGTGGCGATTCCAGTGAATAAGAACCCTTGGGAAATAGCCCATGAAGTTAAAAGCATCACGGTACAGGTCTACGACCGCCGCCCAACATTCTTTTGATTTTCTTCGAGATAGCATAGCGGCCAAATCGTAGACGAGATAGAACAGCCCTCCCGCGTTCCACAGCAGGGCTTGGGCGCTTTCTTGGCTCGGCATGCCTTCTTTGACCATGACGAACGCGATTAGGACGCTAGAAACAATGAGCGATAAGGTGAACCCACCAACGAAACTAAAGTCTCGACCACAAACCAATGAATAGATTCCAAAGCAGGAAATACCCGCAAGAATTGACCACGCTGGAAAACCGTTTGCGGTCCATGATCTTGTGGCGAAGGCAAAAGCAACAATGACTATCGGCAAGGTGTAACTTGTTAATTTTGGCTCAAGATCCGTCCCCCTCATTAAAGTCCGGATGCCGCTAATCAAAATGAGGAGGATAAAGAGTCCCGCCGTGGCTGGCCACGGCATAGGTACGAATCCTTTCGGTATCAGGAGACCAAATCCAACTATGCATCCTATTGATCCAAGGAATCGATAGAGGACGTGCCGAATAAACTGGAGGCGATCGGCATAGGCGATCTTTGTAACGCTTCCTGGAATTTGCTCGGGCTCGGGCACATAGTTGGGAACGTACATCTATATTTATTATTCACGATTTCTTTGACTTAGATAGACTAGAACCCATGCCTAAAGTTGCCCTACCAACCTCCGTCAAGACTTTGGGTTGGATTAGTTTTTGGGCGGATGTCGCTTCTGAGCTTGCATACCCAATCCTGCCGTTGTTTATTGTGGGCACCCTAAGCGCCCCATCATGGAGCCTTGGCCTAATGGAAGGGCTCGCAGGGCTTGTTATAGCCATTCTTCGGTTGTGGTCTGGCATCCATAGCGATAAAGCGGGGAAAAGGGTTCCGTACATCCGCTGGGGATACGGAATTAGCATTTTGGCCAAACCATTGGTTGGTTTGGCGATAAGTTGGCCGATGGTTGTCGTTTGTCGCCTGGCGGACCGAGTAGGCAAGGGGATCAGGACCTCATCAAGAGACGCATTGATCGCTGAATCGGTTGATCCCGCTCTTTTAGGGAGGGCATTTGGGTACCACCGGATGATGGATACTGCCGGTGCTTTTGTCGGAGTTTGTATCGGCGCTGGTTTGGTGTGGAAATACCCGTCAGAGTTACGGAACATCCTGCTTCTCACTGCAATCCCTGGATTTGTTGCTCTTGGAATCACGTTTCTAATTAGAGAACCTCAAACCAATCTCAGTAAGGCAAAGTCAGCGCTCAAACTTACTCTGAAGTTGCCTCGAGAGATTTGGCCCGTTCTGGGTGTCTTGGGACTCTTTGGAATAGCCAACAGTAGCGATACCTATCTTTTGTTGTACGCGGGACTTCACGGTGTGGCACCTTTTCAAGTGATCTTGCTATATGCCCTCTTTAACCTCGTCTATGCATTGGCTTCCTCGCCGCTTGGAGTCCTTTCGGACCGTATCGGTTCGGGGAAAGTCTTGGTTGGAGGATGGGTTTTGTTTGGTTTGAGTTATTTATTGTTTGCCCGAAATGTCGGTCTTAACCTGATTCCATTGTTCGCGCTTTATGGACTCTCGGTAGCGGCAACGGATGGAATCTCGAAGGCGTTTCTGGTTAAGGCCGGTTCAAAGATTCCTAAGGGGACGCTTATCGGAGCTCAGTACTTTGTGATTGGAATAACAACTCTCGTTGGCAATTTGATCGCTGGGGCACTCTGGGCCAAAGTTTCACCGGAAGCAATGCTCTATTTCGGCGGAATTTTGGCCCTTATTAGTAGTTGCGCGCTAATATTCTTCCTGTATCGAAACAACCAACTTAGCGTGGATGCATCGGCAAATTCGCTGGCTGGTTGATGTTCTTTGATCTTGCGCCGCCGTCAAACACTCTCTCCCAGGTTTGCTTTTGGATGTCCATTTGCTCAGGAATTTGTACTTCATCGTTTGATCCAGAGCCATTATAAGGCGGATTCCTTCGGAGGAATTCGATGACATCTTGGAGTGCCTTCTCTTTTTCTGCAGTCCATCCGCCTGAAGGTCTTAAGGCAATTGATGATGGTCGCTCCCACACTGTTACTGCCGGAACAACTTTGCTCAGGCTACCACCGCTTTTGTCTACTTCGCGATCGGCCAAGGCATTGTGAACGAAGATGAAATCGAGTTGGCTAGACCCAAATTCTGAAGCCAAGCCGCCAGACGGGGCTGCCAGCGGTTGATAACCGTTGTTCTTCAAGTTGGCTAGATATGACCCAAAGTCTTTGAACTGTGATTGTTGCTTGAATGCCCAAGCACAGTAACCGAGTGCCGTGTGTCCGCCTGCCGAAGTCAATGGGTCAGGGAACGAGAACTTAAATGAACTTTTTAAGTTTCCGAGCGGATTTGGACCGCTAAATATGGTCGCCAACCGATCCTTTGCCGAAGATTTGCACAGCAGTACCATCGGCTGTGGTGGCCAAATCGCATATGTTCTGGTGTCGTTTACGTTTGCCAGCGAAGGCATTCCACTTTTCGTTGCCGATCTCAAGTTCTGGACAAGGGCATCGCTACTTGCAAGCCAAATGTCTGGGATGTCGCTTTGACTCCCTTTAGATTGTTCAAGGATTGAGTGAAGGGCATCTCGTGACTCTTTGGGAGGCAGGGCCTTAATGTGGACAAAAGTACTTTCTTTCAATAATTGTTGGGCTAGCCTTTCGACATAGCTTTGGTAGGTGCCGCTCGTTTGAATGGAAATCTTAATTCCACTTTGTTGAGGATTATTTGGGTTAGTTGGAACGCCACTTTGATTAGTGACTCCGGATTGGTTTTGATTGGATGCCGTGTTTGCAGATGGAACGAGGAATCTATAGACGCCTACAAAACAACCTACAAGGATGAGGAGGATGGCAATTTTCCCTAATGTTGTAATACGCATGTTCGTATTTCTTCAACTTCATTTTATGAAGAGAACGTTAAGAATATGTTAAGAATGATAGTCCATTCAAGTCGAATAGCCTCAATAGTTAAACGTTAGTTATGCACCGTAAGGGACCCACACATTTTTGATCTGGGTAGCTCGTCGTAGAAATTCTCTAGATGGGGTTTCGGACCAATCTAAATGCTTGCCCAGTAGGCACCATGTTTGTTTGAGGTTTCCTGCCGAAGCTCGTTGGACGGCTTCGCCATCTTCCTTTTTTCCAAAGTGCCAAATCGCCATGATTCCATCGTGATCAGCCAATGTCTTCTCAAGTTCTTCGGGCGTTCCAGTGATGACATTCCAGACTCCAGAGGGAAAGTCGCTCGCTTCGATTACCCGATAGAGTTCAAGTGCAGGCAGTGGATTGGCATAGCTCGGAACTCCGATCACTGAATTGCCCATTGCAATGAGTGGAAGGCAAGTTGAAATCCAACCAAGGAGCGGAGATTCTTCTGGGGCAATGACTGCGACTGGGCCTATGGCTTCTTTTCTGGTGTAAATAAGAGATCGCTGAGGCGCTTGGTGAGTCTCAGATTCGTTCTTGTCCGCCATGGCGGCATAGTGAAGAATTCGATCAAGACTGAGCTCAAACTCTCGGTTTGCGTCCGTCACTGATGCTCCAAGGGCTGTCATAGAATCAATGATTTGGCTCTTCGCACCCTCAAAGTTCTCGGCAAAGTAATAAAGCACTTGTGACCGATTGAATGCAGTCGCACCTGACCAAGCGGTAAAGGCAGGATCGGCTGCTTCCACAGCATTCCGAATATCTTTTCGATTGCCTCGAGCGACTTCCACGAGACCGTTCGATGTCTCAAGAGCGAGGGAATAACCTGAATCTGGGCGAACCTGCTTGCCTCCAATATAGAGTTTGTGGGTCTTATCGAGATCGCCGCCCTTTTCTGAAGGTCGGACGGTGGGGCTCGGTTGGGGTTTAGCCGTGATCAACTTAGGTTTGAGATATTCAAATAGTCCTTCTCGACCACCTTCTCGACCGAATCCGCTTTCTCGATATCCGCCAAAGCCTGCGCTTGCATCGAATTGGTTTGTGCAGTTAATCCAAACGGTACCGGCTTTGATCTTCGCAGCAATGTCGTGGGCAACATCGAGGTTTTGTGTCCAAACTGAGCTCGCAAGACCGTAGACGGTGTTGTTCGCAAGTGCCACCGCTTCGGCCGGAGTTCGAAAAGTCATTGCGACCAAAACGGGACCAAAAATCTCGACTTGGGCGACTGTACTTGCGGGCTCTACATTGGTTAAAAGGGTAGGAGGATAGAACCAACCGCCGGATGGGAATGTACATTTTGGTTGATGTAAGGTTGCACCTTCGGTTACGCCTTGTTGGACTAATTCGGTGATCCGATCAAGCTGAACCTTGTCAATAATGGCACCAATATCCACTGCCTTATCCAGGGGATCGCCAACCCTTAAGGAGTCCATTCGATGCCGAATCTTGGCGTAAAGCTTTTCTGCAACGCCTTCTTGAACAAGGAGTCGTGATCCTGCGCAGCAAACTTGGCCCTGGTTGAACCAGATAGCGTCGACAATACCTTCGACAACTGAATCTAGGTCAGCATCTTCGAAAACAACAAAAGGAGATTTTCCACCAAGTTCGAGAGAAAGCTTCTTGTCGGTACCGGCGGTAGCTTGACGAATGATCTTGCCGACTTCAGTTGAGCCGGTAAAGGCGATCTTCTGAATTCCAGGATGTTCAACGATCGCTTTGCCAGTTTCGCCATCGCCGGTGACGATGTTGACAACCCCTTTTGGAATGCCAACTTGGTGGCAGATCTCGGCAAATAGCAACGCGGTCAAGGATGTGAACTCCGCCGGTTTCAAAATAACGGTGTTTCCCATCGCCAGTGCAGGCGCGATTTTCCAGGAGAGCATGAGGAGTGGAAAGTTCCACGGAATGATTTGACCACAAACTCCGACAGGCTCGTAATCGGGGAACTCGGCTTCCATGACCTTTGCCCAGCCAGCGTGATAATAAAAGTGCCTTGCAACTAAAGGAATGTCTATGTCGCGTGTTTCTCGGATTGGTTTGCCGTTATCTAAGGATTCCAAAACAGCAAAAAGACGCGCATGTTTCTGCACTTGACGTGCCAAGGCGTACATGAATTTGGTTCTGGCGGTCGCACCAATTGACATCCAGTTTGTTTGGGCTTTGGCTGCGGCCTTTACGGCTTCGTCAATCACAGCAGTAGACGCTTGTCCTATCTGGGCAATTTCTTGGCCCGTTGACGGCGAGTAGGATGCAAAGTGGGAATCGGCTTCCAGCCACGTTCCGTTTACATAAAAACCAAAAGTTCGACCATGGGCGTCTAGCCATTCGTTGGCAAGGTTAACCGCCTCAGGGGCAGGACCATAGTCCAAAGTGTCTAAGATGTCGGCGACTTTGCTCATTTGTTATCCCATTGGGTGGCGGTTATAGGCCGAGTATCGGCCGGTGACAAAATGTTCGAGCTGTCGCTCAATATCGGAAAGAAGGCTGCTTGCTCCCATTCGGAACAGGTTGGGCTGCATCCATTCGTTGCCCAGTTCTTCTTTCATCAGGATTAGGAAGTCGAGCGACTGCTTGGCGGTTCGGATTCCTCCAGCAGGTTTAAAACCTATCTTGATTCCGGTTTCTTCGTGGTATTCGCGGATCATCCGGGTCATAACCAGCCCGAACGGTATCGTCGCATTGACTGGCTCTTTGCCGGTTGAGGTCTTGATGAAATCCGCGCCAGCCATCATACACACCATGCTTGCTTTGGCGACGTTGGTCAACGTTCCGAGTTCGCCGGTGGCAAGAATGGCTTTGACATGGGCATCTCCACACGCCTCGCGGAACATTTGCATTTCGTCATAGAGTGCTTTCCAATCTCCTCGCAGTACATTGCCTCGAGTGATGACAATGTCGATTTCGTCGGCTCCAGCGGCTACGCTAGCCTTGATTTCGTTTAAGCGTTCGCGCATCGGAGACAGCCCGGCGGGAAAGCCAGTCGAGACTGCGGCGACTGGAATTCCGGTTCCTTCGAGGTTTCGAACGCAGTCCACCACGTAATGGTGGTAGACACAAACTGCGCCAGTAGTGATTCCTTCGACGCCCAACGAATTGAGCAAGTCTTGTCGAACGGGTTGTTTAGCCTTTGCGCAAAGTCGATGAACATTGCCTGGTGTATCATCTCCGCTGAGAGCGGTTAAGTCGATACATCGAATCGCTTGGAGAAGCCATGCGGCTTGCCATTCCTTTTTGACGGTTCTTCGTCCGCCGAGGGTCGCAGCCCGACGCTCGACCGCGCTTCGGTTAACGATCAAGCCTTCAATTCGATCCAGATTGAGGGGAGTGCCCTGATTTCTTGGATGAGCATGGATGAGACTCTCCAAAGTTGACATGATCCTTCTATTGTACGTCTTTCGGCCGAATTGACTTAACGTCTCTTTCCGAAAAGACCCCCGAGGACCCCTCGGATGATCTGTCGACCAAATTGCGAACCAGCCGCTCTCATCGTCGACTTGATAACCGACTCAAAGATGGAGTCTGTTCTCCTCGCAGGTGCCTGACGCTCAGGCTGAGACTCTTGCTCGGCTGCTTGTTCTTGCTCAATTTGCGCAGCTCGATTCATTAATTTCTCGTATGCGCTTTCCCGGTCAATGGTTTCGGAATATTTGGTGACCAATGGTGAGGCGTTGATGCATCGCGTTCGTTCGTCGGGGGTTATTGCTCCGAGGCGGCTCAGAGGAGGCTTGATGAACACTCGATCTACAACCGTAGGAGTTCCGTCGGTATCCATCACGCTGACCAGGGCTTCGCCAATACCAAGTTGAGTGATGACTTCTTCGGTATCAAACTTCGGATTTTTTCGGAATGTCTCCGCCGCAGTTCGTACCGCCTTCTGGTCGCGAGGCGTAAAGGCTCGAAGGGCGTGCTGTACTCGGTTGCTTAGCTGACTTAGGACTGTGTCTGGAATATCCAGCGGGTGCTGAGTTACGAAGAAAATTCCTACTCCTTTGGATCGAATAAGGCGAACAACTTGCTCGATCTTCTCCAAAAGCGCTTTCGGAGCATCGGTAAATAAGAGATGCGCTTCATCAAAGAAAAAGACTAATTTTGGTTGTTCGAGGTCACCGGCTTCAGGCATAACTTCATAGAGCTCGCTGAGCATCCACAAAAGGAACGTGGAATACAGTTTCGGGCTCAACATCAGCTTGTCAGCGGCAAGAATATTGATCATTCCTCGACCGTCAGGCGTTTG
>JANPAV010000368.1:0-4149 GCA_031430115.1 Armatimonadota bacterium | reverse complement strand
GTTTTGCTATGCGCTTGACGAAATTGTTTCAAATCTTCGAGAGAAACGTCGTATCCTGTAAGGTGTAGGAGAGAGTACAAAAGCATCGATCCGTGCCCTGCGCTCAGAATGAAGCGGTCGCGATCGAACCAATGGGGATTGGTGGGATTGAATCGAAGGTGTCTGGTCCATAAGGCGAAAGCCATTGGCGCAGCACCCATCGGTAAACCAGGATGTCCGCTATTTGCTTTCTGAACCGCGTCAATCGAAAGGCCTCGAATAGTATTGATACATAGGTTTTCGAGCGAAGGTTCAGCAATTCTCACAGTTATAAGGGTACCTAGTAGGTAGGTAAAGTCGCATTGTGGTTGCAAACAGTCTGATAGCATTTTTAACGATCGCGTCCAATTGGACGGTCGGCAATCAACTCCAGTTGAACTGGGGAGGCAACGATTACGTCCCGGTCGGGTTGCAAGTTGAAGCTAATTCAAAACAAATTCCAGAAGCAATGGCGGCTGGCATTAAAAATTTCAACTTAGAGATTCCTGCTTCTGGTTCTTGGAAGGAAGTTGCCACCAAAATGGGTGATTCGAACTTCTTCTTTACGGTGAACTCAACCCTGCCGAACGCGAAAGGCATTATTGTTCAGCCTCAGTACTACCGAATCAACAACATTCAGAATCCGCAGAAGATAACCGCGAACTTGCCCGGTGCTTCGTCAGCCTTGGTAATCGTTGCATTGGCTCGAGACGGTTCGGTCGTTTCATTCAAAAATGTTGATGTTTTGAACGGAGTTCTAACTACAGACGTTAAAGCGGTATCTGATACCCCTCAAGTCGTTCTCATTTATCCCAAAGGTGAATCCCTTGAAATGGAAGACCTTTGGGAGCGACTGGATGAACGACGAGACCAAATCCTTCGGCAAATTCGGATTATGGGGAATCAGCCCGGACTTCGAGGCATTATTAATCCTCTGGGCAGTACGCCAACTTTAGTGAACCAAGATAATGGATTCATGCCAACTAGCCCGATTTTTAAGGCTGAATTCGCAGAATTCCTTGCAGAAAAGTATCAAAACATTACTTCGATGTCCCAGGCTTGGAGCCTTCAAGCGTCAGACATTGAAAACTTTGATGAGGCATCGCAGCTGATTCCCCTCTGGAACGGAAATCGAGGAGTTAAGGGGATTTTTAGTTCAAAGCGAAATTTGATTCTTCCGGTCGACAACACCAAGCGATCCACATTTTGGAGTGATGTCGCCGAAACGATCAGTAAGACTAGAGTCCGGCGAGTTCACCGGATCATTCGATCGATTCGCAAGGCTTCGTCAGTTCCTATTTTTCAGGATTGGACTGGATGGAGTTGGTTCTTTGAAAATCCTGAGAATGAACTGACCGGGCTTTCTGTTCACCTCAACAAGTTCACGCCTTCGGGCCTTTTGAATTCATTGTCTGGTGCAATGAGTTCCAATCTTCGTAGTAGATCTCCTGGTCCGGTTTTTGCGGTGGATGTTCCCTACTCTGCAGACCTTGACCAACCGGCCGTAATTGATGATTTGAATACTTTCGGAATCAGAGGGCTGTTTGTCAAGGCGGGCAAGCCTGAAGATATGCCAAAGATTGCAAAGTTGAGTCTTGGTAAACCTGAGACTCGACCGACGGCATTATATTTCCCGGTTAATGCCACAAACCCGGCTTTTGTTCAGAAGCTTCAAGGCAACCTGCTTTGGCTTCCTTCACCCGCTGATGGCAATAGGCTTGATCTAGGACCTGACATCAGCGGATATCAGATTTCCGATGGAAAAAATCCGACATACGTTATTTGGGCTAATGGACCAAGAACGACCATGGATTTCCTTTTGCCTAGTCCGGGAACTGCTACGGTTAAAGGTCTTGGATCATTGCCACCGATCGTAACGGTTACCAAAACTGGATTGAAAATCGAACTCGACCATTCGCCTGTTTCTATCACTGGAGCCACTGGTTTTCCGGTGCCCGTGCCAGAAGTATTGCGTTTGGAACGAGAAATTGGGCAGTTGTTTACGTTAGCGGCAAGTAAGAGGATTGATACGACGACAGAATTAATCGATTTCAGGACATTTAAGGCACTGATGATTGAGTCTCCGAGCCGAGGATTCACGATGGCCAAAAAGGTCATGAGAGCCCTTTCAGCCACGCTTTCTGGCTCTGTTTGGGCAGAATTTGAATCTACAAATGCACACCTTTTCAGTGAGGTTCAAAATGATGCAGGGTGCAGTAATGGGGCTAGTTTGAGTGTGAAGACTCCGCTTGGTGCTGCGACTGGGCTCATTAGCGCAAAACTTAGTGTTCCTCAACGCTCGACCGCCACGATGGATTTGTGGATTGCGGCACGAATTCCAAATCCAGCCGATAAGGCGAACATCCGGGTGAAAGTGGCGGGACAACTTTTGACCCTTGTGGGGCCGCCGATGAGTCCATATGGCAGCGGCTTTGCATGGTATCAATGTGGCGCGACACGACTTCCGAATATCAGGACAGATATTACTGTGGAGTTAACTGGCACGACTTCAACAGACGTAGCCTTGGACTGCCTCATATTGTCGCCATTACCATTTCAACCACAAAATGTCCTAATGCCCGAGATGCTTGTTGCCTTGCCAAGTGACCCAAAGAAGCCCGGAAAGGGCGGGAAGGGATAGCATTGGATCTACTTCTTTTTAGAGTTCCATAGCTGCTGTTCATATGTTGCAATAAATTTCTCAACTGAAATTTGAGCCACAACGTCTCCTATAAGTTCAATCGGTAGGTTTTCCAGTTTCTTGAACCTCACGCAACTTGCGCCCATATCTAATTTTTTGCCGGTTGCTCGATATTTTTCGACAAAGTCAGCCATCACTGCTGGATCGGTGTAGAGGCAAAACATATAGACCCCCATGTGATTTTTTTGGGATGCGAGACCAATGAATGGGAGCGGCTGTTTTGGGTCGCAATGATACCCTTTTGGATAAATTGAGTGAGGAACGTAGTAACCGATACTTCCGTATTGAATTCCCTCTTCGAAACCAGGATTGAGGTTCTTCAAGATTTCATCACGAACAGTTTGGATTGCAGTTCGCCGATCCTCGGTCAACTCATTTAAATACTCCTGAACGGTAGATGACTTGCTGGTCATAACCTCATTTTATCCCAGGGCTACCCCAACATAACAAAACCGGTTCTTGCGAACCGGCTTGTTTTGGGGAGGGGATTTGGAATGGCTCAGAAGCATTCTGTGCTTGACTGACCGACAACTTCATTTTTTCTGAGTTGCTAATTTATTAGACGCCTACTGAGATCTATTCATCATGCAATCATCAGATTGCATCCAATTTCATTATTTGAGATTGATCAATGCTTTTCAGATTAGAAGTCGAAAACGGAATCTGCGATCCCGTCGTTGACTTTTACGTTTAAGTACTTTGACTCGGCAGCTAGCTTGTTTTCCGAGTTCATAACTTTCATGATCGTGGGAACAGTAATGCCTTTCACCGTAGTTGGATCCAAATACAGGAATGTAGCTCTAAGCTGGCCCTGCAATCCATACCACTCGCGTTTGACCATGTACTTTGATGATTTGTCAATCCAAACTCGATGGCGAACCGGATAGTCCAGATCGGATGGGAAAGTTAGGTCGAAAACAGGATTCCCAGACTCGCGATCAAATCGAACGAATTTTGCGTTCAAAAAATTGTGGGCCGCCGAAGGGGTTAGGACAACAAAATCCATCAGAGTCTGTCGCTGACCTGGTTGTTTGGAAACATCCTGCTTAAGGTTTATTCGCAAGACCGGAACTTTGATTAGCTTACGTCCACCGTTTGTGATCGTGATCCCTGCGGTGTCTTCTGACTTAGCATCAATTCGAAGTTTGAAGGGCTCTTTGCCCCTAAAAAGGGCAGAATCCAGTTGGGAATACTGAACTACAAACGACTGGTCTATCTTTTGAAGCTCTTTTGGCAGCCTCTTGGTTAACGAAATATTGAAGGAAATGTCCTTAAAACTGGTTGGTAAATAGGAGTCAATGTTGGTCGATTGAAATCCTCCCATGATCAAAGTTGCAATAGTTGTTGTTATCATAAGTGCGTTCTGTATATTTTGACTCGTATACTATCCAAAGTATGCAGACGAACGGGCCGATTCAAGATTACGCCCG
>JANPAV010000367.1:0-2700 GCA_031430115.1 Armatimonadota bacterium | reverse complement strand
AAGGCAAGATCGGTGTTTCGGTCGCCAAGGATATGATCGCACTCCGGAAAGAGATCCGCTCCGGTTTTGCCGCGATGGAAGATAGTGACGGAGTGCTTGCGGTTCAAAAGCTCTTGCACAATCGCTCGTCCGATAAATTGGGTTCCACCGAGAACTAAAACATTCATTCCCTCAATTATGAATGGGATTCGTATAATGAGTTCATCGTGAGCGATTTTCCCAAAGAGTATGCAAAGCCAATGAAGCCAAGCACCGGAGTGATATTGCTTTGGGCTATCGTACTCGGGATTTGCGGGCTCGGAATGTTCGTTCCAGCTTTGTTTTCTTGCGGAAGACAAGGCTACAATCCAAAATCCAGCTGTATATCACGCCAAAAGCAAATCATGACTTCCATGGCGATGTATTCCTCCGACAATGACGACTACTTTCCGCCATATTATTCGTTCGACGGGGTCGAAAAGCAGAAAGCATTTATGGTCGCCAACCGTCCTTACTTGAGGAATGACGAGATGTACATTTGCCCCGTAGAACTCGGAAATGTTCGCGAGAATAAGCAGTCAAGCCCATCAACCGAAGGAATTCCGGGGAAAATTGACTTCGCCCATTGTCTCTCCCTCATAGGTGCCATTCCAGACTTTTCCGAAGGCAAGCGATTGCTCAGTGAGTCATCGGTCAAGGATCCGGCAAAGACACCCTACATGAGAGACGTCATTCGTGGCTATGAAAACAAAGATGGTGCAAGATTCACATCATCTCACGGCAGCACCTTCGGAGTTTCGTACCTCGATACGCACGTTAAATCAGTAAAACTCGAAGTCAACAAGGACCTATAACCATGAACGAACAGCGACCTAAACTAAACGGCTACCGACTGGCTTGGCAGATCCTTGGTGCCTTAATGCTATTCGCATGTCTTGGTGCAATTTTATTTCCTGTGTATACCAGCGACGGCAAAGGATCACCTAAGTCCAGTTGCATTTCGAACCTAAAGCAACTCGGTCTTGCGACCGCAATCTACGCCTCCGACAACGATGAAGCGATACCAATCAGTTATTCGTTCGATGGCATTGAGAGCCAAACCAAATACATGGAGGCAATTTTCCCGTACACCAAGAACAAAGACATGTTGCTTTGCCCCCAAGAGCAAACAAATATTAACGAAAAAGGCACCACTCCAACCGAAGAAGGAATCCCTGGCACGATGGATTATGTTCATTGCTTGTCCTTGCGTGGAGTCATCCCCAATTTTTCCGAAAACAAGAGATTTTTGAATCTTTCGAAGTTGCCGGATCAGGGCAAAGTGCCGTACCTGCGTGATCCCATTCGAGGCTACGGAACCGCGAAAGATAACCAAAACAACGGTTTCCTTTCACCCCATGGCGGAGGATTCGTAACGGTCTATCTCGATATGCACGCCAAGTACATCAAATCCCCAAACATCAACTCAGATTTGTGATCTCATGCATTCCCAAAAACCCAAGAATGGCTGCGGTATCCAATTGGTTTATGGGGTAGTCGTCCTCCAGATTTTAGTGTGCGCCCTTTATTTCGCCTTTCCCTTTGGTGGTCATTCAAAAATTGATTCAAAAAGGGCCGTTTGTATTTCAAACCTAAAGCAAATCACGTTAGCCGGAATCTTGTATGCCGAAGATAACAACGAGACCTTCCCGGGCAATTTCACTTTTGACGGGCAGACAAATGAGAGAAAATTCATGTCCGACTTGATGCAGTACACGAAAAGTGAATATGTGTTTCGATGCCCTTTCGATACCGCAATCTATGAACCAGGCGACCATCTAGAAGACTGGCCAACAAAAGTTCTCGACATGACGTACGTTCACACAAACGCCCTCAAGAAATCCATTCCTAACTTTGACCGGGGCTCGCGCATTCTCAAACCATCGACGGTTCCTGATCCAGCCAGCGTCTCCTATCTTCGCGACCCTATCCGAGGAACCAAAGTCGGCATCCCCCAATCACTTCATGGCGACGATCAGGGATTCAACATCAGTTTCCTCGACGGACATGTCAAACGCAAGAAAGAAAACTATACCGCCGACCTATGAAAGCCATATAATTAAACGGCTGACCTATGAATATCTCTAGCAAAGAAAGAAAGGGCAACTTAGGGCGAATGGCGCTAAAGCTTTTTGCTGTACTGGTCGCAGTCGCAACGGGTGCGATGATCTTTCTTTTCGCTTATATGGATTCCACTCGGGAGATTAAAGAGGGCTTGTGCTTGTCAAACATCAAACATGTATCGATGGCTTCAATCCTTTACTCTGCGGACTCAAACGACTGTTTACCACCCTTTTACACTTTCGACGGTCAGCCGAGTGCTAAACATTTCATGGATGTAACGATGGAATACGCAAAACAAGATGGCACCTATAGGTGTCCTACGGATCAAGGGGGAATTCAGCCGACCCAAGAAGGCTTGAGTGGGAAAATGTCATATGTTCACTCCTTATCGCTCCGAGGCGTCATTCCCAAATTCTCAACCGGTAATCGCGTGTTGAAGAATTCGGAAGTAAAGGAGCCAAGTCAACAGCCGTTTCTTCGCGACCCGATCCGAGGTTACGGCATTGCAGACGGTACTTCGTCTAATAACGGTAGCCACTCGAAGAATCCACACTTCGTGTCGCCTCACGGAACCAGGTTCACCTTGAGTTATATGGATGGTCACGTAAAATCAAAGGG
>JANPAV010000366.1:0-2784 GCA_031430115.1 Armatimonadota bacterium | reverse complement strand
CCGACAATTTCCTTCCACCGAAACATCTGGCCACTATTGGCTATGCGCGACAAGTTGACTGGTGAATCGTCTATCGTTTGCTTATAGAAATGCACTAAAGTGCGCCCTCAGGCAGCATCGCGAGAAACTCTTCTTCGGTCATTACAGCAACTCCGAGCTGTTCTGCTTTGACTAATTTTGATCCTGCACCAGGTCCGGCAACAACGTAATTCGTTTTCGCCGATACTGAACCGGCGGCCCTGCCACCCATTTTCATCACGGTCGCCTCGGCGTCTTCACGAGTGAACTTCTCAAGCTTTCCAGTAAAAACAAATGTTTGCTCTTCAAAGATATCGCTTAGGGGTGCCTCAGCTTCGACTGGAGCAACTCCTGCAGTCAGGAGTTCTTCGATTACTCTAAGGTTGTCTTCGTCCTCGAACCATAGTTCGATCGAGCTAGCCGTCTTGCCTCCAATTCCTTCAAGTTGAATCAGATCATCGTACTTAGCCTGTTTCAATTTTTCAAGGGTGCCAAATGACCGAGCTAGGTCTTGAGCGCCCCGCTCCCCAACATCGGTGATTCCTAGCGCAAAGAGCAAGCGAGGTAGGGGACGAGTCTTCGATTCTTCGATTGCGGCAAGCAGGTTCTCCACGGATTGATCGCCCATTCGGTCCATTGCGAGCATTTCGGATTTCTTCTGGTGAAGTCGATAAATTGAGGCTATATCGGTCAAATAGCCGACTTCTAGAAGTCGATCAATCTGCTTTTCTCCGAGTCCTTCAATGTCCATCATTTTGCGTCCAACAAAATGTTTAAGTGCCGAGCTAACTTGTGCTGGACATCCTTTTGTATTCGGACACTTTAAAAAGACCAGTCCCTCTTGCCGTACCAATAGCGTTTCGCATGCCGGACATACAACTGGTGGAAGTGGCTTAACCGCATTCGCCGGGCGTTTGTCGAGCACAGGACCTACAACCTCAGGAATCACGTCTCCTGCTCGCTGAACGATGACCGTGTCACCTTCCCGAACATCCTTTCTTTCGAGATCATCAAAGTTATGCAGCGTCGCACGACTTACCGTCACGCCTCCAACGAAAACTGGCTCGAGATCGGCAACTGGCGTGATGTTCCCAGTTCGACCAACTTGAACAAAAATACTGTTTAGCTTCGTAAAAGCCTGCTCTGCTGGATATTTGTAAGCAATTGCCCATCGAGGTCCACGGGCAGTGTTACCAAGGTCAGATTGCAGAGCCTTGCGATTGACCTTCACAACCACACCATCAATTCCAAAGGGCAGATTTGGCCTCTCTTTACCAATTTCATCAATGAATTGAATAATTTCTTTGATCCCGGTCGACACCTTGATTTCAGATCGAATGGCAAATCCGAGTTCCTTGAGATGGGCCAGGGCTGTCGATTGTTTTTCGATTAAGTCATTTGGTGGAAGTCCTAGTTCGATGGCCCCAACCCCATAGGCAAAGAAATTCAGTTTCCTTACTGCTGTCAAGCGGCTATCCAGTTGACGTAGCCCTCCGCTGGCGGCATTTCTCGGATTGACAAATAGTTGTTCGCCCTTGGCTAATTTATCTTCATTCAATTGATGGAAGACTGACTTAAGCATGACGACCTCGCCCCGAACCTCGATTCTGCCCGGAAGAGATTCGCGAAGCGTTAACGGTATTCCGCGAATCGTCCGCGCGTTCGCGGTTACATTTTCTCCCGTTGTACCGTCGCCTCTGGTTGTAGCTGTGGTCAGAAGACCATCAACAAAGGTCAGTGACATCGAGGCACCGTCAAACTTCATTTCTGCGAAGTACTCAATTTCTTCGGTAATGCCTAAAAATCGTTTGATCCGTTCATCAAACTGGCTGAGTTCGTCTTCGCCAAAAGCGTTGTCAAGAGACAACATCGGTACGAGGTGTTGATGGGGTGTAAAGCCCGATATTGGCAATGTTCCAACTCGCTGAGTAGGACTGTCTGGCGTTTTGAGTTCGGGATGAGTTGTTTCTAGTTCAACCAGTTCTCGGAATAAGAGGTCAAACTGAGTATCCGAAATTTCGGGAGAATCGAGGACGTAATAGCGGTAATTATGGTGCTCAAGCGTTTGCCGAAGTTCGGCGGCGCGGGCAACGAAATCCATACGACTAGATTACTCAGTCCTTGTGCGCCAAGCCAAAAACTTTTGATTGGACGAAGATAGGAACTTCAAACCGAACAGCCAACGCAATTGCGTCCGATGGACGAGAATCAATGATGATTTCTTCATCATTGACTCTGAGAAAAACTTTGGCGTAATAAATGTCCCGGAAGAGATCATCGATAACCACACGTTCAACCGTTGCTCCAAGCTTCTCAATGGTCGTTTTAAGGAGATCGTGAGTCATCGGACGATCAGGTGTCTCGTTTTCAAGCGGATCGAGGATTGCTTTCGCTTCGGGAAAACCAATGCTAATTGGAAGCCGCTTTTCGCCATCGGTTAAGAAAATAAACCGGTGAGGATGACGATCAACATCCATTTCGTAGATCCCTTCGATCTGAACCTCAACTGGCTCCATGTCATCAAAGACGGCATTGGCGAACTCTTCTTCGGGAAAAAATGCCGGCGGCTGATTCAGCCGATCGTCCATGGAACCTTCAAATTCTTCTGGCATTGTTTATCTCCCGTTTGCTCCTTTCCTATTTTATGCTCTTTTTGGACTCAGAGTATTACCTAATTCGAAAACTAAGCGCTCAATTGTGTCCATGGCTGTAAAAGACGTACCAAGTCCCTTGATAGCCGCATCGGCTTTCGCAACCTCTTCCATT
>JANPAV010000365.1:0-1685 GCA_031430115.1 Armatimonadota bacterium | reverse complement strand
GCGGGAAGTCAGGGAAGCTACTAAGCACCTTGTTGGGCTAGACATCGCCGTAATGGGTTGCATTGTGAACGGTCCGGGAGAAATGGCAGATGCCGATTACGGATATGTCGGAGCGGCAGGCGGAAAGATCACCCTTTACCGGAATAGGGAAGTCGTCAAGAACGGAATTCCTCAAGAGCAGGGTGTGATGGAGTTAGTGAATCTGCTCAAACAAGACGGTAAATGGACAGAACCAGGTGCCGAACCCAAAATTCCGCTCACAGTTTTGAATTAACCATGACCTCCGAAACGTTGACCCGATTAAGGACAATTGGCCTGAAAGCGGCAATGCCGACCGAACTATTGGCTTACGCTGTCTCAAAAACGGATGATGACGTGGATCGATGGGTCCCGGTCGCCCGAGAACTTCTCCTCGCCAACCGAAAATTGCGCAAGCTTGCCGATCTTTCGCTCGAAGAACTTCAAAAGGAATTCGATCTATCCCGGGATGCCGCCGAACGATTAATGGCGATGTTTATCTTGGGACAAAAGGTAGGAATTGTGGGTCGAGGCGAAATGGAAGTTGAATCAATCAACGACCCCGCCGACGTTGCTGATCTGTTGGATGACTTGCGCCAAGAAACGCAGGAGCACTTTGTCGCCATCTATCTCGACGCCAAAAACGTCATCCTGAGAGTTACAACCATTCACATTGGAACCGCAAATGCCTCGCTGGTCGGACTCCGCGAGATTTTTAAGGGAGCAGTTAGAGAAGGGGCAATTGGCGTTATCGTTGCTCACAACCACCCAAGCGGCGACCCCGAACCAAGTGCCGAAGACATCGCAGTGACGGCAAAGATTGTCGAAGCAGGGAAGTTATTGGATATCAAAGTCTTGGACCATGTGATCATCGGCGAGAAGCGTTGGGTCAGCCTCAACCGACAGAAGTTGATGTGATCGTGGCAATCTGCGAGCCTTCAGAACAACGATTCAGCTTTATGCACCAAACCTGAAACTTGCGTTATGCCAAATTACCTCTTTTTGAAGGAGAGGTCGGTGAGCGACTTCGATTGAAATCAATCGAAATTGGGAGTGAACCGGGAGAGTAGCTTCAGAGTTAAGTCGCCCCCAAAGGGCCATACACGAATCATCCCCGTCTCCATAACCGTCCCAACATACGTGACAAACACATCTGGCTGGGAAGAACTCCGCGCTCACTCCACCGAACTTCATCAAGCGAGAGAAAAGATTCTTGTTTTATGTAGAAAACTAGGGCAACTCAGCGCGAAGTCCATCCGACATATCCATCGCCACCAATTCAATGAATCCCAAGCACTTCTCGACGAAGCGATGACCGTAGCGGTCGAGGTCCGGGGACTCATGAAACCCTATCCTGAACTTTCGCTCTCCTACCTCCACGACACAGAAAAGGAAATGGTCGAAGCGGCCTGCGTCATGGCAATCGTCCAAAACCGAGAACTTCCTTCGCCAGCATCCCTTGGCTCCCAGACCATGGCGTACCTCCACGGCGCTACGGAGGCGGCTAGCGAAGTTCGCCGCTTCGCTTTGGACGAAATCCGAAAGGGAAGAATGGAAGAGGCAGAACGGATTCTAAAGTACATGGATGCGATCTACGAGGAACTGGTGACCTTCGACTTCCCGGATTCCCTAACCAATGGACTAAGACGAGCGGTAGATGCCCTCCG
>JANPAV010000364.1:0-7071 GCA_031430115.1 Armatimonadota bacterium | reverse complement strand
TCAGTTTGAATTGTCTGAAGAATGGGGCACTGTCCAGAGGATTTTCGACTTGTTGGTGGACCACCTAAGTCATCCTGAAATTGTTGGTCAAATTTACCAAGTAAATCAGCCAAATATGACAAGCGGGGCAGTGCAGAGTATTATGCTCGAAAAAGTCCTAGAGCTAGGGTTTAAGAATGAATCGAAGGGGCTCTTTGAATCATATCCAAATAGCCGGTTAAGACCCGACTACTTTCTTGCCCTCGGTGAAACTGGAATACTACTTGAAGTCGAGCGCGGCAAAACAAACCAAAACAATATGGATTTTCTCGATTTTTGGAAGTGTCATATTTGTCATACAGCGCACTATTTGTTTTTGTGCGTCCCACTAGAGCTACGACAAAATGAAAGTGGGAAGATCGTTGGTCGACCATTTCAGACAGTTGTTGAGCATATGAGCACATTTTTCCTACCTGAAAACTACACTAATGTCCGCGGTGTCGGAATCATAGGTTACTGATCTCATTTCTCTGAATCGTAGACTAGAAGTGTGCTTTGTGTTCACCAGGACCATAAGCCTTTCCACCAACGATCGCCTTTGTATTCCGGGGAACCAAGAAGTCCATTTCAATTTGAGTGCCGACAGTTTTCCAAGCCACCTCGATCAAACCGTGCGGAGTTGGTACTTTGCCCTTTGCCCACGTCAACCCGATCGGTTGAGGATCAATGGTGAATTCCTTAAATCCAGGCTTCGTAGGAGTAACGCCTAAAATTCGGCCCGACATTTGAAACATTGGAGTCGCATTCCAAGCATGGCTCAGGTCGCCCACCGTCCACATTTCGTAAAAGGATTGGGTGTCCGGGACTATTTTCCACCGATCAAGTTGCCTTACAGCCTCAGAACTAAATAGTCCAGCCTTAAACATCGCTTCAAAAACAAAGTGCATAAAGTACGGCTGACAATTCATGTCCTTCCGAGCCAACACCGCCTTCATTACCGACCGTGAACGCTCAGGTGAAGTCAAACCACAGGAAACCGCAAGAGTATTAACCTGCGTCGAAAATGTCTCGATTTCCTTATCAGCAGGCAACCACTGGCTAGGCTTAATCGTTGTCTGAAACGGCTTTCCATCTCGATAAAGACCTTGGCTAGGATTCCAAAGTTCAGATTCAAATGCCGTCGAAATTTTCTTTCTCAATGCCAGATAGTGGGACGATTCTTTTGGCGACTTGGTGATCGCGGCAACTGAAATCGCGTCCCCCAAAGCTTGGTAAAAAAGCGCAGTCATATAGCCTTGTCCAATGACCGCAGGGGGATGATGCAAGGTAAATCCCTCGATTTCGACCCAATCCATGAACATGTAATTAGGAGCCTGAGACACCAAGCCATTTGGTCCCAAGTAGCCTTCAAAACTATCCATCAAACGCGTAACATGGGGCGCAAGCTGCTTGAGCGGTTTGTCATCGCCGGTGTACTCGTAATACTGAACCAACATCCTCAGCCAAAGCAGGGAATAGCTCGTATGGAAGCTCTGGTAGTTCCGTTGTTCAAGTGTTCGGGCAATCTTCTTGAGGTCCTGTCTCGCCAAGGTTCCTTCGCCAAATGCGTAAAACGAGTTAAGTGACTCGATGAGATAGTCGCCAGCATCGGATACCGGCTCCTGGTGATGTGGTGAGTCCAAATGATGGGTCTGCATGCAAATCTGAGTGACCCAGCGACTCACATCCCAAATCCGACTGTAACTAGAATTGCTACATTCAAAAGAACCGGAATATTGAACTGGATACGACGTGAAGACACATCGAAGATCCTCAATTTCAATCGGTTCTGTCACACCTTCCGCCTTTATATTGATTACCGAAAAACTATCGTAGTAGGGAAGTTCAAATGTCTGAATTCCTTCTCGAAGAATGATCTCAGATTGCCGATTGGCTCCCGGAGCATCGTGCTCATTGGGACTCAGAATCAGCTTTGCCCCGACGTGCCCGCGCACCTTCATTCCTACGTAACCAGACAAGACATGACCGTATTGCACGGAATACGTCCCGTCATAGGCGAAAACCGCCCCGCCGGTGTTCTTTCTCGGTAAAACCCCTGGCGAAACTCTGGTGAATCCCACTGAAGGAAGAATCGCTTCAACCGCTGGAGGCAACTCACTCACAAGTGTCTCAGGCTTCACTCGCTGGGCTATTACCGATGGTTTCCAGGATTTTGCGTCAATCTGCCCGAATTGCCAACCCGCAGGTTCGAGCTTCAAATCAATTCGATATCCATTCTTCGCACCCGACTGATCCAAGTCATCGGCGGAAGAGCATATCCACGATGAATCCGTCCCAATGGTTGAATTTGTATTTTTCTGATCCGTTATCTTGAAATCTGCTTTTAGCCCCGGCTGCTTTGTCGAAGCATCATATTGAACCAGCGGGTTTGAGAACACTTCTATCGCAATCACATTTTCTCCCTTTTGGAAACACGAAGAGAGATTTCGAACATCTTCGAGCCACGGACCGCAAGGCCCAGAATCATAATCACGACCAATATCTGCCGGACCCCGAGCGGCAAGTTTGCCATTGATCCACATCCGATAGCGCACTTCGGCGGTAATCCAACTGCGCACCAGCTTCGGGCTGTTTTCCAGAGTGACAAACTTCAAAAAACGAACCGGAACCTCATTTTTCGAATGATTGCTCCAAATCCATTTTCCAACATTGGGTCCCTTGTCAGACTCAGCAATAGCTCTCGCAGGTTCACCAACTTGGACCGACTGCTTGCCTACTTTCGGTGGCTTTGAGTAAGCCAGAATTGGTCCACGCACATCGAAGTTCAAAACATTCATAAAGGCAATCGCAGCCACAAGCATTACTTGAAATTATAGACTCGCAACACGTGTTCTATCGATTCAATTCTCGAATCGCAGCATCCCACCACGGATCATCTGAACCAAATTTGATCCCTACTGGAGGCACCCATTCATGCCTCGGCGTTCCGTTAACGTGAAATACTTCCTCGGTCGGAAAGAAAACCCTGATATGTGAAACGGGCAACTCAATATTGTCTACCGCTCCCCGCAAGCCAGCCATTCCTGTTCCGATGACCGTTGCTCGCTTCATTGCGTCAAATCCAACCGCAATGCCTTCGCCCATACTTCCGGTCCAGCGACCAACCAAGACAACCAATTTTGTTTTGATTGGCAAACTTAATCTTGGCGAAGCATATTCGACCCAATCACGAACCGTTTTCGTTTCACGCTCAACAACCCGATGTCGTTGGTAAGGAAGTTTTTTGGAAATAAATAATCCCATCATTCCCCGTGCGACCGAACTAGTCCCACCGCTTCCTGTATTCCGAAGATCAATCACGATCCCTTTTGCTTTCCGTAGTTCAGGTACCAATGCATCAAATTCCTTAATCAGGTTATCCTGACCTAGCGAGTCTTCAGGTCGGAGATAAGCAATGCCATTGGGTCGCTTTTCATAAGTCAAAACCTTCTGCGACCGCAGAGTAAAAGCAGTGTCAAGTTCAATCGTTTTCACCGAACCACCGTGCTTGACCGTCAAAGCCCGTTTCTTATTCCAAACTCCAGCCAACGCGGAATTCAATGCCCAATCCCAACCTCGGACATCAGGCTTTCTCTCCTTAAACCAACTAAGAGATGCTTGCCGAACCGGCACACCTTGAATTTGGACGATCTCATCACCCGGCATTAAGCCTGATTTCATCGCCAGCGAACCAATCCTAACTTGTTCAATAACCGCCTTTGTTCCCGTCCATCGGGCAACGATGTCTGTCCCGCTCGGGACCAGTCGAGGCGACGAATCATTGTTGGTGCCAAGAGAGGCGTGGAAATCGTGTAATTCTCCAACCAAGTTCTCGAGCTGAATGAGCAACTGATCTCGATTCTTCACCATCAGGAATTTAGATGAATATTTGGACTCTAATTCCTTCAGATTGATGCCGTCCGAATGAACGTAGGCACCATATTGATCAAAAGCCGATATCAGTTCATGAAGGTCTTTCGTATAGTCGCCCGGGAAGGAAGATTGAATTGCCAAGGCGGCCAAAATACTCGTCATTGAGACCAAGATTTTACCTATCGATTCTTCGCTGACAGCTAACTGATTCTTGAGGACAACTGAACAATCTTTTTTAGAACCTTTCGAAAGGCATAAAAGGCTTCGAAATCTACAGGTTAGGACTTTAGACCCAAAAAATTCTAAGATAAATCAAGTTACAACTTGATCTTGAACCTGTACCTTAAAATGTTCAATGGATATCAAAAATATCAACTAATATCCAAATGGTATCACATATAATTGCATTATGGAGCGACTAAGTTACAGATCAATTTCTAGCACTAAAGCAACTTTGGTATTGCTTAGTTTTTCATTTATCATAGTGGTCGCTTTTCAAATTGTGTCAAAGCGAATCGCCCATTGCGATAATGATGCTTGTCGAACTCCTCAAGACTCGGTCGGAAATGTGACTTCAATTGTCGGCAAGAAGCTTAATCTAAACGACGACCTTATCACAATTGCTAATGGTCGAGGAATGGCGATTGTCCTTTCGACAAACTGCAGTGCATGTAAGAAAGTAAATTATGCGCATCTTACAGCCTTGACCAAAACTGAAAATCTAGCCTTGGTTTGGGTTACCTCTATTGATCCATCCCCGCCCCCCGAAAGCTTTGGCTTCTTGAAATGTAAGATTGATATCGTGAAGTTCTCGACTATGGTGGCACTAACGCCGTCCCTCGCAAGTGTTGCACCGCAAGTTCTAATTGTCGACAGGAGTGGCCTAGTCAAAGAACACCTTATTGGAGCAGTTCCAATCAATAACTACGAGGTAATCAAATGAACAAGCGTAGAGCGATCACGATGATTGAACTCCTGGTATGCCTTGCAATAATTGCAATTGTAGCCGGAATCTCGTATCCTGTTTTCGTAACCGCTCGATTCAGTGCAAAAATTGCATCGGCCCAGCATAATCTACGGCAGCATTTTTTGGCAATTTCACTTTATCAGGCTGATCAGGAAGGCATTGTTCATATTGGATCACCTGCTAGTATGGGGCTACCTAGTATCGCGGTACCTTCTTCGTTGGATTACGCCGCAAGAAATATGCCTGCCGGATCCAAGTGGAGTCCATGCGGTTCTCCAAACATAGACAAAATTCCAACCGAATGGTGGCTTATATACCGACCATTTGATGAAGAAACTTGGCAATCTAGCCTAGAAAAACTTGACTATGGAGTTCGGCTAATGTATGACACCAACTGTGATTACCCTTCATCAAAGTATGGCGATTCTAACGACAAGCACCGAGCCTATGCAGTAACACTTAATGGGAACATTGTCACGAAGATAGCAGTTGGGAATCCGACTAAACCACAATTTTGGGGAGAATAAGTTTCTCCTCATTATGGAAAAAAAATGAAAAAACTCATTCCCCTATCGGTCGTTTGTGGACTTTTGGCTAGTTATGCCATGGCTGCAACGTACATTTATCCTCCTTATCCCCCAGGAACTGCCCTGTCAAATTGCGATCCCCTTATCGCATGTATTGTTTACGGCACACACGTTCGAGATTGGGACCCAATATGCTGCTCGACGGACAATGCATCCCCGATCAACTGTACGACCTATAAAGTCGAGGAGTGGACTTGTTCTGCTGGCGGTTCTGGCAGGTATCGAAACTACGCAGTGTCGAACACTTATTCAGGAGTTCAATGTAAATCAACACCTGTTGGCTGCTATTGAAAGAGGGAACTTCTCGAGTCAACCATGATTAAAAGACCAAAAATGGTTCTGGTTGGAGTGCCGATAATCCTAGTTATCGGCACTTTTGCCATTTGCAACCGCAAGAGTTCAACTGAAGAAGTTGTAATTGACAACTTATTCTCACAAAATCCAAACAGGATACTTTCTACCGTGTCAGAAAATGAACGTCAAGTATCCAATATTACTTCAGAAAATGTAATGCAATTGCGAAACATATTTTTCGGCAATGACCCTAAGATTTCCAATGTAAGTCGAAATTCTGCAGGCGCGGCCTCTAATTTTAACTTTACCGCCACCTGCAAATTCAGGACAGGGAATTTAGATCGAACGTTTGTCTTTCAATGTAGGGAAGATGCGATAAGTGGCAAAAAGACAATTGATGATTGGATACGAATTTTGATGGTTCACAAAGCTTGCATTGACTTAAAAGATTCGTCCATTCATACATATAATGTCCGGCTGGCGGAAGTGGCTGCAGAAGTGACCCCCAAACTGAAAGCCCTTGGCATCACTGGACTGTCGATTAAAAACGGCGATCAAGTGATCGATAATGTGGACGATATCCCAAAATGGGCGTTTGATCGTATCGCAATGGAAGGACACTAGTCTTTCAAATCGAAGTGTCAGTTCCTTCCTAAACTTTAAATCAGGGGCCAGCCAAGCTACCTCTTTTTTGAAGAGAGGTCGTTAAGCCCAATCCATTGAAACAACAAAAATTGTTGGGCGAAACGGGAGAGTAGAAAATGGCCTGTAGCTACTACCAACCTGGTTTTGGGTCAAGAGCCAAATCCAAAGAACTACATAAGTTCGTACCGAGTTTTTCTTCGCCTCGGCTCATAGCTAGCGTCCTTAATCAACCGCCCAAGCTCTTCCGCGTCCAAGAACTAAAATCCTTCCCTAGATAGGGAAGGTGGCTCGCGAGTCCGTCAGTTTAGTTAAGCTCGGTGATTCCTATTCGCGAGTCGGAAAGGATGAAGTTCATAAAGACACGAACAAACTCAGCAGCCTCAATCCAAAGAACTAAATCAGCTCGTACCGAGTATTCCTTCGCCTTGGCTCGTAGCCAGCATCCCGAATCAACCGCTCAAACTCTTCGGCATTCAAAATGAATTTATTACCCGCCGCCGATACAACGTTCTCTTCGATCATCACGCTACCAAAGTCGTTCGCTCCATACTTCAAGCCCATCTGAGCAACCTTAGGACCCTGGGTAAGAATCGACAACTGAATGTTGTCAAAGTTGTCCAAAAAGATTCGCGAAACAGCAAGCGTTCGAAGATAGTCCGATGCCGACGCCTTCTTAGGAATCTGCAA
>JANPAV010000363.1:0-3232 GCA_031430115.1 Armatimonadota bacterium | reverse complement strand
GCCTCATTTGTTCTCGCTAAAAAGGAAGAAAGTCTGAAGCAATTAAAGCCCATAATAAGTTTAACGTGATTGACATTACTCAGCATAAGTCTCTTGTCAACAAGATATTTCGTGAAGCGATGAAACGTCACGGCGTCACAAAATCGTTGCTTGAAAACGACTCGTTGAGGCATCGATTCTTTGTGGGCTTTCGCAAGGACTATAACTGGATAAGGTTAGAAGGCGACTTTTACTGTCCAGAACTTTGGAAAGCGATCGGAAAGCCAGAGCGCGCGGAGGGGCCCTTGGCGCAATACATTGTTGGAAATTTCTTTCCTAAAGAAAGCGGGGAGCTAAGGTTTGAATCGGACGACTTGGATGTTTCAAGAATTGAGGAATACTTTGAATGGCTGATTAGGGATGCCGTCGTGCCAATTGTGACGAACATGCAAACTCCAGCTCAAAGCGTTGAATATTTTCGGAACCACAGATCTCTTTTGTTATTTAGACCGGAAGTGATAAACAAATACATGTCAATTTGGACTGAAAAGTATAACCTTGAGAAGTATGTGCCAAAGGATTTGACAGAGACAATGGCAATCATTGACCGTGTCAATAAACTTATTGAAGGCTTGAAAAAGTAAGAGGCGAGATTGGATACTAAAAACGCGAGCCACGGTGTGGGCAGGTTTATCTTGGTGTGGCACCTGTTTACGACGTCTGCTTGTTCGCCGAAGCGCGAGGTACGAGTGCGAAGGCTGGACGAAGCTGGGAGTAAGCAGTGATGGAAACTAGTCGTGAATCGCTGACAAGCTAACTGGGATATCTCGTTCGTACGCTGCAGGCTCGACTTACACTTATGATGGTTGTGGTCGAACCGCAACGATCTCCGGTCCTGGCGGAACCAGAATCTTCACCTGGGACTACGAAGACCGTCTGACGAACCTCAGTGGTGGTGGAATTCCAAGTACAACCTATAGCTACAATGGGGTAGGGTCTCGGACCTCCAAGTCCAATACCCTCGGTTCTCGAACCTATAAACGAAACGGAGTTGGCGTCACGGCGCCTGTGCTGAGCGACGGAGTAGCGACAATGGTCCCCGGCATTTCCGAGAAATCTGGCGGAGTAACCAGCACCATCCTCTCGGACCGAATGGGTTCGATGAAGGGGCTGACTAATGCCGGGACGGTTACAGAGACGGCAGAATTTGATGCCTTCGGAAAGGTCATTGCCCGTACAAATCCTTCCGCGACCCAGAAGGGCTTTGCGGGCGGTCACGGCTATCAAGAGGATGGGGAAAGTGGCTACCAGCTCCTTGGACATCGGTATTACGACGCGGATACCGGACGATTTTTGAGCCGCGATCCAATTCAAGATGGAAGGAACTGGTACTCGTATTGCGACAACAGTCCACTAAAGCAAGTCGATCCGGATGGTCAAATTCCTGTCCTGCTTGTAATTGCAATAGTTCTTGTTCTGGCTACGGATGTTGTAGAAGCGCCGACTTGTCCCCAGGATCTTCAAGATATTGATCTACATCGTCAACAGCTCAGCGCTTCCAAAGTAGAGATAGTTGACAATCTCCTTGATCTGACACCGCAAGGGCTTTCGAAGCGGATTATCAGACACGTCATTCCGAAACCTTCCAATCCTAACCGAACGGGCAATAATGGTGGAAAAGGGCACCAACCTCAAGTGGCCAACGATGTGGCAGTACCAAATCCGGGAAGCAGTGGCGTAGACGGGTTTATTGGTCCTAAAGCCAAAAGAGCTGACGGTCGGACCCTAAAGAGACGCTGGTCAAAAGAAAATGGTCCCTGGCCGAAAGAGGACGATGGAGTTACCGACCAGATTGGTCATCACCATCTGCCACTTGGGGATGGGGGATCTAATGAACTGGACAATTTTGGGCCGATGAGGAGGGTCGATCATCTGGAACATCATGCCGACGATTTTAGAAGGTATGGTGCTCAAGGAGGTCGTCGGCCAAGAATAATGTTAGAATAGGTTGGTTTATGATTGGAAAGAGTTTGTTTGAGTACAAGGAGTTGTTCCCTTACATCTATGAACGTTCATCACTAAAACTTGAGAAACAGGCGTTTGACTCTATGCATTTTGTGAATGCAACAAATGGAATTGGCAAGGTCACAAATTGTGAGCTCGTTCTCAATATTCCTGGTCCAATCTACGTTTTTGCAGTCAATATTTTGAAATATCACGGAGGAACAGACGCTATATTCGTGATAACGGGATGCCTCACGTTTTTCAGAATTGACATCCCGTATGAGCATGGCTTAGAACAAGATGCAAAAGATCGACTACTTTTGTATTTTGGACATTTGCTCCTCTATTGTTTTTGCAAGCCAAAATTCAAGCCTCCCTTTCGATTGTCCAAGGGGTTGGATAGATCGAAATACGAAGACTCATTTGAGACAAAGCAACACTTTTACGATTCAATCCTGAACGCTCTTCCGTCACTTGGATATTCAAGCATCGCTGAGTTCATGCCAATCGTAAGGGATTTGGATTTGAAGGAAGACGGCATGATTTACCTAGACGGTCGGTACTATCAGAAAGCCGTTGAAAACCCAATCGATATTGACAAGTTCTTGAATTTTCACGAAACCCCGGCGACCCATTTAGAGCCTCATTTGTTCTCGCTAAAAAGGAAGAAAGTCTGAAGCAATTAAAGCCCATAATAAGTTTAACGTGATTGACATTACTCAGCATAAGTCTCTTGTCAACAAGATATTTCGTGAAGCGGTGAAACGTCACTGTGAGCCACGTCGTGAGATGCTGTAATGACATGTCAAGTGGAACAAAATATTTTTGATTACAAGGGGCTATGGCTAGCCACTCCGTGGGCGGGGCTATCTTGTGTGGCGAGCCACTAGCGTGAGATGCTGTAATGACATGTCAAGTGGTAGTGCAGTATTTCTTGGCATCTCGGCTTGGATATGTCCCTCCTGGATAGAAGACGGGTCTATCTTCTAAGACTGCTTTTGCGATAGCCCAAAGCACCATGAGAAGTTTTCTGGCTACGGCTGCAATGGCTTGTTTGTACTTCAGTCCTCTTTCTCTGAGTCTGTCGTAGAAAGCCTTGAAGACCTCGTTGTGTTTAGCTGCCGAGTTCGCCGCGCTCATAAAGAGTGTTCTTCCATCGGCGTCTCCGGCCCGGGAAAGGGTCGTTTTCCCCGCGTTCCTCCCTGACTGATTGTGTCTTGGATTCATTCCGAAGTAGACGGGAACGACT
>JANPAV010000362.1:0-3424 GCA_031430115.1 Armatimonadota bacterium | reverse complement strand
AATTCGTCGATTTGGTAAGTCGTGATCGGGTCCAAGCCGGTGGTTGGTTCGTCATAGAGCAGGACGCTAGGATTAAGGGCGATCGCTCTCGCCATTCCAACTCGCTTCTTCATTCCGCCGCTTAACTCGGACGGCAGGAGGTCCTCGTTTCCGGTCAGATTGACTCGACTGAGGGTATCGGTCAACAAAGTTGTTTCTTCCTTGGGCGATAGCTTTAAGTGACGCCTCACCCCAAACAGGACATTTTGACCAACCGTCAAATAGTCGAAGAGGGCTGCACTTTGAAAGACCATCCCCATTTTTTGTCGGGCCTCTTCGGGTTGCTCCTGAACATTGATACCGTCAACCAGCACGGAGCCACTGGTGGCTTTGATTAACCCAGAGATACAGCGAAGCAAGGTCGTCTTGCCGCCACCACTGCTCCCCATGACCGCCATGATCTCCCCTTCTCCGACAAAGAGGGAGATATTCTTTAAGACTTGGTTGCCGCCAAACGAATGGCTGAGGTCTTTGATTTCGATCATAGTCCGCGTACCTTCTTGAATTCTGAGGGGCTCATCCCAAATCGCTGTCCAAACGCCCGACTAAAACTTGCTAGTCCCGCAAACCCGACGGCATTGGCAACTTCAGAGACGCTGGCTTCGCCCGATTCGAGCATCATCTTTGCCTTTTCCAGTCGAGTCGCAATGAGATATTGGTGAAATGGCTTCCCTACCGCTTGCTTAAAGAGAAAGCGGAAGTGGGATGTGCTCATGCCAACTTGATTGGCAACGTCATCATCCGAAAGTTCGGCGGCAAAGTGACGGTCAACGACCGACAACGCTTTTTCGACAATCTTGGGTTGAATTTCATCGGTATACAGCCAATCACCCACTACTTTTCCGACCATCGTCGAGAACGACTCTTTCAGATCGTCAATCGAATCGCACTTATCAAAACCTCTCGCAGCTTCGAGCTGAACCTTATGCAGCGACCGAGAACCACCCGCCTCAAGCATTCCGGCGGTGATAATCGCGAGGAAGGTCAGGGCTTCGCTTCGAGCCTCGTCCAGGTCAAGGCTCTTACTAAATGCGCCATGGACTTGGTCAAGGGCCTTGGTAAATCGGACCCGATCACGAAGCCGAACAATTGCGCCGAGTTCCGAAAGAGGAATGCCGTGACTTGATGAATGAAACGGACATTTGTTTGCTCGACCGCACTCAAGAACGATGTCGTAAATGACAAACGAGGATGCCAAGCCTAAGTCTTTGAAAATGATCTGATCAAAGACAATCTCAGTCGGGGTCTCAATGGTCAAGACATCGAGTCGGACTCGGGCTGAATCGATAAAGACGCAGCCAACGGTTTCGACTGAGCTACCGTCACCAAATGAGTTCTCTAGCAGCTCAGATTCGTGGGCGTCACGATAATGACGATTGCGAACCAGTTCGAGCGAATGAACCAGCGAGCCTTTCTGGAATAGCTGGACAGCGGCTCCACGCGCTCCCTTGGCGTCGCCGTTCGAATACAAGGCAAACACGCCAAGAATGTGGATTTTGGTCACGAACTTGTCTTTCGGAACCGCTACCGCAAGGGTCATCGGCAGGCTGCGGCTCGGGTGCTTATCCGTCTGGCCGCCTTGACTTTGCCAACCTTGCTCCTTTGTAAAAGGAAGTGCCAAGGGACGCATGTGCGCGTCCCTTGGCACCTCGCCCCGAGGAAAATTCGCGAGAATTAACTCTGCATTGCCATCGGGATCAATCATTGGCTAGTTAACTGCCGTCGTCGTATGAGGTAAGTGTCCAAAGGCAGAATGCCTAATGCCCGAAACCTTCTTACTGATCAACTCAACATCTTGTTGATAGTAAATCGGAACAAATGGTGCATCTTGCAAAACTATATCCTCGGCTTTCGCATAAAGATCTTGTCGCTTCTTCTCATCCATCGTCATATCAGCTTCTCGACAGAGGGCGTCATAGGCATCATTCTTGTAATTAACCTTGTTTTCGTTGCCATAGCTCGCCAACAACGTTGAAAGGAAGTTCTCGGGATCAAGATAGTCAGCTGCCCATCTCATGTGGAAAATCTGCATCTTCTTGCTGTTGTGCTTGGCTAGGTATGCGCCCCACTCAATTTTCTGCGGTTTCAGGTTGATACCGAGGTTTTGTTTCAACTGCTGTTGGATTGCCTGAGCCACGATTTCAACGTCTGGGCGACCATCACGGTAGTTGAACTCGAGTTCGGGGAAGCCCTTTCCTTCTGGGAATCCAGCTTCGGCTAAGAGAGCTTTTGCTTTGGTGACATCGAAAGGAAGAGCATTCGTCTTTTCTCGGAAATACTTGACGCTCGGAGGGAGAATCGCATCGGCTCGGCGATTGATTCCACCAAGAACACCGGTCACGATCTTGTCTCGGTCTAATGCCATTCCTAGTGCTTGTCGTACCCGTCGGTCTTTGAGGGCTGGTACCACATCGCAATTCATGCCAAGGTAGTACATTGCCGGTCTTTCGAACAACTGGATGTCGGGACTGAGCTTAGAATCGGCTTTGATTGCCTTAAGGTCTTGAAGTTCAAGCGTGATCATGTCGAGTTCACCGGTCTTGTACTTATTAAGTCGAGTTTGCGAGTCCTTGATGACCGGTCGCTCAATGCTTTCAAGCTTCGGCTCGCCACCGTGATATCCCTTGTTTGCCGCAAGGATTACGATTGAGTCGGGAACAAACTCTTTCATGGTGAAAGGACCGGTTCCAACCATGTCGGCTGGCTTTGCCATATCCTGCTTCGGATCGGTCAGCGCTTCCTTTGCGTAAACGAATGAGCAAGGGTAGGTGAGCTTATCGAGGAAGTACGGTCTGGTTTTGTCAATCTTGATTTCAAGCGTGTTAGCATCGATCACTTTGATGCCAGAGACTTCGGTTGCCTTTCCTGCTAAACGATCAAGCACGCCAACGATGTCTGCCATGTAGGTACCGGCGGTTGGACTGTTAAATTGCGGATCGCAGGATCTTTCCATGCACCACTTAAAGTCGTCAGCCGTCATGACGCGACCATTGCTAAACTTCACGTCCTTTTTGAGGTGGAAGGTATAGGTGGTGCCGTCAGGGCTAACATCCCACTTTTCTGCCAAGTTAGGCTGAACACGATTGTCTTCTCCCCACTTAACCAGACCTTCAAATTCTTGCTGAATGATGTCGATCGTGTCGCCGTCCTGGACCTTTGCCGGATCGAGTGATGTAGGTGTCGTGGGCAACGCGTATCGAAACACGCCTGACTTACCAGCAGTGGTTCGATCCGAGAAGCCGCCTCCGGATTTGTTGCCTCCACTGCAACCAACGATCGTGAGGCCGATGACCCCGATAAAGACTAATGAATTAATCCGCATAGCTATCTCAACGATTTTACATTAAGAATCGATCCGAAGAGACGTTAGAAGGTGTTGTCTTGC
>JANPAV010000361.1:0-3964 GCA_031430115.1 Armatimonadota bacterium | reverse complement strand
TTTGACTGCAATTGGTGGATTTGATCCGGTATTTGGTCTTGGCAACTTTGAGGACGATGATCTTTGCGTCCGGTCTAAGCTGGCTGGCTTCACGAACTGGGTTGTTGATGGCGCATTCCTTTATCACGAAGGCTCAAAGACTTTCGCCGCTTTAGACATTGATTACGAGGCAAATATCGCCCGTAACATGCATGTTTTCAACAAAAAATGGCAGCTAGAGAACCATTTCGAATTTCTTGACATTGCAAAGGCTCCGAAGGGAGTCAGCCTGAATGTCCCCCTTGATGCGACCTTTAAGCCGACTCACGCTATCGTTATTAGCGGTGAAAATGTGGACCTTAAGGAACAAGCTTCGGACACAGAATTTGCCTACTGGGTCTATAGCGTAATTCGAGAGAAAGGCGACGATGCCCGAGATCGTGTGCTGAAAGCACTCGCTGCCTAGTCAAAGGCGGGTAAAACCGGGCATGCCTTTCGTGCCCGGTTTATTTCTTCTAACCCAAACCCAAGGTCGTTTCCAGCCAGGAAACCCTCTTCCCGGACTCCCGCCGATCATGCTTGACCGGCAGCTTCAATATAATGGACCAGCAAAACAAGTCTGCTCCCGATACGGTCTTGAAGCCCGAATTATATGGATTGATGCCACTGCTAATGTTGAGAGATACAACACGCCTGAGAAGATTCAAGCGATTGTGGCTCGAATTAAGTCAGCGGGATTCAACACCATCGTTTTCGACGTCAAACCCCTTTCGAGTGAAGTGGTCTACCCCTCCAAATATGCGCCAAAGCTTAAGGAGTGGAAGGGGAAAGAACTCGGAGACTTTGATCCACTCGGGCCAATGTGTGATGAAGCTCGAAAGAACAATTTGTCGATATTTGTATCGATGAATGCCTTTTGTGATGGGCATCGATTGGTTAATCGAGGGCCAGGGTTCAATCGACCGGATGAACAATCGGTTCTTTACGAGGCAAAGCCAATTGTTCGTATCGGGGACCACAAGTTTGAATATTCGACCAAGTTAGACACCGCGAAGGTCACATTCCTAAGCACACCTCCTCCGGCTAATTCTTATGGGATACCGTGCGACCGGAATGGAAACATTCTCGAGGACGGAAGGACTTTGCCTAAGGGCGGATTTTATGCCGTTTCGCAGGGTCTCGGGGCGGCGATGTTACAGAGTGTGAGAGTCGCTAATGGGACGGTTAAGCTCGATTCTGAGTCTTCTTTTGTACGAATTGGTGATTCGGTCAATGACAAGCAATATCCGCTCATGACGAGTCCGACGAATCCTAGTGTGCGTCGAAGGTTGTTTGATTTGGTCGAAGAAGTGACCACCAACTACGATATTGATGGCGTGATTTTTGACGATAGGCTCCGATATTCGGGGCTTAACGGTGATTTCAGTCCGTTGGCTCAAACGATGTTTCAGCAACATATTGGCAAGCGGATCCAGTGGCCAGACGATGTTTTCAAGTTCAATTTCTCCTTTAGCACGCAACTCAATCGAGGCATTAAGCCTGGCCCGTACTACGACGAATGGATGACCTGGAGAGCGAGCGTACTCCAGAAATTTGTTGGTGAATGTCGAACCCGGATCCGGCAAATTAAGCCGAAAATGCAGCTTGGGGTTTATGCTGGTTCATGGTACGGCGACTACCAGCAATATGGCAACAACTGGGCTTCTCCCGCGATGGATGCGGGTTTTTGGTTCTTGACTCCGGAGTACCAAAAGACGGGCTTTGCGCCAACTCTCGATTTCTTGATTACGGGCTGCTATTATCCGACGGCGACCGGTTACGATGCTTTGGTTGAAGGACGAGGAGTTGGGTTTACGGTTGAATCTGCAGGAACCTTGTCCTACCGAGCCGCCCACGACCAGACTTTTGTTTACGCCGGCATATCGTTGATGGATTTCAAAGACAATCCGGTCGGTTTAGGGAATGTGCTTCAGGCTGCAGTCGCTTCGTCGAACGGAGTGATGGTATTCGACCTCAGCCATGACATTGAACCGATGTGGTCGGTGTTTGAGAAAGCGTTCTCGGTTGCAAAGGCGGCACCTCATTCTCAGTCGGGGTATCTGGCGGAGACGCGAAGACTCAGGACTGCGCTGGATCGGAAGGGCTTTAAGGAGCCTCCGATTGTGATTGCGGGTGGCGCGAGCGGGGTTGGGTTCTAGTTAAGGGCAAGGACGATGTGCTGTGTGCGAAGTCTAAGAGAGCAGCTGTAACAGCCAGGGTCGCTTTACTAAATTGCGCTAGCCGTTGATTCTCGGAGCGACCTTGGACTTTTGGCTGTTTCGATTCCTAACCCGGCCGCTCTTTCAGAGCTGGGCTTGGACATACGGCAGCGAATAGCTACTTTATGAAGCGTCTCGCTGGTAATGTCTCGATATGAGGAGTGCGAAGGTCTGGCGAGTTGTTGTCGTAACTTTCGTGTTCCTCTTTGCGTTCGTATTCGTGCCTTATTGGTACACCGTCCTGCGACCGCCTACGGTCAGCCATCGGTTCCTGGAGGGTCATCGAATGATACGACACGGATTGCAGCGCGGCGTCAGTCGCGGCTATGAATGGGGAATGTATAGCTGGAACGAGCCAAATGCCATTGTTGTTTCTCGGGCCAAAGCCGAGCTGACTGGTTGGAAGATGACATCTTTGGACGGCCTAGTACGTAACGTCGAGGAGGTCTATTTTGACGATGGCCACGGAAATACTATTTCGATTGTTGCTTGCAACCTACCGGCACCGGGTGACTTTAGCCGTGCTATCCTCCAAGACGGAATTTTAGTTGCCAACCCCAATTCTGTTGTCGTAGTTGTTACCCAGAGACTTTCAGATGGTGCCTACCAATTTGCAAGAGCGAAAAAATTTGGCCACTCGCCTTGAATGCTCCGGTTTGAGAACTTTGTTACTCCAAGACAAAGCTCTCCCAGGCGAGAGCACTCCCAAAGAGCCCTTGGTTACTTCGCAACTTCCCCCTTACTCCCCCTCTGGATGCTCCGCATCTCTCATCAAGGCAAGGGAGAGGGGAATTAACAGACTAACCCGCGCTGATTGGGATGCCGCCTTCGGCGCCAACGGCAAAGATATGGTCGTCTTTGTTCTTCATTTTCACGACGGCATGGTCGGTTTCACCTGCAATCTGGACGCCTTGCCAGGTTGGAGAGTTTGTTTCTCGCCAATAGACAACGTACTTGACTCCCGGTTTGCTCTTCCAGCGGATTGTGGTGTCATGGGCCTGCTTTGCATCGTATTGAACAGCGCTTGGCGCTTCTCCGGCTGATGCCAAAGCTTCCATCGTCAAGATATTGAGCTTCGTAACGTTGGCGAGGTACGTCCAGTCGATCCAGTCGATTGTGTCTTTCTCGGTGTGCTGATGCTCAAGCCACTCGATTGCCTCCACGAATCGGACAGCAGTAAAGCCGACGTTATTGAACGGCGTGTGGTCACCACCGCGTTGGAAACGATCTTTCCGGAATACGAGCCACGGTGCGAATCCGCCGAGCTTGCCGCGGCTATTCCATTCGATGAACCGAGCTAGTTCCCGGCTGTTGTGTTCGACACCGACTTCGCCTCGTTTGAGCGGTGGAAGTTCTTCGCTATAAAGGCGCACTCGTTTGGTGTCTTTGACATTGCCAGCTCGTGAGCTTCCGACTGTATCGTTTGAAAGGACGGCTTCGAGGCTCCACTTCTCGTCTTTCGCTCGTTTCGCTAATGCGCCAGAGCCAAGGAGTCCTTGCTCTTCACCGCTAAAGGCGACGAAAACGAGCGTGTTATGCCATTTCTTTTGGGCTAGAACACGAGCACTTTCGATGGTGAGGGCAACTCCGCTCCCATCGTCGTTGATTCCGGGTGAGATTGCGGTTATCGGGTCGCCGGTTAGGTTAATCGTGTCGAGGTGACCGCCAACTAGGATTCTCCGGTCCGTCTCACCCTTTAAGGTTGCCACGACCTGGATAACCGTTTT
>JANPAV010000360.1:0-3283 GCA_031430115.1 Armatimonadota bacterium | reverse complement strand
ATGATGAGGTGTGCGCAGGCGGCAGTAACGAGCAGTAGTGGCGCCGCGAACACCGCCGACCATCCAGCAAACCGAGTCTTGCGAGAAGCCATCGTCTTCTCGGTGTCTGCGCAAACCATGCCAATTATGGAAGCTACGATGGAACGCCTCGTTCGCTAACGTGAAGATAGCCCGAGCCAAAAAATGGATCGGGCTTTTTTTTTGACTTATTTGTTTGACGGTGGAATACTTCCGCCGCCATTTCCAGGACGGCCGGCGCCGCCACGATTCTGACCTTGATCTTGCTGAGGTCTTGGCTGTGGAAGCTTGGTTTGGCCCTTGATTGCCATGGAGTCAATGTCGATCTTATAGATCGTATCTCCGGCCGCAACAAAGAGGTTGTTTCCGGCTGAAGTCATGCTGTTTACCATTGGTGAACCGCCGAACCTCTGCTGCCCTTGTCCGAATCCCTGGCCCTGACCAAATTGTCCTTGCCCTTGACCAGGAAAGCCTTGTGGTCCGCCTTGCTGAGGGGGGAAACCTTGGCCTTGCCCTTGTCCTTGGTTTGGACCCGCGCCCTGAGCAACGGTCTTTCCACTGGAAAGCGTATATGGTAAGGAAGCGACGATGGCTCCAACGACGAATGATGCAATGATGGAAGAATTGACCTTCATACTCGCATTATAGCGACTTCCATCGAAAACGTCTAAAATCACATTGTGATACTTGCATCGCTGATTATTCAGACCATATTCCGCCCCAACGTAATCTATATCATGGCGGATGACCTGGGCCACGGAGAGCTTGGATGTTATGGGCAGACGAAGATCAAAACGCCGAACATCGATCAACTTGCCGCCGAGGGGATGAAATTTTCGCAGTTCTATGCACCAAGCACGGTTTGCGCTCCAACCCGATATTCTCTGTTAACCGGAAAGCACCAAGGGCACGCCGCGATTCGAGGAAATACCGAACAAGGTGGATTCGGGGCTAACGGAGTTGAAGGACAGACTCCGATGCCAAAATCGGACACCACGATTTCTGAAATGCTCAAACAAGTCGGTTATCGAACCGGAATTGTCGGTAAATGGGGGCTCGGCGGGCCAAATCCTGGAGAGACGCCCAACGATCACGGCTTCGACTATTTTTACGGTTATCTTTGCCAGCGCCGAGCGCACAACCACTACCCCGCATACCTTTGGAAGAACCATCAGCCCGATTTGCTCGACAATCCGGTTTACAATGCTCACCAAAAAGCAACTTCGGTGCCGGAAGACTTGAACGAATACAACAAGATTTACGGCGGAAAAAACTATGCGGGCACGAAGCTGATGGAGAATTGTATTGACTTCATTAAGTCCTCAAAGTCGCAGCCATTCTTCCTGTATTACGCGCCAACGATTCCTCATGCGGCGCTGCAAGCCCCAGTCGATTGGATCGAAAAATATCCTCGTGAATGGGATCCAAAGCCTTACCTTGGTGAGAACGGCTACTTGCCAAATCCTCGACCAAGGGCGACTTATGCGGCGATGATTTCCTATTTGGACTTCACAGTTGGCGAGATAAGGAAAACCTTGGTTGCTAATGGCTTGGATCAAAACACGCTGATCGTATTCACTTCGGATAACGGCGCGACGTTCAACGGCGGAGTTGACCGGGCGTTCTTTGGTTCGAACGGAATCTACCGTGGCGCAAAAATGAGCCTCTACGAAGGAGGCTTCCGCGAGCCATTTATTGCCTGGTATCCAAAAGCAATCAAAGCCGGATCATCATGCACAACCCCTTATGCGGGTTACGACACGTTGGCATCGTTAGCTGAGTTGTGTGGTGCCAAAGCGCCGAGGAATGATGGCACTAGCTACGCAAAGGAACTGGTTGGTGGTCAAGGAGCAAAGCGAGAATACTTGTACTTTGAGTACCCAGAAGCCTCCTCTCAGCGAGCGATTGTCTTTGGTCGAATGAAGGCCATTCAGCCGGATCTGAAAAAGAAACCTGGTCTGCTTGAGTTATACGACCTCGAAGCTGATCCATCGGAAGCTCACGATCTGTCTGGCTCCATGCCAGAGTTAACCGCGAGGGCGAAAGCAATCTTTCTCAAGGAGCACGTGCCAAACAAGACATTCCCTTTGCCGGGCGTTGACAAGTAGTGGTTGCAGTTCAGCGAAGCGGGCTTCGCAGTTTGAAAGCTCGGACAGGTCCGAGCAATCCCAAAAAAAACTTAGCCTAGCTTGGAAAAGCGTATTAGTCGCGAGCTTCTTTGACCCACGCCAAAATCTCGTCTTTGAAGTCCGGATTCCATTGCGCATTCTCATAACTGACATACCGTTCAAATAGGTTATGAGCGGACTGGTAACAGCTGAACGGAGACATGAAGTGGGCGAATTCGAACGTGATGATTTTCTCGGCGATCTGAGCGGCAGTTTCGAGCTTAAAGCGTAAGTATCGCCAGTCGGCGGGAGGAAACTTGATTGGCATATCCCGGTCGAATGTCTCTAGGTTGGACCAAATTGTGATTCCATATTTTTTGCCGAGCTTCGCGATTCCGTCGATGAATTTTGGTAGTTCCTCATAATGAACCTGCCCATCTTGGAAGGCGCAGATGTCAAAATTTTTGTTCGTCTCAGCAAAAACCCGATCCCAATGATCAAAGCTCTCTTCGAGGGCAAGAGCATTTTCGCCGGACTGTTTGGAACCCTGAGGATAGGGTGAGATGAGTACCGGGATATCGGCTTTACCTTTGCAGTGTTGCCCGATGTGGTTGTGGATTTCGATGATATGGGCATCGTTTTTTCCGGTTTCGTGGGTGAGGTACCAGCCGGCAAAGCTCTTGTGATGCCCGTAGCGTGCATACGCCTCGTCAATGAATGCCTTGTTAAGATCGACCTCTTTCCACCACGTCCGTCGCCACCAATAGAAACCTGAATCGTAGGTTCCGAAGTAGAGCTTGAGGTTGTACTCGTCAGCTAAAGAAAAGAACATCTCGCCAATATCTTCGTATACCGGCAACAAGGATGGAATGACTTGCGAAGGATAGATGCACTTGTTCTTATAACCGGACCGGATGATGATGAGGGTGTCGAGGCCAATTCGAGTGTAGAGTTCAAACTCGCGACGCCATTGCCGCTCCGACCAGTTTTGGCTGGGGATATCGTGGGTGATCTCGTCGAGAAAAGTACCCGTGATTCGGGGGAGCGTCGGCATGAGTGGATTTTACCAATAGGTTTGTCTTGGGCAGCGCAAGAACGAAGAGAGTCGCAAACATTGTGCGCGAAATCAAGAAGGCATTGGCCAAATGGATTCGGAA
>JANPAV010000359.1:0-4374 GCA_031430115.1 Armatimonadota bacterium | reverse complement strand
CAATCATCGTCAGGCTGGCAAAGCAGGCACCGATCGTATATTGTCCTTCGGCTCCAATATTAAAAAGACCAGCCTTTAGGGCCAAATATACAGCTGCTCCAAGAATGAGCAGCGGCGTCATTTCCTTAATCGTTCCCGATAGCTTTCTCGCATCTCCAAGCGAACCGGTAAAGATCGTTGTAATGGCTTGAAAGATATCTGCCTTAACAATCAGCAGAGAGATGACGATTGCAATAATGGAGCAGGCAAACAGAATCAATACTTTTAGTTTCATCCTGCTCCCACCATGAGCTTCCCAATTGCAGCCCTATCACGAGCTTCTTCGGGTCTCGGCTCCGAAAGTTCTCCGTGGCACATGACGACAATTCGATCACAAAAATCGAGCAATTCATCTAAGTCGAAGCTGACAACTATTGCGCAAGCCCCATCATTACAGGCCCTTCTGATCTCCTTGTACACTTTCGTTGTTGAATTGAGATCAAGTCCTCGGGCTGGTTGAAAAGCAAGGATCATCTGAGGATTAATTCGCAATGCGCGACCTGCGACGAAGCGTTGTTGGTTACCACCGCTGAGGCTTCCCATTTCGTTATCTAACCCGCCATGTTTGGTTTCGAACATGGCGGCCATGACGGGAGCCTCGTCTCGCGTAGCTTTAGACAAGTTTGCAAATGCCGGAAGCCTTTGCAGTCCAAGGGCACTATTTTCGAACAGCGACCACTCTTCAATAACTCCTTCTTCGTGTCTATCTTCGGGGATGACCCGAAGTCCTTCAAGGATTCTGGTTTGGCTCGTTTCCGTATCCCATTGGTTACCGTCGAATGAGAAAGTGCCGCTCGTGGGCTTCGCGACACCAATAAGAGCATGAAAGAGTTCCCGTTGACCATTTCCATCAACCCCGGCGATTCCTACTAGCTGACCCGTCTTGACTTGCAATCCAGCGTGCTTCACGGCTGAATCTCCCTTTTCACCTTTGACGGACAAGTTTTCGATGCTTAGGCGGACCGAATTCTTTGCTAAAGAAACTGGTTCTGGACGCTGAATGACTTCCCCGCCCACGATTTCCTCGGCCAATTGACTGGGAGAAACATTGGTTACTTCGTGATCAGCTACTTTGATGCCGCCGCGAAGCACAGTGACTCGCTTGCAATGCTCGAAGACTTCAGTGATACGGTGGGTGACTACGATAATGGTTGCGCCATTGCTTGCGAGTTGCTTTAGGCTATCGTATAGGGCGTCGGCGTCCTGGGGCGACAACATGGCGGTTGGTTCATCAAGAATCATGATGCGACTCTCACGCCATAAGAGCTTGAGAATCTCAAGCTTTTGACCGCCAGCCGGGCTCAAAGTTGATGACTCGGCGGACCAGTCGAATTCAAAGCCCATTGAGCTTGCTAACTTATCAGCTCGTTCGCTCATGTCAGACTTGTTTAGTAATGCCGCGCCCTCGGAGCCAAGCACCAAGTTTTCAATATTGGTGAGTTCGCCAATGATTCCGTAGTGTTGGCTAACCATTCCAATCCCTAGGTTGATTGCATCAGCCGAGTTTTGAAACTTTATTGGATTACCGTTTAGGGATGTCGAACCAGAATCTGGGACCATGGCTCCGTAGAGAGCTTTCATGAGTGTTGTTTTGCCTGCACCATTTTCTCCAACCAAGGCGTGAATAGTGCCCGCTTCAACTTCAAAGGTGACGCTGTCGAGGGCTTGAACCGACCCATACCTCTTGGATATTTGTTGCATCGAGACGGCAAAAGACATTATTTTAGGTAGACCTCATAGAGAGCGGCAGTTGCATCCTCTTCCCTTCCTTGCTTTTGTAGTTCACCGAGAAGTCGGTTTGCAAGTTCCGTCATGGCAATTTCGATTCCAAGTTCCTTGGCAGCAGACTCACAGTATCCGAAGTCCTTTCGTTGGTTCTTGACCGAAAAGCCTGGGCTCCAATCTTGGTTCAATACTTTGGCTCCGTAATTCTCAAAAGCCCAACTTCCGCCAGCTCCGCCGCCGATCATGCTGTGCGCTTGATGAATGTCTAGTCCGGCTTTCGTGGCAAAGGCAATACTTTCGCATAGGCCGAGGAGGGCGCCACCAACTGCAATTTGATTGGCGAGCTTCATGACTTGCCCGGACCCAGAATCGCCGACTCGTTCGGCTCGTTTGGTATATGGCAGCATGACATTCATGGCAAGGACGACATCGTCATGATCACCTCCGCAAAAAATTGTGAGGGTTCCGTTTTGTGCACCGACTGATCCGCCCGTGATTGGAGCGTCCACGAATTTCAGGTTTTGCACTTTTAGTTCTTCGTGGAGGGTTCGAGCCATTGATGGCTCGATTGTCGAGTGGTCAACGAACAAAGTCTCGGGCTTGGCATGGGGAGCCATTGTCCGAACAACTTCGGCTACGTCTTCACTTCGTCCGACGCAGGTGAAAATGACTTCACAAGATTCGGCAAGGCTCATTAGGTCAGGGGCGACCGATGCACCCTGAGTTCTTAGTGGTTCCGATTTTGACTCGGAGCGGTTCCAGACGGTGACGTCGTGACCACCCTTGATTAGGTGTCCCGCCATTGGTCCACCCATGACTCCTAGCCCGACAAATCCTACCTTCGCCATCCCAGTAAAGGTACCGCAAAAATGGGGTTACCGCTCTACTTCAAAAACGTGAAAGCTCGATTCACTCGTGCCGTAATCCGCTCGGGGGCTAAGACTGCCATCAGCTCGAACAAACCCGGACCGGACGTTTTTCCGGTCAAGGCAACTCGAGTGGGATGCACAATAGGTCCAAGCTTTTCAAACCCATGTGCGGTTTGAAACTCCACCAGTTTCTCCTTGTACTCGTCAACCGACAGTTGCTTCGTCCCACATTCTGATATAAGGAATTCGAACAATGCACGAACATGATCTTGTCCGAACCACTTTTCAACCGCTTTGGCATCCATTTCTGGCTCATCAACAATGAAGAATTCGCACGCCGCACCGAACTCGATAAGGTTAGTCACCCGCTCTTGCTCTTCTTTGATACATTGGAGGGCGTACTCCTGATTGGTTTCTGCGAACTTTATCAGATTCTCGAATTGGGCAAAGATCTTCTTGCCATCCTTCTCCGGTTGGTTCGGAATTCGATCTTCGTCTACAAAGTTTTCCCAATACTGTTTGGTGTACGGCTCGTTGTACAGGGCTATCATTTCTGCCAAGACTGCCTCGGTTGTCATCGAGCGAATTCGAGCTCCGTTGAGCCAGTTGAGCTTCTCAATGTCGAATCGCCCGGGCGAAGGTTGAAGGCCCGCCAAAGTAAAGGTGCTGATCAGTTCTTCCTCGGTCATGTTCTCCAGATCGCCACCAGGGGACCAACCAATGAGAGCGATGAAGTTTTTGAGTGCTGACTTAAGATAGCCTTGAGCCATGTAGTCGAGGACTCGGGTAGCGCCGTGGCGCTTACTGAGCTTTTTGCCGTCCGCACCGATGATAACCGGACAGTGGACGAAAACAGGTGGTTCCCAACCGAACAACTCAAACAAGAGGGCATGGATTGGAGACGTTGGAATCCATTCCTCACCACGAAGGATATGGGTGATTTCCATCAGATGATCGTCAACCATCGCGGCGAAGTGGTAGGTTGGCATTCCGTCGCCTTTAATCAAGACTGGATCGGGCAAAATGTTGGAATCAAATTCGATCCGACCCCGGATGGCGTCTTGAACGATGATCTTTCGATCCCGAGGGATCTTCATTCGGATGACGTATGTTCGTCCGGCCGCGATCGCGGCATCGACTTCACTAGGTAATGCATCGCGCCAATCCCCACCAAAATAGCCGATCTGCTGTTTGTTGATTTGTTGGAATTCGCGCATTTGGTCGAGTTCTTCACTCGTATCAAATGCCTTGTATGCGTGTCCTTTTTCTTCAAGAATTGAAATGTACTTTGCGTAGATTCCAGCTTCTTTTCTTTCCGACTGTCGGTAAGGGGCAAACGGACCGCCAATATGGGGACCCTCATCAAATTCGATCCCTACCCATCGTAAAGTTTCGACAAATTCTTGCTCACTTTCTTCGTTGTATCGGGCCCGGTCGGTGTCTTCGATTCGGAAAACGCATTGTCCACCTTCGTGTTTCGCAAACAGAAAATCGAACAATACGGTGCGCAACGCGCCAACATGAAGAAGTCCTGTCGGACTTGGGGCAAAACGAACACGAACTGACATTATTTGTATAAGGGTACCGCCCAAAGACCTAGTGGGGAGCCGAAAGGGTACAACCTAACGTAATTATCGAATTCAGTAACAAACATGAGTGAAGCAGCTGCCTGGTATTACGTCGGTTCATTTGGACAACTTGGTCCGCTCACGCTCGAACAAATGGAGGAGCTGATCGATGG
>JANPAV010000358.1:0-10650 GCA_031430115.1 Armatimonadota bacterium | reverse complement strand
TCGTAGACTCCGGCTTCGTCGAAGGTCAGGAAGTTGTCGATGAACACTCCGGTGTCTCCGTCAACGGTGAGCATAAGGTCCACCACCGGCTGATCAATCTTGATCGAAAAGCGATCGCCCTCGAACGGCTCGTCGAATGTCTGATGCTCCAGATTGTTGCTACCTAGAATCAGAGTTGGAGCGGCGTAGTTCATCTCCTTTGGTTCGCCCATAAGGTGCCAAGCGTCGCCGTATGGGCCCCAGCCAAAGATGAGCGTATCGGGAACGGAAAGACCGGTCAGGTCGATCTCGCCGATGACTTTTCGCTCACCAGGTGAGCCTTCAAATCGGATTTCCCACTCTTTGAGTTCTTCTCCAGTCGAAAGGTTTGTTGCGGTCACCATGAACAACAGCGATTCTTCGTCGCCTTCTACTCGGTCATCGACATAGTGAACTAGGATCTTCTCTTTCACTCGCTCGAAGGAATAAAGACGTTGAGTATAGAGCCGTCGAGCAATCTCATGTGCGGCGGCTTTGTACCGTCCGCTACTGTCGATAACCGCCCAGCTTTGGACTGGCCAAATGTCGTTGAGTTGCCAAATAAGCGAGCCACGACAACCGGCAGACCTGCGGAAGTGCTCAACCCCCATCCGCAGCGCATCGCGTTGGTTGAGTTGGGAGTAGTACGTCCAATCTTCAAGGGTTTCACTTTTCGGATAGTGGAGCTCAACTAGACCTGTGAACACGTCGTATCCCTTTCGGGTTTTGTCGTGCCATCGGACGGCGGCGCCTTTCCAATCCCAATCTTCTTCGTTGAGGGTTTCTTCCCAAAGGGCGATTGAGCAAGCAGAAGCAAAGCCGTACTCACTGCTAAATCGGGCGGTTGAGTCGAGGTAGTACTTCCAGTCACCGCGACCGTGCCAAGCGTCCCAATAGTGGCTGTCTCCAACCAAACCAGCATTGCAATCCTTCTCGAGATCGCCGCAAGGTGAAGTATGAATGTAAGACCGTTCCGGGTCGAGTTCCTTCACCAACGCCGGATAGATGTTGTCGTAAAGATGCTCTCCGTACAAGCGCGGAGGGTGAGGGTGTCCCATCCAGTTCCACTTGCCTTGCCACATCGTAAGGTTCTCATTGTTGCCACACCAGAGGGCAAGACTCGCTCGGTGGCGCAGTCGTTTAAGGTGATAGGTGGCTTCGGTTTTGGCGACTTCTTGCCATTCGTCCGTGTCGGGATAGTAGGCACATGCGTGCATGAAGTCCTGCCAGACCATGATTCCCAGTTCGTCGCAGATGTCGTAGAAGTCATCGCTTTCGTACATACCGCCGCCCCAAATTCGAAGCATGTTCGAACCAAGATCGTGAGCTTGGCTCAGTCGTTCTTCGTATCTAGCCCGGGTGATGGCGGCGGGGAACGAGTAATCAGGAATCCAGTTAAAGCCCTTGGCATAGACCTTGATTCCGTTGACTTCGAACTCGAATGATTCACCGATTTCGTCTTTTTCGCGGAGGAGTTTGATCTCTCGGAAACCGACTTTGATCGACTTCCAGTCATCTCGCCATTCGTTTTTGGGATCAGAAATTCCAACGGTAAGGATGGCAAGCGGCTGGTCGCCAATATCAGCTGGCCACCAAAGCGGTGGGTTTTCGATGTGGAACTTGCCTGTTGCTGAGCTAAGGGCTTCGTCACCGATGATGAGTTCATAGTCGAGTTCGCCCGGACCTTCGTGCTCGACATGGGCGGTCAGGATGACGCTACCATCGGGTTGCCAGTCTTGGGTTGCACTCAGCGAGATGACTCGGCTCGCATATTCGATGAGGCGAACTGGTCGCCATACGCCGCAAGAAACGAGGCGAGGACCCCAATCCCAGCCGTACATGCACTGGATTTTGCGAACGAAGGATCGCTCTTCAAATCTTTCGACGGCTTCCGGCATTTTCTCGGCTTTGAAGTATGCCGCCATGCGCTCGGCTCCGACGTTCAGGGCGGATTTGAAGTCGATTCGGAGTTCGTTCTCGCCACTCTTGAGGTGATTGGTAACGTCGATTTCGAGCGGGACGAACATGTTGTCGTGTTCGGCAATTTGGGTGCCATTGAGGGAAATGGTGCAGATGGTGTCGAGCCCGTCGAACATGAGGACGCGCTTGGGGGCGTCGGGGTCTGGTTCCCAGTCGAACTTACAACGGTACGACCAGTCGGTGGAATCGACCCATTGAGCGCCGATTTCGTTCATCCGCTCATGCGGATTAGGGATGATGCCGTGCTCCATCAGATCGAGGTGGATGTGACCGGGGACGGTCGCGCTCAACCATTCGGAGTTGGAATAGCCGATTGTCGCGTTTGGCTTATCGAGACGCGTCTCGATAAACTCCCATCCATCACTCAAGTAGGTACTAGAAACCATTGAAGCTTGAGTTTACCGGTGTATCAGTTTAAGATGGAGTTAGCTTTAAGACTTCATGTCTTAGTTCGGCTATAGGTGCAACATCATTGTCAAATCTATTGCCGAAAGATTGATTAAAGAATTGTCGACTCCATAGGTGCGATCTTGACTCTTCCTTACGGGGCTTTGATATCCTTCGGACAGTACATAATCTAAAGTGAGTCAATGACCTATGGAGCGCGGGCTTACAGCCGGCATCTTCCCTTCGCGAAGTAATATACGAATATCGTGGAGGAGAACAAAGGCTGGCACAACAGAGGATATCTTCCCCATTTCGATTCGGGCGATGTAACCCAGTTCATTACATTTCGTATGGGCGATAGTCTGCCGCAACAAGTATTGAACGAACTTGAATATCTAACAAAAAATGGAACGGAAGGCATTATTGAGCGACAAAAACAAATAGAGGCATACCTCGATCAGGGGTCTGGCTCATGTATTCTGCGGGATTCTGAGTGCGCGTCAATTGTTCAAAATGCCTTAAAGTTTCTCGATGGGACCCGATATGAGTTACGAGCGTGGGTCGTGATGCCTAATCATGTCCACGTCCTGGCCCGATTTAGTCAGGGGCAACCCTTATGGAAAGCAATGCATTCGTTGAAATCGTATACTTCGAACGAGCTAGGCAAGTTGCATCCCGAAGTTCGGCAAATATGGCAGGAAGAATCATTCGATCGATTTATTAGAAGCGAAGAGCACTACTGGCATATCGTCCGGTATATCCAGGAGAATCCCGTGAAGGCCAACCTTTGCCGAAAACCAGAGGAATTTCCTTGGAGTAGTACCTTGGCAGAGGGAAGCTAGATGCCGGCTGGAAGTTTGGGAACTTCGTTCCTCTGCTCCGTCTTATCGAATCCAACCAAAGCAGAGTCTGGAAGTATTCCTTTTGACCTATGCTTATCTATTCCGAAGATAAAGAGCCGGATGGAAGCCCGCGCTCCATACAACTAGCGACCAACGACTTTCATCTCATTCCAGTTCTCGCCGATCTTTAAGTCAACTTCGACGGGGACTTTCAACGGAAGCGAAGTTTCCATCAGACCACGGATTGGAGACAAGATGGTGTCATCGCCATCCTTAAGTTCGAAGACAAGTTCGTCGTGGACCGTCAATAACATTCTGGTGTCGGTACCTTCCAACTGCTTACGCACCGACAGCATAGCCAGCTTGATCATATCCGCCGCGGTGCCTTGGATCGGGGCGTTCATTGCCTGTCGTTCAGCGTATTGCCGCTCCAGGAACTTCGAGGCGTGGATATCGGGGAAGTACCTTCGCCGACCAGTCATCGTGGTGGTGAATCCTTTGCTTCGAGCTTCTTCAATCACGCTTTGCGTAAAGCCCTTTACCGTCGGGAATCGCTCGTTATATGTATTGATTAACTCCTTCGCTTCAGCGCGACTGAATCCACCGCCGAGCTGATTGGCAAGACCGAAGTCAGTAACGCCGTACAAAACCGCATAGTTCAGCATCTTCGCGTAACCACGTTGAATCTTCGTCGGTTCGTCGGTCACAAACATCAGCTTTGCGGTTGCAGTGTGGACGTCAACATGGTGCTCAAAAGCATCGACCAGTGCGGGTTCGCCGCACATGTGCGCAAGGACCCTGAGTTCGATTTGAGAATAGTCAAATGAGGCAAGTGAGTAGCCATCAGCTGCGCCGAACGCTTTTCGAATCGAACGTCCAAGTTCCGTTCGAATAGGAATGTTCTGCAGGTTTGGATCGTTAGAAGAGAGCCTTCCCGTTGCGGCGACAGTTTGGGAATAAGTGGTGTGAATTCGTCCGTCTGGTCCAATCTGAGTTTGAAGTGCTTCGGCATACGTGGATCGAAGCTTAGACAATTCTCGCCAAGCCAAAACTTCGCCTGCGATTTCGTAGGTCGGCGCAATCTGTTGGAGGATTTCGGCTCCAGTTGCGTAGCCGGTCTTTGTTTTCGTCGCTCCGGGAATTCCGAGCTTGTCGAACAATATCTCGCCAAGCTGTTTCGGTGATCCAATCGTGAATTCTTGTCCCGCCATTTCGTAGATCTTGGCGGTCGACAGTTCGATTGCAACCGATAGTTCCTTGGAGAACTCCCTTAGCTGATCCTTGTTTGTACGGATCCCAGTTGTTTCCATCTCAGCCAATATTGGCGTTAGAGGCAACTCAACAGTCTCAAAGACATGAGTTTGTTCTTCTTTCTCGAGACGCTGTCGCATCGCTTCTCGAAGCGGAAGCAACGAAGCCGCAATTTCCTCGGGCGTGGTTGGTGCCGAGTAGTCGGTATAACCCTGAACCAAGTCACCAAGGTCATATTTTGATCGCCCGGACTGCAAAACATACGCTGCAATCAGTGAGTCAAATCCGATCGTTTTGTCGAACATCTGCGCCGCCTTATACATCGGCTTGGCATCATGCGCAACGGCTTGCGATGGGAACGTTTGCAGCAACCGGATTCCATCTTCCTTCTTTGCTATAAGCACTTCGGAACCGATGGCGACGTAGGCCTTTTCGGCAGTTTCGTCGAATAGGTCATCACTCGGAGTTGAGGCAAAGTGAATGCCGAACTGCTGGCTGTTGACTGTACTCTTAAGCATGATGAACGAACCAACTTCTCGAGTCGAGAAGTTCAGTTTTTCGCTCACGACTTCAACGCTGGCATGAACTCCATGCTCGAAGCCGTCAACATAAGGACCCAGAACGCGATCACAAGCCCGCGAACTTGCCTTGAGTTCGAAGGATTCGAGGAAGTGTTTGGCGGCCGCCAGTTGATCGGGAGTTAGGATGAATGGTTTGAAATCGTATTCGATGGGAACGTCTCGGATGATGGTTGCAAGCCACTTTGAGAGCACCATTTGGTCCTTGGCAGGTTCGATCTTCTTGCGATATTTTTCGGGGATTTGATCAAATTTGGCAAGGATTTCTTCTACACTTCCGTAGGTCTGGATGAGCTCAGCAGCACCCTTATCGCCGATGCCAGGTACGCCCGGGATGTTATCACTTGTATCGCCCTTTATTCCCTTGAAGTCCGGAACCTGGGCAGGAGTCACTCCCATTCTTTCGTAAACTGCGGCTGGATCATAACTGACGATTTCGCTAACGCCGGTCTTCGGCGTAACAACGGTCACGAAGTCGTCGACAAGTTGCAGAGCATCAAGGTCGCCGGTGATAATGGTGGTTAAATAGCCGTTTTCTTCGGCGAGCTTGCTGATGGTTCCGACTATGTCGTCGGCTTCAAAGCCAACCAATTCAATCTGGGGAATACCGAGGGCTGTAAGCAAATTTCGCGACTCGTCCAGTTGCGAAATGAGCTCTGGCGCAATCTCTTTCCTGGTCCCTTTGTACGCGGCAAATTCTGTGTGTCGAAAAGTCTTTGAAGGATGATCAAGAGCGACAACGATGGCGTCTGGCCGCTGCTTTTCAAGCAGGGAAAACATCATTGAAGTAAATCCATACAACGCATTTGTTGGCCTCCCGTCCGCTGTCGCCAGGTAGCGACCAGCATAAAATGCCCGAAAAAGGAGGGAGTAACCATCGATAATAATGAGGCGCTTTTTGGACATTTTCTTTCCGATAGGTTACCGTCCAGCCTTTGCCAATCCAAGCAAAAGTTACAACCGCAATGCCAATAAAGGCACTTTTGAACCTAAAACAAAAAACCTAGTAATCCGGTTAGCATCAACACAGGTACAATAACCAGAGGGCTGAAGGGCGTTATCGTCTCAAAGTTCATCCTGATTTCGGAAACTGAAACGATGGTGTACAGACCGCTTCGGTACGAGCAAATCATGCAGGCAGGAGATGCCTATGAAGTGCGCGCTCGAAGAATGTTCGGAGGTATGGGCGTCTACACGGGCGAACGAATGTTCGCTTTTTTAGTAGATAATGACGTCGCCCTTAAATTGTGCCAAGAGCACTATGAGGAGGCGATTGCCTTCCCTGGCGCGGGTGAAATGCGACCAGAAGCCGGTGCTGACCCCCTTCGAGAATACGTTAAGCTGCCCAAAAACATTCTAGATAACGGCGAGGAATTCCTCAAGTGGGTAGAACGAAGTGCAGAATATGTCCGAAACCGCGCGGCTCGTTTAGCCTAATTTAACCTGAGACTTAATTGTGCAAAAGGCAATCATCTCCATTATTCTTTGCCTCTTAGCAACCGTCTTTGGTATCCACGGTCAAGAACCAACCAAGCGAAATCGCGTACTGCTTATCCCGCTCGACAGCCGACCAGCCGCAGGACAGTTTGCCCAAATGATTGGCGCGATGAACAGCACCAAAGTGGATATTCCGCCACTAGAACTTCTCGGCAAATTCACCGTTCCGGGCAATGTAGACAAGGTTTTTCAATGGCTCGAAACCGAAAATCTTGATGACGTCAGTTCCATCATTGTTAGCGGAGACATGCTTGCCTACGGTGGTCTAATTGCATCGCGAGTCAACGATATTGATGCTGGACTTGGCATCAAACGACTTCAGCGACTCATTGACTTCAAGCGAAAAGCTTCGCCCGAAATTAAGCTATATGTCTTCATGTCGACCATGCGGCTTACCCCAACTGCTACGAAGGCTTCGGCAAGCTACCGGGTTAACCTCGCCAAATACGAGGAAATGAAAGATCGATACGAACGAACCCATGATGCCTCGCTTCCCGCAAGGCTGAACAATCTTCGAAAAATTGTTCCTGCCGTAGAAATTCTGCGGTACGAACGAACTCGCAGGCGAAATATAGAAGTTCAATCCGCCCTTCTCCGAATGTGTATCGGACCAGAAATCAACTTTCTCATCATGGGACAAGATGATGCCAAACCAGATGGTCCTCAAATTCAAGAAAACGCCAAACTAAAACGGCTCGCGGAGCAGTATCGAGTCCAAGACAAGGTCTATTTTTGTGAAGGGATCGACCAACACTCCAACCTTTTACTCAGTCGAGCCATTCTCGCCCAACACAATTGGAAACCTAAAGTTCGAATTGTTTACAGCGACGAAGAAGGGAAAAACCAATACGCTCTCTATGAATCGAAGACGGTGAAGGAAAGTCTTTCCGATCAATTATTTGCCTCCGGAGCCGAGATGGCAAATGACAATGAGGAATACGACTACTCGCTCTACGTCAACACCCCTAAGCGACGGGAACCTCAGTTTGAAGAGTTCCTCGACAAGATGAGGAGTGAAATTGATCAGGGGTTCCCGGTAGCCGTTGCTGACATCAATTTTGGTGGCAACGGATCGTCGGACGAGGCCCTCTTTAACTTTCTGGTTCGGTCTGGGAAGTCATTCAAGCTCCTTGCTTTTGCGGGCTGGAATACGGCGGGAAATACAATGGGCACCTCGATTCCTGCCGCCAACATTTACCTTTGCGGACGAAAATATGACACCGATTACATCCGGCACGAATTAGCCCAGCGCGAATTCCTATTGCACCGGATGGTCAACGATTGGGCTTATCACCGATATACGCGACCGGCAACGTACTCCATGATCGAATCGCTTCAAGATCAGCGAGACGAGGTCTACGGTTCAAATTTCGACGCGGTTAACAAATTCGCCGAATCTGACCTGAAAAAACACATTGCTCAGATATTCCAAAATCAATTCCAACTGCGTCGCTTCTATGCCGGCGAAAAGGAATACCAAATCACGGACTTGGATGACCTAAAAATCAGCCTGCCTTGGCCCCGTGCATACGAAATCCGGGTTGAGTTTAAGCTTAAGGCAGAAGAAACCGGTAGCCGTTCAAACTAAAGTCTCTATCAATCGAGCCAATTCCATGTCGTAGGTTGAAATACCGTCGAAATCGTGCGTGTTCATCGCTACTTCAACCTTTTGGTAACCAATGTACAAATCTGGATGATGATCCATTCGATCGGCAAAGTGACCAACGGCTACCGCGAAGACCAACCCAGCCTTGTAAGAGTCAAACGTAAATTCTTTGACGATTTGGCCGTCGTCCAACGACCAGCCATCCATTGTTGCCAGTCTCGTCTCAATTTCGTTCGCGTCTAATTTCCTGCGTTCCATATACACTCATTCTAGTTCATTTCGCGAGGGTTATATCATCGACAGGGGTACCGGAGGAACAGACTCGCGAGGTACCCTTTTGAATAGAAAGCTTATGGGTAAACATCAACTTGATCTCAGCAGTGCCGCTAAGATCCACAAGAATCTCGACGTCGAGACCCTTATCCAACATTGTTTAGAGCGAGATAACTGCAAGCAGCTTGCTTCTGGTGCAGTTGTCGCCTTCTCCGGCGAATACACCGGACGAACTCCAAAGGACAAATTTACGGTTGCAGATTCTGCTTGCGAAGCAAACATCTGGTGGGAAAACAATAACCGGATGGAGCCTAAGCAGTTCGATTCTATTTTTGCTAAGATGCAGGCTTACGCGGCCGGCAAAGAGCTTTACATCATTGACACTTTTGGCGGGGCGGATCCTGGTCATCGAATCAAAACCAGGTTCATCGTCGAAAGACCCTATCATGCTCTCTTTATTAAACAACTGTTAATTCGACCAACTGCGGCCGAACTAGAAACCTTCGAGCCAGATTGGCAAGTCGTTGACTTCGGGAAGCTTTCATTTGACCCAGCAACTGACGGCACCAAAGGTGATGCCGTCATCGCGCTCAACATGGTTACCAGCACCGTGTTGATTGGTGGCACCCAATACGCCGGCGAAATGAAGAAGTCAGTCTTCACGATCATGAATTACCTCTTGCCACTCGATGGAGTCATGAGCATGCACTGCTCGGCAAACGTCGGCAAGAATGGCGATACGGCTCTGTTCTTTGGTCTCAGTGGCACCGGAAAAACAACCCTTTCCGCAGATCCGGATCGAATGTTGATCGGAGACGATGAACACGGCTGGACTTCGGACGGTGTGTTTAATGTCGAAGGCGGTTGCTACGCAAAATGCATCGGTTTGACCGAAGAGAAGGAACCGGAAATTTACCGAGCAATCAAGACCGGCGCAATTCTCGAGAACGTTGTCCTGAATGCTAATGGCGTTCCCGACTTTGATGATCAATCGATAACCGAGAACACTCGAGTTGCGTATCCGATCGACCATATTCCAAACATCATGGTTCCATCGGTCGGCGGACATCCGAAGAACATTGTCTTTTTGACCTGCGATGCGATGGGAGTCTTGCCTCCGATCTCAAGCCTTACCAACGAACAAGCAATGTTCTTTTTCCTCAACGGATACACCGCTAAAGTTGGCGGAACCGAGAAGGGAGTTACCGAGCCCAAGAGTGTCTTTTCGGCTTGCTTTGGTCAACCGTTCTTGCCGCTAAGACCAAAGGTTTACGCGAAGCTACTCGGTGAGAAGATTGCTGCCCACGGTTCACGAGTTTGGCTCATCAACACCGGCTGGACGGGTGGTCCGTACGGTGTCGGTAGCCGAATGAAATTGGAACACACGAGGGCAATGATCCACGCGGCATTTGATGGTCGCCTAGACGACGTTGCTTTTGAGACCGACCCAATTTTTGGCTTGAGTATCCCCACCGAATGTCCGAACGTTCCAACTGAAGTCTTGAACCCTCGGAATACGTGGTCAGATAAGGACGCTTACGACGCTCAGGCGCAAAGGCTACACGGAATGTTTGAAGCGAACGCCAAGCAGTTTGAATAGGTGTTTTGCCGTCTCGGTCAGTAAGGCTACTTGATCACGATATGGGGTCTGGGCGGGGACGCCCGGGCTCCTTTAACTACATCGCTTCTGCTTTGGCGTAAAGGTTCGTTGGGGCTTCTTCGAAGTATTTAAAGAGTGCCGGGCAGAGCCAACCTTCCATGTTTAACGCCTCGCAATAATAGGTATTCCCGCTCATGTCAGATCGACGCCACACCAAATGAAGCGTATAGCCCGGAAACGGCTCGGGCGAAAAGATCAAGCGAAAGCCTTTCTCGGCACTCGGAATATCCTTCGTCCATTCGTCAATGATGGTATCAGCCCCAGCAACAAAAGGTTCTTGGACCAGTCCGACACGCTCGTCGTCAAACACCCACATTCCTAAGGCTCTGTAGGGGGCGATTACGAATAGGGAGTTGGACATAGTGAAGAAATTGTGGCACGATATGGATACCGGGCGCCTGGGAACTTCGTTCCTCTGCCCGGGCTCCTATTTATTCGCTTCTTGCAGCATCTCGGCCAGGTCCAGCAGCCGAATCTCTTCGTCGCCTACGACCTGCTTGACGCCCGCATCGAGCATGATCTTGCAGAACGGACAGCCGAGCGCAATCGTCTTCGCCC
>JANPAV010000357.1:0-3766 GCA_031430115.1 Armatimonadota bacterium | reverse complement strand
CTTGGTGTTGATGAAATCCTGATGCTTCCAGACCAGATGCGAGTACCTTCCTAAGTTCGTCTGTCCCTTCATTTACCAGTGAATCAGTGATTCGATCACACTCGCGCCAGCCGCGAAGTAATTCAAGATCAAGAATCCTTTCCGCACGTTCACGCTCGACTCTCGCCGCCGCATCCTTCGCCTCACTCCCACTGCCCCAACTGACAACTACTCGGTCGCCATCGACTTCAGTTGCTTCGTAGAAATACTTCCGTCCATTGATTGTTTTCCAACCCATATTCAATAGTTACACTTATATTATACACTAATAGTGTATAATAGTACAAACGTTCTTTGAAAATCTGTGAGTATTGGTATCTCTGACCTAACCAAACCGAGCCGAGATAGAGGGTTTGAAAAATTAACCCTCTATTTTTGCGACCCCCGTTCAGGAACCTAAAGAGCGACAAAACCCGCTCTTTTGAACCTACGAGATTGCGAGGAAAACTAAGAGAGTTTGATGCCTCAACCCTTAGGGCAACTAGGTGTCATGAGGCACTGATAAGTCCAATCGCCCGTAGGGTTGAGGCTAAAATGAACTTTGCCATGAGTTTCCTCAACGATTGCATTTCAAAAGGTCCCACCGTCGCAGAGCTTTTAATCGTAGAAACCAAGAACCAAGAGTTGTCAAAGGCATCACGGTCTATGTTCATTCAGGCCGTACTTGAGATTGATGACTCGATTCTTGAAGTTCAAGGCGCCCCTTTTGACAAAGTATTGAACGACACGGAGGTCAAAAGCATCATCTCATCGCTTGGCGCAGGATTCGTACTGGTTCCTGGCCAGAACTTGCTTGGACTAGAGAACCTGCGTTATGGAGAGATAATCATTGTCACCGAGCCGACGAATGAAGGGCGGCACGTTATGAAACAGGTGCTTTCGTTCATGCATAAATACATGAATCCAGTTATGTCGGCGGGACATGTTTATGTGGTTCCATCCCAGGATTGGAGTTCGATGATGCCTGAAGAGTTTGAAGCAAAGGTAATGACTTTAGAAACGCGTGAAATAGTTCAAATTCCGGGCGACTGGACGATTGAGGAAATCTTAGACTCCCTTGAAGACTTGTAACGATTTCTGGGAAGCAGGCTTCTCGGTCATAAAGGGCGAACAGGCTCCTGGGAACTTCGTTCCTCCACTCCAAAGTGCCATCGGCACAATAGCTACTCCGCGAGCATTTCTTCGTAAATCTCAATCAATCGCTTGCAATGGCTCTCCGGAGTCGGAGGGTCAGCCCAAAACCGATCATAGGCAGCGCGACTCATTCGATCAGCAGTAGCATCATCAAGCAACAAGTGCATCTTATCCGCAAGGTCATCCACGTTCTGGTTCTTAAACGAGTACCCAGTCTCCCCTTCGACGATTTCGTATTTCGTCGCAGTGCAATCCGACGCAATAACCGGAATACCACGACCAAGCGCTTCTATCGGCGCCAAAGGGTTCACCTCATACCAAATCGAAGTGATCGCCATAGCCCGGGCATTTTTCATTTCCTCAAGCACTTGGTTACCGTTCAACCAACCGGCATAAGTAGCCTTTTCATAGCCAATATCCTTCATCGCCTGCATCAGGGGGCCGTCGCCAAGAACCCGAATCTCGGCTCCGATCTTCTTGGCTGCTTCAACAAAAATCTTCGGATCCTTTTCAATCGAGAGCCGACCAGAAAAGACAATCGCCTTGTTCTTCGTGACGTCGATTCTTGGCTCATGAACTGCCTGAATCGGATATCGCATCATGTGAAGCTTCGCATCCTTCGGCAAATATTCACCAAACGCATCAACGCTCTTCTGGCTAAAGACCCCAAAGTGGTGAACCTTACCAGGCATTCCTGCCTTTCCACGTTGAACCTTCCATCGATAAACCTCCGCCCACTTTGGCAAGATCGTTCTCGTATCCGTACAATGCGAAAGCAAACAGGGAAGGGAACCCGGTTTCAACGTACAAATCTGATTGGTCTGTTTATTGAAAAATTGACCTTGTGGACATGCCACATGGTAGTCATGAAACGAAGAAATGAGCTTAGCCCCGCAATCAAGCGCCGCATTGACGACGCTCGGAGAAGTCCCCGTTTTCCAAAGGTGAGTGTGAACAATCGTGTTCTTGCTATCTCCCAGCTCAAGAATTTCCTGAAGCTTATCATAGGCTGACCGAGAGTAGGCCATCTGGATCAAGCGTGGAATGTCCATCAGCTCTTGGGTCTCGCCGACCGTATGAAACTTCACATTCTTCAGACTCGCAAAGTACGGGTCGACACCAACGAGACCAGACAAAAAGTGAACTTCATGTCCCGCATTGGCAAGATGCTCCGCACTGAGCAAAGCGCATTTGGTCGCGCCACCACTTACCACGGCATTGTCATTGACAATAATGATCCGCATCAGACCCCGAGTGACTCCCGCTTCAATTCCCAATCCCAAGCCGTCTTGATGATGGTCTCCAGATCACTATGCTTAGGCATCCATCCTAATAATTCTTTGGCATAGGAAGGATCGGCGTACAAAGCCGGAGGATCGCCAGGGCGTCGCTCCTGATACTCCACCGGAACCTCGCGACCTGTCACCTTTGCCGCAACGTCAATAACTTTCTTCACCGAGTATCCCCGTCCCGAACCAAGGTTAACTTTCGCCGATTCTCCTCCGTCAATCAAATACTGAAGGGCCCGTACATGAGCATCAGCAAGGTCTTTCACATGAACGTAGTCGCGCTCAGCGGTTCCGTCTGGAGTCTCATAGTCCGTCCCAAACACCCCAATGTGCGGTCGTTTTCCAAGAATTGCCTGAAGCACTAATGGAATCAAATGCGATTCGGGATTGTGTACTTCACCGATTTCTCCATCAGGATCTGCCCCCGAAGCATTAAAGTATCGCAAAGCGACATAAGACAAGTTATAGGCACCGCTGTACCAATGCAAAATCCGTTCCCCCATGTACTTTGTTTCCCCATATGGCGAAATCGGGTTTTGCGGGTGTTGTTCGTTCAAAGGAACGTATTGCGGAACACCGTACGTCGCACAACTGCTTGAAAAGATGATCTTGGAAACGCCTGTATCAATGCACGCTCCCAGCAATTGATCCATCGCCGTGACATTGTTTCGAATGTACTTCCGAGGGTTGGCTACTGATTCACCAACGTAAGCATTGGCAGCAAAGTGAAGCACACTGCCAATTTCGTGCTTTCGAATCACGCTGGTCACAAATTCATAGTCACCTGCATTTCCTCGCTCAAGGGGACCAAATTTTGCCGCCCAATCGTGTCCCTCAGACAAATTATCGAGAACGACCGGGTTAAACCCGTTCAGTTTAAGTTCCTTACATGTGTGGCTGCCTATATAGCCAGCTCCACCGACGACCAATACATTCGAGAAATCCATAACAAAGACAACGGTAACGTTACCGCAGATCATTGTTAATGATCGGCTATTTCATGGACACATAATCAGGGGAATTCCATGAATTCCCCTGACCAATTCGACCTTTATGGCAGAGTCTTCCTACCACCCATAAGGGCTTTGCCACCGCTAGCACGGTAAATTGCGTAGCCGACGCCACCGACGATCAAGACGGGAATAGCAATCTTGAGTGCCATGATTGCCACGTAACTCACGATGCGGTAGCCGATGTAACAGGCGATCAGTACGCCTATCAACTTTAAGATATTTTTGGTTCCTTCGGACATTTAATGTGCCTCAATCAATGTATACGGACGAAACAACCAATCGGTTTAGATC
>JANPAV010000356.1:0-5475 GCA_031430115.1 Armatimonadota bacterium | reverse complement strand
AATCTCATGAGTGTCTGAATACACAATTATTTTCCTTGGTGATGTGGTCGGTAAGCCCGGAAGAACGGCGGTCAAGGAGTACTTGCCCGGTCTGATCGCTCAACACAACCCACTGTTTGTGATCATCAACGGCGAAAACAGTGCCGGTGGGCTCGGCATCACTCCCGCCATTGCAGAAGAATTTTATGCGGCGGGCGCCGACGCGATCACGCTTGGCAACCACGCCTACAATAAAAGGGAAATTGAGCCTTATCTCAACTCCGGAAAGCCGATTGTACGGCCCTACAATATTTCTCCGAATGCGGCAGGAAAGGGAGTTATTCAGATTCAAAAAGACGGAGTTCAGCTCGCAATCATGAACATGTGTGGGCGAGTGATGATGGATCCAATCTACGACGATCCATTTGAAGCCTACGACGTCATTACCCGCGATATGCAGACTAGGCATCGATTTTTGGACTTCCACTGCGAAGCCACCAGCGAAAAAATTGCGATGGGATATCACTGTCAGGGAAGGACTACGGCCGTGGTTGGAACTCATACGCACGTGACTACCGCGGACGAGCAAATTCTTGAAGGCGGCACGGCATATATCACTGATGTGGGCATGTGTGGACCGGCAAATAGCGTCCTCGGAATGGACCGAAACATCATTCTTCGACGATTTAGGACCGGTTTACCAGAAAAATTTGAGGTTGCAAATGAGCCTGGCGGTATCTCTGGTGTAAAAATTTGCGTCGAAAAGAGTAGTGGAAGGGCGAAATCTATTGACCGAATCCGCGTCTAAAGCTACAATCACTATATCTGTAAGTAGAATTACTGGCTAGAACCATAAAACGGAGAATGAATTGAATACCATCTTGTTAGCATCACTGTTGTCCTTGGCGGGCACCCACCAATCAGGAAGCACACTTTACCGGCCGGGAATCTCGTTGAAAGATCAGGCCATCTCGCTGAGAAGTTGGGGCAGCGGAATTTGCTCTGAAACTGAAGAAGACGCATTTGAAGGTTCAACTTCAATTCGTGTAACCACAAAAAATCTTTTCCAAGGCGGAATCCTTTCGTGGGAAAAACCGGTTGATCTTGCGGCATCTTATCCTGACAAGGCGAACTTGCTTCGTATCACCTTTAAATCACTTGATGCAACTGTTTCATCTGGCGGCGGTGCTGGAGCAGTAGGCGGCGGCAAAGGTAAAGGCGGTGCTGGTGGTTTTGGCGGCCTTGATGGTGGCGACGGAGGAGGAAAAGGTGGCGGACCACAAGGCGGCGGAGGAAGACAAGGCGGAGGACCTGGTTTTGGTGCTCCGGGCGGAGGCGCAGTTGGTGGTGGTGCAGGCTCAGCTTCAGTCAGCACGCTCAAGATGATGAGAATCATCATTGCGACGACCGATGGCATGAAGAGCGAAGCGTTTATTCCTGCTGCAACAACGGTTGGAGTTGATCGAGGATGGAAGCAAGCCGGAATTCCACTTCAAGCAATCAAGGGCTTTGATAAGAGCAACAAGATCATCAAGAACATTAGCTTTAGCGGCGACGTTTCAACTGCTTTCTACTTGGGCGATATTCGAGTTATCAATGATCGAACTCCGATTAGAGGCGAAACTTCATTCCGAACTGCGGTATCGAACGTCAACAGCAGCCTCACTTTTTCGGCGACCGGCTATGGCGGCAGCAGTATTCTGAAGTACTCATGGGATTTTGACGATGCTGATGGTATTCAAGCTGATGCCGAAGGGCAATCGGTTAAATATACGTTTAGAACGGCAAGCAACGACCTTACGAACGCTTCGACTCGGCGGCCGAACGGCGAGTTTACGATCACGTTGACCATTTCGGACACCTTTGGGCTCAAAGATCCGTACTCAACCACGATAAAAGTCAAAGTTAACTAAATTAAGCAAATACCACGTTCTCGCCAAAGTGAGAGCGTGGTATTTTTTTGTCCGTTGATTTGTCGGGGAGAATTTTGAAATTTTCTCAAGCCAAATTCGTATTTGAATTAGTTGAACAATCAAACAATGCGAATTGCGATTTTTTCGAAAGAACGGCTCTTTTTGGACGCCATTTCTGGACTCCTTGTCAGAAATATGGCGCTTAGGATTGTTGCTCGCGAAACCAACATAAGTTCGTTTGTAACCAGCGCGAAAAGTGCATCCGCCCAATTGCTCGTAGTCGATACTGAGAAGCTTGAGGCTGATGAAATCCAGTTTTTCCTTGGTGCTAGGGCTGGTGGCGAATTTCTTCTCGCCGCTATTGGCAAAGAGTTGGCTGGCGCGGACACAATCATTTCTCGGACTTCTTCAGCTGATGAGTTAATTGAGTCACTTCTTACCCTTGCTCCCTTGATTCGTGTCGATGAAAGGAGTTCTGAAGGACGACGGTCGTACGGTAGTGCCAACAACCTCACTAAACGAGAATTTGAAGTTGCTCAATTTATTGCCAAGGGAATGTCAAATCGCGCGATTGCGGAGACGGCAGACTTGCATGAGCAAAGCGTGAAGAACTTAGTCAGTGTGGTTTTGCGAAAGTTGAGTTGCGAGAACCGTACTCAGGTTGCTTTGAAACTGCTGAATCCCGATCTTGAGCCTGTGTTGGGTTAGGTGTTTCCCTTCGGCTAAACTAGATTTGTGAAAGAACGAGTCCTTACGGCAGTTGTGCTTCTGCTTGTCGTCATTGGTGCTCTTTTTTTTGACCCGACCGGCTGGGCGGTGAAGGTCTTGATCGTATTGGTGGCTGGTGTTTGCGGCATTGAGCTCGGCAAGTTAACGAAGGCTCCGTTTATCAATTTTGTTCCCGGACTCCTGGTTGGATATATGGTCTTCGCTTGGGGAAGTCAACCTGATCCAATCTTGCCCCTCATTTTCGCGCTTTTGGCTATTCCTTTCATCATTCTATCGATCATGAAATCTTGGAGTTACTTTGGTTTCGTGTCAGGAACGGTATGGGTATGTGCTTCTTTCAGTTGTTTCTACCAACTTGCTTCTTCGAAATCGCCTTCAATTTGGCCACTTTTGATGACCGCCGCGATCCCCATCTGGTGTGGCGATACCGCCGCGATCTTCGTGGGCAAAGCCTTCGGCAAGCATAAACTCGCTCCGGCGATCTCTCCTAACAAGACCTGGGAAGGGTCGATTGGCAACCTCCTTGCCTGCGTTGGTGCCGCCCTAGCGCTCGGCGCGATCTTCCACTATCCAATGCTCCTGATGGTCCTTCTCGGACTTAATTGCGGAATCCTTGGCCAAGCCGGGGATCTCTTCGAGAGTTGGTTGAAGCGTAAGGCCGACGTCAAAGACAGTGGCAACATTCTGCCGGGGCACGGAGGACTGCTCGACCGCCTTGATAGCCTCATGGCAACTGCGCCAATCTCGCTTCTTATTCTCCAATCGCTCGTGGTTCCGGGTACACCTAAATAACGTGCCGATTATTGAAGCCCAACAACTGTGCAAGACGTACACCTCTAACAAGCGAGGCAAGGGATTTGCTGGTGCAATCAAGGGACTGATCAAGCCGGAGAAGGTCGAAGTTAAGGCAGTCACGGACGTTAATCTCTCCATTGAGGAAGGTGAGATCGTCGGCTTCTTGGGTCCTAACGGCGCAGGAAAAACCACAACTCTGAAGATGCTCACCGGCATCCTTTATCCCTCTTCGGGAACTTGCTCGGTGATGGGTTATAAGCCAACCGATCGCAAGCCGGAGATGCTCCGCAAGATTTCGCTGGTTATGGGCAACAAGCAACAGCTTTGGTGGGACCTTCCCGCTATGGACTCGTTTTTAGTGTTCAAAGAGCTGTACGAGGTTCCAGACGCTCTTTATAAGCGACGCCTGGACCAGCTAATCGAAGCATTGCAAATTTCAGACAAGGTCGATACTCAAGTACGGAGGCTTTCGCTCGGCGAGAGAATGAAGTGTGAGCTTGTCGCGGCTTTGCTTTATGCACCCAAAGTCATGTTCCTTGATGAACCAACGCTGGGCCTCGATGTCGTCTCTCAGAAGCGAATTCGTGAGTTCTTGCAAGAGTTGCACCGGGAGGACGGGTCCACCATCGTTTTAACTAGTCACTACATGCAGGATGTGCAGGAACTTTGCCCTCGGGTTGTCATTATCGACCACGGAACGGTGTTTTACGACGGCTCACTGGAAGACCTTTCGTCGAAAGATCAAGGGGAGAGCCAAATTCAATTACAGCTTGAAACCGACGCAAATTCGGAAGACTTGGCTCGATTTGGCACTGTCGTATCGGTAGACGGCAACACCGCCTGTTTGACTGTAGCTCGAGCCGACGTCCCTTCTGCTTTGTCTGGACTACTAGCAACCTATAAAGTTCAAACGCTTTCGGTAGAAGAACCACCTTTGGAAGATGTTATTCGTCGTCTCTTCTTGGACCGGAACCTTAACCTGCCGTCGACGAAGTAAGTATCAACCATTTCGCGGTAGCGAAGGTAACTTGACTCGTCCCACTCTTTAAGGTCCTCAAAGATGCCTTGGTTGACTACGTTGGCTAAATCATCTCCCCTCAGCATCCACTGCAAGTACTCGCGGCTCCCATTTATGTAGGGACCGTAAATTTGGCTTCCCGGAATCAGAGTCGCCAACTTTTCAAGAAGAGCTTTATGCTTTGTATGCATACGTAGAGTCAAATGAGGACTTCGTCCATCACCTCCGAAGCTACCTTGACCGGTAAAGAACCCAAGGATGAAGCCTCGTTGAATCTGTTCCATGTTACACCAAACATTTTAACGTGAAACAGTACTTGAGCGCAAGATATCCGAAAAAATACTCAAATTTGCCTCTGGTATTCTATAGTGGCAACCCAAGACATGGAGTTGCAATTAAAACACACATGGAACATATCGAATTTCCACCTCGTTATGAGGCGACAGCCGTTGAATCAAAGTGGTATGAAGCGTGGGATCAAGCTGATCTTTTTGCTCCTTCGCCCGACGAAACCAAACCGTCGTACTGCATCACTATCCCTCCACCCAACATTACAGGGTCCCTCCACATGGGTCATGCCCTCTGTTATCCGCTTCAAGATGTCCTTGGCCGATTTCAGAGATTGCAAGGAAAACGCGTCCTTATTTTGCCCGGACAGGATCATGCGGGCATTGCGACCCAATCCGTTGTCGAGAAACAGCTTCGAAAAGAAGGTTCTAGTGGCGCTGAATTGGGCCGAGATAAGTTTGTTGATCGAGTCTGGAAGTGGCGAGAAGAATCCGGCGATATCATTTTGAATCAGTTTAAGGCACTCGGTTGTGCGTTTGACTGGTCGCGCTTGCGCTTTACGCTCGACGATCACTACGCCAATACAGTTCTCCAGGTGTTCGTCGATTGGTATAACAAGGGTCATATCTACCGCGGAAAGAGGGTTGTTAACTGGGATCCTAAGCTCAAAACCAGCGTTTCGGATATTGAAACCTTGAGGGAAACCCGAAAAGGTCACCTCTATCACATCCGATATGAGTTCACCGATGGCTC
>JANPAV010000355.1:0-3583 GCA_031430115.1 Armatimonadota bacterium | reverse complement strand
AAACAATGCCAAATCACCAAGAGCATTCAACTCAGACTCAGGGATATTCCACATCCCCCAAGTCCACGATTCTTGAGACCAGGCACGCCGACCGGGCTCCAAAAAGTCCTCGCTCATCTTTCCCCACGCGGTGCGCGTTCGATCTAAATAATCTGGTTCAGTCATAAAATGATTGTGGCATCGAGGAAGTGCTGAGTGCTGAGTGCTGAGTGCTATGTATCGAAAGGTAACCTGCTGGAAAGATCATGCAACAACGGAAGTCGAATCGGAGGTCTCGGCGATTTTGGACCATCTTCTTGACCTGCCTTGCCGGCATAACGGTTGGGATGTCTTCCCACATACAGACTTACATGATTGTCATTGTTGGAGTCGTTTTGGGCTTTTTCTTGATTCCTTGGATTCAAAATCGATTTCCAGACTGACACTTACTTCCTTGCTGGCAACTTGACCCGCGGCCACTGTTCGTTCCGGACCCACTGAAGCGACTCGGCAAATCCCCTCTGCGTCACAAATCCAATTTCGTCGAAATCGGTAAGCAAAGAGTTTTCAATGCCCGAAGCCTTCAACGAGACATTCAATGGAAAGCTGCCCCAACTGAACGACATCGCGAAAGCAATATCCCCATCATGAACCGCTACGCCGCATACACTGCGAGTATTTGCCCACTCGTTCCCCATCATCTTTGTGCGCCAGCCGTCGCTCATCGTCTTGTCCTCAATTTGTCGACTTACATAGTTCAGGCCCGATTGATTAGGGTCAGGATAATTACCCTTGAAGTAAACGTTATAGCCGCCATTTGCCCCCCGATCCTTCGAGTCATCAAAAATGATCTGGCACTGCGAGGAAGCAGCAGCCCCACCTTTCTCGCCCTCAACCCAAATAGAATCCAAAAATTTCCAATCGTTCCCCACTAGTTTGAAGTTGAGAATCTGTATCCGATTGGTCTTCTTGTCTTGGTTAATCGTCGCCACGACTGATAGGCATTTGCGGACGGTGTTCCAAACTCCTCCAACGCTTTGGGTTGATTCAAAGCCTTCCAAAGGTCTTACCTGTTCTCCGTGAATCGTTGTGGATCGGGTTTTCTTTGTCAATGGATTCCAAACCAAAACAATCGGTCCGGTTGGAGTATCGACTAGAGTCGGAACCTCGCCCGCAACTCCAAACATATTGGCCGTGTCTTCCCCAAAAACGTTCGTTCGATTCGAGAAACTCTTGATCCAATAGCCTTTTGCGCTTGGATAGCTAACCCATAGTTTGCCTTGCGTAGTCAATGCCGTCGGATCGCCGGTGACGCCATCGGCAAGGCTCTGAAGTGAGCTTGGTTTTCGATTAGCAATCACCTGGATCTTCAAAATGCCAGGCCTTTCGGGTGAAAGCTTGGCAAGCTCGTACTTTTCGTACTCATTGCTTTTCGCGAAATCAGGATAGACCACGGCGAGCGACTTGCCAAATGAAGCCAATGCAACTGCTCCCGCAGTGCGGGGAAGTACGACGGTATCTCGGTAAGCCGCCGAGTAGCCATCGTTGACATCGGCGCGAACATGCTTCTCGCCAAAGATTCCGTTCCGGTTCCAGTCGACCGCCGTCGTGGTCTCGGTCAACTTCTTCAATTTGAAGTAGTACGGTCGGTTGCTGAGAAAGGCAAGTTCGGCTATCGGAAACGGAGCGACCTCGTTCAAATCGTTTTCCCGCATCGCCATTTTAATGAAGCGGCCTTCGCTGTAAGTGATGTCTTCTCCCTTGCCGTTTAGCTGGTAGCTGTAGTCATAGTTCATCATGCTCGGATGGAAAGGCGATCCCGTGCTGGCTCCCCTCGGCTCGTGGGGTAAGCCAAATTGATGCCCCAGTTCGTGCGCCATTGTGTGCCAGTTGTAGCCGCATCCCGCCCAATCTGGTCGGTTGCTTTGCCCGCCACCTCCTCCCGAGTTGTCGACCAAAACGCCGTGGGCGAGTCCTCGCCATTCGGCGGGCATGGCTTGGTTATAGAGCTCGATATAGCCCTTCCCGTCAGTCTCTTTCGGCATTGGCGGTGGAACAACTGCAATCATATTGACACCGGTTGTTCCGTCAAGATTTTTGTTCGATAGCCCAGAGAAATACTTCTTCAGCCGATCGATGGTTGGCTGAATCGTTGCTTGAGTCATCATCGAGCGAATTCGAAAGACGATGATGACGTCCGTGTGGTTGGGCTTGCATCCCAATTCTTGGGGGTTCAACGGTCCGATTCCGACCGTTTCCCACAGATCGATCAACCCATCGTGGTCAGTATCGGCGAACGAACTAGTGCCCTGAGGAACCATCACCGAGGCACAAAGCAAGGCAGAAAGAGAGCCAAACATTTTGCGTCAGGTTACCGTAACATTTCGTTCGATACCTCGATCCGTTGTGAGGTGTGCGATGGCTTGGAATGGCTATCGCAAAACTTCTCACTGAACGTAGCGTCAAGCTTGATAAGCGGTTGACCGTTCAGAACCAGTAAACTGTTCGAGTGCTCACCGTCGAGCCTCAACCGCTCACCCTAACCCAAGTTTTCGATGTTGCTAACGGCAACACGAAGGTTCAACTTTCCGCGAAGTCCCGCGATCTTGTCCAGAAATCTCGCGCTGTGGTCGACAACATTGTCGCCAACAAACAGGTTGTCTACGGCATCAACACTGGTTTTGGTCGCCTTTCAGACGTCCATATCCCCGATGGCGAGCTCAAGCAACTTCAGCTAAATCTCGTTCGTAGCCACGCAGTCGGAGTCGGCGATCCATTAAGCGTCTCGGAGACTCGGGCTATGATGCTTCTTCGCCTCAGCGTCCTAGCTCAAGGCTACAGTGGAGCCCGCATAGAGGTGCTCGAGTTCCTCGTCGAGATGCTCAATCGGGGCATTCATCCGGTAATCCCATCTCAAGGTTCAGTTGGAGCATCCGGTGACCTCGCTCCTCTAGCCCACCTTGCCCTTGCAATCGTTGGCGAAGGCGAGTGTTGGGATGGCATGGAGCGAAAACCGGGTCTCGAAATCCTTACCAAGCATGGCTTGAAACCGTTGACGCTCGAATCAAAAGAAGGTCTAGCCCTTCTCAACGGAACCCAAGCAATTGGCTCCGTCGGCTGCCTGGCGTTAGCAAGAGCCCTACGATGCGTTCATGTCGCCGACGTGATCGGCTCGATGACCTTAGAAGCCCTCATGGGAACACCAAGCGCATTTGATCATCGAATCCACGAAGCACGTCGCCATCAAGGTCAAATCAACTGTGCAGCTCACCTGCGCAACCTTCTAGTCGACTCCGAGATCCGCGAATCCCATCGTGAAAACGATTCCCGGGTCCAAGATGCTTACTGCCTTCGCTGCATGCCTCAAGTTCATGGAGCCGCTAGAAATGCCCTTCACCATGTTCAAGAGACCCTTGAAAACGAGACTGGCGCAGCAACCGACAATCCTCTGGTTTTTAGCGATTCTGGCGAAGTCATTTCCGGGGGTAATTTCCACGGGGCGCCGCTTGCGTACGCGTTGGATTACGCCGCAATCGTGGTCACCGACCTACTCTCGATATCAGAACGGAGAATGGATCGATTAGTTAACCCAGACTCGAACGAA
>JANPAV010000354.1:0-12689 GCA_031430115.1 Armatimonadota bacterium | reverse complement strand
AACGATATCGAAGGAATCGACACTTCTTACAAGATTTCAATCCTCGCTTCTATCGCGTTTGGAAAGCAGGTTCCAGTCGAGTCAATTTACCGAGAAGGCATTTCGAAGCTCGGAATCACGGACATTGAATATGCTCGCTCCTGGGGCTACAAAATCAAACTTGTTGGGGTAGTTGACGCGGTTGGTCCAGACGCGGTCAGCGTCCGAGTTCATCCTTCAATGATTCCCAATACCCATCCGTTAGCCTCGGTCAATGGTGTATACAATGCCCTTTGGCTCCACGGTGACTTTGTCGGGGACGTCATGTTCAGTGGTCGTGGCGCTGGCTCCGATCCAACCGGCTCAGCCGTCATCGGTGATCTCATTGATGTCGGACGAAACATGGTGAGTGGCGGAAGCGGCAGCGCAATTCCCTACGACATGGGAATGAACGTTGTCCCAATTGACAATATCAGGTCAGCCTTCTACTTGCGGCTGGTCGTAAAGGATCGACCAAAGACCCTGGGCGAAATCTCGATGGTTTTCGGTGCCCATGAAATCAGCATCGCTGAAATGCAAATGAAGACCTTGCCCAACGAACAGGGTGAAATTGTTTTCTTAACCCACCGAGCCTCAGAGAAGTCATTTGCCGACGCGATGAAGCAAGTCGGCGAATTGGAAGCAGTTGCAAAAGTGGCGGCATCCATCAGGGTCGAGGACAAACAGTGAGAATTCTTATCACTAATGACGATGGCATCCATGGTCGCGGACTTTACGAACTAGCCCAAGTTGCCCGGAAATTTGGTGAAGTAAAGATTTTTGCCCCAGATCGAGAACGATCTGCATGCGGACATGCGATGACGTTACGAGACCCTTTAAGAGTTTCTCAGGTTGACTTTCATGGATTGGATGCCTACACCGTAAACGGCGTGCCGGTCGACTGCGTCAATTGTGGCCTCACAATCGGGTATCCCGACGGTTGTGATCTTGTGCTGAGCGGCATCAATCTTGGGCCAAATTTAGGTTTTGATATCACTTACTCAGGAACCGTTGCAGGAGCGATGGAAGGTGCAATCAATGGCATTCGATCCATTGCGCTATCGCTTGCCGTGTTTGTTGCCGAAGCTCCACCGCATTGGGAGACGGCATCACAATGGCTCGAAGAAAACTTCGAAAAACTAAGTCAAGCACCATGGGAGGATTTGACCTTCTTGAACGTGAATGTCCCTTCGATAGCCCCCGAAGAGCTTCGTGGAACGCGGGTTGCAGAAATGGGCAAACGTGTCTACGTTGATCGAGTCGAAAAGCGGGATGATCCATGGGGAAGACCTTACTATTGGCAAGGAGGAGCGGTTGTCATGTCTGGCGATCAACCCCGGACCGATGTGCAAGCCGTGAACGAAGGCTTTGTTGCGGTCACGCCACTGAGCTTGAATTGGACAGCTTCACAACTCGCAAACCAAGTAGCCACAAGCAACGAATGGCAACTTGAACTGAGCTAATTTAGGACTCGACTTCGGTAAATTTCCGCAATTCCTTAATTGAGTCCTTCTCAGCGAAGCTGCTTAAGGGGATAAAGATCATCTTAAACTTCCAAAGTTCAACCACCACATATTCCTTGCGCGTGATCACGTCACGCACGGAATTCTTGTTGACCCGGTAATTCATTTCCGGAGGATTCACATTAAAGTATATGTGCTCTCCCTCGGCAACCATTTTGGTTGGACTAAGAACTCTTTTTGATGCCTTGCCAGTGAGAATGATCGATCGGGCAGGAATCGACAACGGCCAAAGAATCAGAAGCATCCCGAGTCCGATGCCCACTTGAGTCGGCATCAAGATGAACAGAATAACCCCCATAATTGGAAAGGCAATAAACCCGGGCCAAAAGCGCCGGATGTATTCGTTTGCACTCCAATAGACGAGTTGCGACCGGCTAATCCGATATTCAGAAGTTTCGATTCTTTGTCCCACCAACAAAGTATTATGAAGCCATGCTGAAGGTGGAACGTGATGGCGCAGTACTAAGAGTTAGTTTAAATCGACCTGAAGTCAGAAATGCCCTCAATGATGAACTGATTGCTTCGATCACGCAGGTGTTTACGACGGTTGCATCCGATATTCGAGTGATCGTTGTTTCGGGTGAAGGCGCTGCGTTTTGTGCAGGCGGAGACTTGGAGTGGATGCGAAAAGCCGCCGGATACACCGAAGCAGAAAACAACGCTGATGCCATGCGAATTTCAAAAATGTTCTCGTCTATCCGCGACTGCAATGCGGTGACCATCGCATCGGTCCATGGTGCCGCAATGGGAGGCGGATGCGGAATAATTGCCGCTTGCGATATTGCCATCGCAACAGAAGAGTCAAAATTTGCATTCAGCGAAGTAAAACTGGGCCTCATTCCCGCAACCATTTCACCTTTTGTTATTGACCGCATCGGAAAAGGACATGCTCGGGCACTCTTTGTAACCGGTGAGGTGTTTTCTTCCGCGCATGCTTTGTCAATCGGGCTCATTCATGAGGTAGCTGAGGGTGATCGAGAACGCTCAGTTAATCGAAAAATTCGGTCAATTTTGGCGAGTGGTCCTCGAGCAGTTGGACAAGCGAAGCGGCTCGTCAACGATGCCCCATTATCTGCTGAGGAGACGGCGAGCCGACTGGCGACTTCCCGAGCAAGCGATGAGGGCAAAGCTGGAATCGCAGCATTTTTAGCCAAAGAAAAGGCTCCATTTGTGACGGAGATGGACTAGCATTGTTAGTCGAGCGATACCGCCTTTGGTATGAGCACGAAAAGGCTGCAAATGCCCTCATGCTCGACATGGTTGAGTCCGTACCACCCGCAAACCACTCCGATTCAAGGTTTCAACGAGCCATCGATTTGGTCGCCCATCTAGCCGTGTGTCGAGAAAATTGGCTCGACAGAATAATCAACAATGGCGCCAACCAAAAAGACTGGATGCCTCAGAGTGAAAAGTGGGGCATGATGCGCAAAAGATATGCGGACGTCGAGCGCGCATGGACTCTTTACTTAGGAGACCTCTCTGACGAGGACATTGCCAAGGACTTTAAGTTCATCCGATCAGACAACTCTGAATACTCCCTGTTAACTGAGACTCAATTGACTCAAATGGTTGGTCATGCTTTCTACCACCGCGGTCAAGTAGTGATGCTTGTCGCCGATTTAGGGGGCGATACGGTTGATACCGACTACTTATTTTGGGTGGAAAGCCGGTAATAAAATTTTGCAACCCAATAGGCCAAAAGTCGTATTATGTGATGAATGGTTGCAATCTATATCGCAGCTTTCCTTGTAGGAATAGCAATTCTCGTTTTCGGGATTGTTGCGGGGAATTTCGACCATGCCGTAGACGCCCAAGACTCAGGAGACGGTGATGGTCACGTCTTCATTCCTTTTCTCAGTCCAAGATTTTGGATTTATGGATTGGGAAGCTTTGGTTTGGCAGGGATTCTTAGTACCCTCGCTGGTATCCCAAGTGCACTAATAGTGTCAACCATTTGTGGACTAATAACCGGTCTCTCAATTAGTTACTTCACAAAATTCGTATTGCGAAGGGCAGAAACAACAAGCTCGATGAGAATGGACTCTCTCTTGGGAAAAACCGGAAATGTAACCGTTCCAATAAGACAAGACTCGATTGGGAAGATTCAGTTGAGTCAACAAGGAGAAGTGCTTGAGCTCTTTGCCAAAGCAAACAATCCTGATTCCGAAATTCTTCACGGAGTTGCAGTAGTTGTCGTTGGCGTTGAAGGCAACACACTTGAAGTAATGCCACAAGATAACCTCCTAGACTAAACAAAATGAAACTATCCTTTCTCTTCAGTCAACTCGATTTAGCGCAGAACAACCTTGGATCCCAAGTGGTATCCGGTTTGTTTCTTTCGCTTTTCCTCATCATTGGATTTTTTGTTTTCTACCTCGTGATCCGCTCGCTTTTGTATATTTGTCCGCCCAATGAGGCCCTCATTTTTTCTGGACGAAGACACAAGCAAGCCGATGGATCGATGCGAGGTTTCCGAGTAGTTTTTGGTGGACGAGGATGGCGGACGCCAATACTTGAGCGAGTTGACCGCATGAATCTCAACACTTTCGAGGTTCCAATTATGATTAGAGGCGCCTACGCCCAAGGAGGAATTGCCCTCAATGTTGAAGCCGTCGCAAACGTGAAAGTGTCGAGCGACGCTGGAGTTATTGGGAACGCGATCGAACGATTCCTTGGACAACCGCCGACCGCGATCCAAAAAGTTTCAAAGGAGACTCTCGAAGGTCATCTGCGAGGAGTGCTGGCAAGATTAACTCCTGAGCAAGTAAACGAAGACCGCCTCAAATTTGCCGATGAGCTGACTAAAGAGTCTGAACTTGACCTAAAGAAGCTTGGTCTACACCTGGACACCCTCAAGATTCAGCACGTTAGTGACGAATCTCGCTACCTCGATTCTATTGGTCGAGAAGCAATCGCCAACATCATTCGCGATGCCGAAATGGCAGAATCTGACTCTAAGCGAATGGCAGAAAAAATCGAGAGCGAAGAGCTCGCCAAAGCCAATGTTGCCGGTTCAAACGCCGACGCAAACATCGCGAAGATGAAAAACGAGCTTCGAAAAATTGTTGCCGACTTGGAATCCAAGGTTACGTCGGAGCAAGAAACCACCAAAGCTGCCGCAAGGGAAGCCCGGGCAAGAGCTGAACAAGAGCTCCAGCAGATTCGCTCACAAGTTGAAGGACTTCGACTCAAGGTCGATGAAATCCTCCCTGCCGAAGCCGACAAGGTTGCGAGAGAATTCCTCGCTCAAGGCGAAGCCGCAAGCGTTCGAGAACGTGGTGTGGCTGCTGGTAAAGCCCTTGAGTCTTTCCATGCCGCCTGGCGAGAAGCTGGTCCATCAGCAATGAACATTGCCGTTATGGATGACCTAGAAAAGATTCTCAAAGCAACAACTGAAACCGTCAAAAAAGTGAAAATCGGAACCGTAAAACTCATCGACAATGGCGACGGACAAACGTTGACAAACTATGTCGCCGCCTTCCCTGCTATCTTCCACACGGTTCTCGCAAGTGTGCGAGACACAGTCGGAATTGATGTTCCAAAAATATTGCAAGGGCAAACCTCCGAAGGGGCAAAGCCCATTACAAAAGTTGAAGGAACCAAGGAGGTGAAGAAATGACTGCAGTTGCGATCATCATCGGCGTCCTCGTTTTCTTCCTACTAATCTTCCTACTTAGCCTGCCATCGCTGATCTATATTTGTGCGCCAAACGAAGTCTTGATCTTCTCGGGTGGACGACGAAGAGAGGGTGATCGCGAATACGGCTACCGATTGATCAAAGGTGGTCGAGGAATCCGAATCCCATTCTTGGAGCGAGTTGATCGAATAAACCTCACCAACATGCCAATTGATGTCAGCGCGTCTAACGCCTATAGCAAGGGTGGAATTCCATTGACGGTCCAAGGCGTCGCAAACGTGAAGATTGCTGGGCACGAGCCTGTTTTGAACAATGCCATCGAGCGGTTTCTTGGCAAGCAACGTGAGGAAATCATTGCCATCGCAAAAGCCACCCTAGAAGGCTCTTTGAGAGGCGTCCTGAGCACGATGACACCAGAAGAGGTCAACGAAGACAAGATCCTCTTTGCCGAGCGGTTGGTGCACGAAGTCGAAGCCGATATGACCACTCTAGGATTGGTTGTTGACACACTCAAGATTCAAAATGTCCATGACGAAGTGAAATATCTTGACTCGATGGGTCGAAAGCGAAGCGCTGAAGTCATTAGCTCTGCCCGCGTTGCCGAAGCAAAAGCCAAGGCAGAATCAATTGTCCGAGCCGCCGACAACCGAGAACAAGAGCAGCGAGCAGTCATCCAAGGTCAGATCGCATCCGCCAACGCCGATGCACAAAAGCGCCTTATCGACGCACTATCTCAACGAGATGCAGTTGTAGCTGAAGAACTTTCAATAGTTGCCGCAGAAGTCGCCAAATCCAAAGCTGAAGTGGCAGTTCAAACTGCGAGATTCGAGCAAGTTCGCCTTCGACTTGATGCTGAAGTAATACAACCCGCCAAGGCTTCAGCCGAGGCTTCCCAGGCGAGAGCCAAAGCTCAATACGCGGGAGTTATCGCCGACGGAGAAGCAAGAGGCGATGCTCTAAGAGCAATGGCACACGCGTGGGATGCGGCTGGTCCAAGTGCAAGAGAAATGATGCTCTCGCAAAAGCTCGAGCTTTTGATCAAGGCGATGGGAGAATCGATCTCCTCTGCCCCAATTGACCAACTCACAATTATGTCGAGCAGTACCGGCGGAAACAACCAAGTCAACCAACTTTGGAATTTTGCAACTCAAATAAAGGAGACGATGGGAATTGATTTAGTTGAGAAACTGAAAACCCTGGGAGCCCCAAATCCGATCAATGTCCACGTCGCTGCTCCGGAAACTCAAGGTGGAACTGTTCAAGCTCAATTCCACACTCAAGCACAAGAATCGACAAAACCCCCAACCCAGAATTAACCGATTGTTAATTGGTTGCCCGGAGGTTCGACTTGAAAAGGCCTTTAGCTGACAGCTAGAGGCTCTTTCGGGTATTCTATACCTTCGCAATAAGTGGGAGATCCTTCGGGATCATGCGAACCACAAGGTGATTCATGCGAATTAATAAGAAAAAAGATCGACATTCGTCGCGCTACAACGCGCTGACAACCAAAGTCACTAAAGGCGCTCTTCTTACATTTGAAGAAGGCATCGCTCAAGTCAAAGCTACCGCAAACGCCAAGTTTGTTGAGTCCATTGATCTTGCTATCGTCCTCGGAATTGATCCTCGAAAGGGAGATCAGAACGTTCGTGGTCTAACAACTCTTCCCCACGGAACCGGTAAGGTTCGACTCGTTGCAGTTCTTGCAAAGGGTGACCATGTCGCCGAGGCTGAAAAAGCTGGTGCAGACATCGTTGGTGGAGAAGAACTTATCACCGCTATTCAGAACGGTGCCAAGGAATTTGGCGGCAAGCCAATGAAGTTTGACGTTATTCTTGCAACCGAAGACATGGCTCCACAGATCGGTAAAATCGGTCGAGCACTAGGGCCCAAGACTCCAAACAAGAGAAACGGTACCGTCACCAACGCAATCGGCAACGCAGTTAAGGAAATCAAGATGGCAACCCGTGTTGAATACCGAGCTGACAAAGAAGGCGTGGTTCACATGGCAATTGGCAAAGTTAACTTTACTGATGCCCAATTAGCCGAGAACTTCCTTGCCGGATTTGGTGCAATTCTCAAAGCGAAGCCAAGCAGCGCGAAAGGACGATACATCAAGAGTATCGCAATGAGCGCGACAATGGGTCCAAGCATTGCCCTAGATCCAACATCCTCTTCAAAAGCCGCAGGCTAGTTTTTAGAGACCTGGATATTCTTAGAAAAGGCTTCCAACTGGTTGGAAGCCTTTTCTTTTTGCCTCAAAACGTCGTAACATCAGATTGAATCCATTTCTGGCTATTCATGAAAAATCTTCGCCCCCTTTTCCTTATTTCCCTAGCAACAACGTGTCTCGGTGTTGGGCTTGCGACTGGCGGCAATCAAACTAAGAAGAAACCAATTCAAGGCATCAGAAAGGTTGACTACAATCGTGATGTCCGCCCAATTCTTAGCGAACATTGCTACAAGTGCCATGGTCCAGATGGAAAGGAAGTAAAGGGCGATCTCCGACTAAGCGATGCTAAAGACGCAACCCGTGACCGTGATGGCGATTTTGCGATAAAACCTGGAAAATCGAAAGAGTCGATAATCATGGAGCGGATCAAAATTGGTGCTGGCTCACCAATGCCACCGAAGGATTCGGGAATGCCTTCTCTTACCGCAGATCAAGTTGAGACTCTCAAACTCTGGATAGACCAAGGCGCCCAGTACGATAAACATTGGGCTTTTGTTGTTCCAACAATGCCTGCAATCCCAACCGTTTCTTCGAAAGCAATCATTCGAAATCCAATCGACAACTTCATTGTCCAAAAACTTGTTTCCAAAAATCTAAAACAGGAAATCGAAGCTTCTCCAGCTACCTTATTGCGCCGCGCAAGTCTCTCGCTAACGGGTCTACTTCCGACACCAGAAGAGATCCGCCAATTGGAGACCGACAAGAAACCTGGGGCATACGAAAGGGCGATTGACCGATTGCTCGCGAGCGAGCGATACGGTGAACATCAAGCAAGGTACTGGCTTGATGCGGTTAGGTACGGAGACACTCACGGCCTTCATGTTGATAGCGAACGCGGAATTTACCCTTATCGAGACTGGGTAGTCAGGGCATTCAACGAAGACATGCCTTTCGACACATTTACGAAGTGGCAAATGGCTGGTGATCTCATGCCGAACCCGACCACCGACATGAAAGTCGCTACGGGATATGTTCGCATGAACCCAACGACAAACGAAGGGGGTGCAATCGAAGAGGAAGTCCTAGTACGAAACACATTTGACCGAGTCGACACAATGTCGACGGTCTTTCTAGGAATGAGCGTTGGCTGCGCCAAATGTCATGATCACAAATTTGACCCGATCCCAACCAAGAGCTATTACCAACTTTACGCCTTCTTCAACTCCACAAAGGATTCACCACTTGACGGAAATCTGTTAAATCCCGAGCCCACAATTCTTGCCCCGACTCTCGAAGAGGAAAAACTAATTGAAGCCGCAACGGCAAAGATTAGGAAGATTGAGTCTGATACGAATATTGAAGACGCTCAGAAGTGGATTTCAGCCAATCGCGTTCCGCCAATGAAGGTTGGCGAGTGGGAAGTGTCCAATCCCTTTATCCACAAGAATTTTGATGAAGCATTCGACACCGACGAGAAGCCAACCCAGTGGAAGCCGATCACAATCGTCCCGGGGAAAGACACACCCGTAATTGGAAAAGATAACGCTTCGGGTTATCTTAGATCCAAAATCACGTCGCAAGCAGATGGCGAGTTAGTACTAAGGCTGAGCAGCGACGATGGTATTAAGGTTTGGGTCAATGACAAACTCGTCCATTCCAACAAGGTTGCCCGCGGAGTAGCGACCGGCGTCGATGTCGTTAAGATTGCGGTCAAGAAGGGCGAAAACTCGATCATCATCAAAATCGTCAATATTGGCGGTCCTGATGGCATCATTTTCAATTCGGGTTCAGACAGAGCTCTTAAGATCGAAGAGGCGTTCTCGAAAAAGGACCCGGCTCTGACCAAGAAAACGTTCCTCTCCGAGGGTCCAACAACCACGGCTTCGGCTCAATATCGGGCGCTAGCCAGCGAGGTTGCGAAAGTCACCGCCTTAATTCCTCGCACGATGATCGCCGAGGAACTTCCAATGCCACGACAAGCCTATATTCTCAACCGAGGAGAATACAACTTGCGAACCGACAAGGTTGAGCGAGGTGTCCCTTCCGCATTTGGAGAACTTCCTCCAGAAGCGCCCCGAAATCGACTTGGACTAGCCCAATGGTTAACCGATAAGAAAAACCCACTCACAAATCGCGTTTTTGTCAATAGAATTTGGCAGCAGCACTTTGGCACCGGAATTGTGAAAACCGCTGAGGACTTCGGAAACCAAGGTGAATGGCCAAGCCATCCGGAGCTACTCGACTATCTCGCAATCAAGTTCGCCAAAGACGGATTCTCTATCAAGAAATTTCATAAATTGATCCTGACCAGTGCAACCTATCGCCAACAATCCGTAATCTCTGCGAAGAAAGAATTGATAGATCCCGAGAACCGTCACTTTTCTCGGGGACCTCGATTCCGCCTTGATGCCGAAGTACTGCGGGACCAAGTCTTGCAAGCCAGCGGTCTACTCGTGAACCGGCATGGTGGACGAGGGTTCAAACCGTACCAGCCCGCCGGGCTTTGGGAAGAAATTACTATTGACATTAGCTCGACCGCCAAATATGTGCAAGACAAAACTAGCGATATCTATCGGCGATCGTTGTATTTGTTCTGGAAGCGCACTTCCCCGCATCCAGCTATGATGTCATTTGATGCCCCATCGAGAGAGGCTTGTGTTGTCCGACGAGCTCGAACAAATACGCCCCTTCAAGCTCTCATCACGATGAACGAGCCAGCTTTTATGGAGTCAGCCCGAGTTTTTGGCGAGCGTTTAGTCAAGACAAAAAAGAGTCCATCCGACCGAATAAAGTTCGCATTTAACATCGCGCTAGGACGGGAACCGTCCAAAGTTGAGCAAGCCATTCTTCTCAATGCAGCTAAAAGGTACAACGACAAATTCACTCAAAGCCCCAAGGATGCGAACGATGTTGTAATGTCAGGAATGGCTCCATTGGCACCCGGTCTCGCCAAGAGCGAAGTAGCAACCTGGACAATGATTGCAAGTACGATCTTTAACCTAGATGAATTCCTGACCCAGCATTAACTTAAATAGATTTGAAATAGGCTCGAAACCTATCCTTTTTTGCCAAAAAAATCGTAAGATCAAACTATCGATCTATTTCGGTTTGCGATGATGCGACTTCGACCTATTTTCCTTCTTTCTTTGGCAACGGCATGTCTTGGCGTTGGGCTTGCATCTGCCGGCGATCAAGCGAAAAAGAAACCCGTTCAAACAATCAAAAAGGTTGACTACAACCGTGATGTTCGCCCAATTCTCAGCGAGCATTGCTATAAGTGTCATGGGCCTGACGGTAAAGAGGTTAAGGCTGATCTCAGACTCAGTGACCCCAAAGATGCTACTCGCGACCGAGACGGTGATTTTGCGATCAAGCCAGGAAACTGGACCCAATCCTTGATTTCTGAGCGGACCAAAGCCGGTGCGGCTTCACCGATGCCGCCAAAGGATTCGGGAATGCCAGCCCTATCTGCAGACCAAGTAGCAACTCTCAAACTTTGGGTCGAGCAAGGGGCGAAATACGATAAACATTGGGCGTTCGTTGTCCCGACAATGCCTGCCATTCCAACGGTCACAACGAAGGCAATCATTCGTAACCCAATCGACAATTTCATCGTCGATAAACTTTCAAGCAAGAAACTCAAGCAAGAGCCAGAAGCCGGCCCTGCCACACTTCTGCGAAGAGCAAGTTTGAGCCTCACTGGGTTACTTCCAACTCCCTTGGAGATGAACCAATTAGCCTTGGACAAAAAGCCTGGTGCCTACGAGCGAGCGATTGATCGACTGTTAGCTAGCGAACGGTACGGAGAGAATCAGGCCAGATTCTGGCTCGATGCAGTTCGATACGGTGATACTCACGGGCTTCATTTGGACAACGAGCGGTCAATTTATCCTTATCGCGATTGGGTCGTTCGAGCATTTAACCAAGACCTTCCCTTTGACACCTTTACCAAATGGCAATTGGCTGGCGATCTTATGCCGAATCCTACTCTGGACATGAAGATTGCAACCGGATACGTCAGGATGAATCCCACTACGAGCGAAGGCGGTGCAATTGAAGAGGAGTTTCTGGTCAAAAATACGTTTGATAGGGTGGACACAACGTCGACGGTTTTTCTTGGAATGACAGTTGGCTGCGCTAAGTGCCATGATCACAAATTTGATCCTATTTCCGCGAAGAACTATTACGAAATGTACGCATTCTTCAATTCCACAAAGGATTCTGCGTTTGACGGCAATCTCCTTAATCATGAGCCAACGATCCTGGCTCCAACGCCAGACGAGGAGAAGACAATTGCGGAAAGCAAAGCTCTCCTGAATAAATTAGAGTCGCAAGTGAATCTGACCGACGCGGAAAGTTGGCTAACTGCCAGTCGTCCCGCGAAACTAAAAGTCGCGGATTGGGAAGTAGCCGGACCGTTCGTCCATAAGAACAACGACGAAGCATTTGCAACCGACGAGACACCAACCACCTGGAAGCCAATTAAAATTGAAGCCGGAAAAGCCGTTTCGTTCATCAAAAAAGGTAACGCATCGGGCTATGTTCGATCGTCAATCGAATCGGACAATGATACTGACTTAACCCTTCGACTCAATAGTGATGACGGCATAAAAGTTTGGCTGAATGGAAAATTAGTTCATTCCAACAACGTAGCTCGTGGAGTCAGCGCAACCGCCGATGCAGTCAAGATTTCCTTGAAGAAAGGCTCTAATCCAATCATTATCAAAGTAGTGAACGGAGGCGGGGAGGATGGTCTGATCTTTAATTACGGCTCCGACAAGGACGCAAGAGTCGATGATGCCATCAATAAGAAAGATCCTATTCTTACGAAAAAAACCTTCCTCAAGGACGGACCAGATACATCGCTCGCCAAGCAATATCGAACGATCTCAGATAAGACTGTAAAATTAGAAGCGTCGATACCGAGGACACTAATTGCTGAAGAATTACCGATGCCTCGACAGTCCTATATCCTCAACCGTGGGGAATACAACTTGCGAGCCGACAAAGTATCAAGGGGAATTCCCACCGCTTTTGGCGAACTTCCGGCCGGCGCACCAGCCAATCGACTCGGACTTGCCCAATGGCTAATTGACAAGAAGAATCCGATGACAAATCGAGTCTTCGTTAACCGAATTTGGCAACAACACTTTGGCACCGGCATTGTGAAGACTGCCGAGGACTTTGGCAACCAAGGCGATTGGCCGAGCCATCCGGAACTGCTTGACTACCTAGCCGTGAAATTTGCCAAAGACGGCTATTCCATCAAGAAACTCCATAAACTAATTCTCACGAGCGCAAGCTATCGGCAACAATCCACCGTTTCTAAGCAGAAGGAAAC
>JANPAV010000353.1:0-2184 GCA_031430115.1 Armatimonadota bacterium | reverse complement strand
CTTTCGCGCTCGAGACTCTCGGCTAAATTGAAATGAAGCATTGGGTCGTTTGGATTTAACTTAATTGCTTCTTCGAACATCCGTTTTCCTTGCGACGACAGGTTGAATCTCGCGACTTCACCCGCTTTTGCCCCTAGTTCGGCAGACTCAAAGATGGTGCTTGCCGCTGCGCTTTCTTTTTGATGGCCCTGCTTCGCCAAAATGGCGGACAAGACCTTGTACGCAAGCATTCGGTTCTTTTGGAAGTAATCGCGGCCGTACGGTTGATGCGAGATTGCCAATCGAATTGTTCTCTCTGCCTCATCAATTCTGCCTTTCCCCAGCAAAACTTTTGCCTTCCAAATCAGTGGACGACTCTCAAACGGATTTGATTTGAACAGATGATCGAGGTGCGATAGGGCGGTCGCCGAATCGACCGATTCTATCAATGCCGGATAATAATCGTCGTTGCTAGGGTCGGCTTCTAAACATAACAAGAGACATTTATGGCCGAGGTTCTTTTTCCCACTCTTAATGAAGGCTTTGCCGATATCGTGGAGCGCTAAGCGTGAATCGTCGCTATCATAATCTCGCCCCAAGTTGGCAAATCCCCAAAGGTCTCGGAAACCCCAATTCGGTTCGGTATCCAGCAGGGCCAGAATCTCCTTATCGTGGCCGAGTAGCGAAAGCACGTGCACGAGGCTGCAAAGATCGCGAAACTCAAGTTTCTCTTTCTTTTGCCTTGCGCGAAGTAACTTTTCCGCCGCTTCGTATCGGCCGAGTTCCATCAAAGAACTGAAGTTGTCGACGCCTGCCTTGGCGTTTCTGGCTAAGCCCATTTCGATTAAATCAAGACGGTTTAGCCGGTTGCCAAAGTCAATGAGGAACCAGTTGCTCCCTTTTGGAGCGTTTACCTCGTTGGTGAAAAGCTTGATTTGATCGTCGACACTACCCGTCTTGCCGATTGCATCGAATAGGTAGCTAACATTAAAGTCGCTTTTCTCATGGGAGCTTCGAGACTCGGACACGAACAGAGGAATTGTCTCCTTTAGCTTATTTGCCGTTTCGGCGGATGAGTTGAGATAGGCCCACAGGTGCAGGTTGGGGTTCTTGATTAGAACGGCCGAGAAGTACTTCCAAATACTCAGGGCGGTCTTAGGCGAGTAGCAGTAAGAGTCTAACGCTTTGTCCAGAGACGAATCGAAGGAACGCATATTACCGAAGGCTTCCGAGAACTTGGTTGCACGATCCAAAAACTTGTCGCCTTTGCCTTCGGCGATCTGAGTCAGGGCGTAATACAGATCAGCCTTCTTCCGATAATAGTCAGTGTCGAAGGCAGAGGGGTTGACCTTTGAGAAACGCTTTCGAAACTCTAAGAACAAATCAACGGTACCAAGTGATTGAGTGAATTCGTAGTGAGGATAGGGCAGGTTTTTGATCTCGGTGCGGCAGATTTGGATGGCAACTTGAGTATCCAATTCAGACTTCAAGTAAACGATCCCTTGGAACTTCAGGAGGATGTCGCGGATAATCGGCTTGGCGCGGTCAACTCCTAAGTGGCCAGCCAAATTTGGGAGCGTAATGGAATCATGGTTGCTTCCCTTCTTTGGCCTGATGAGGGAAGCTATTGCCATTCGCAAAAGTGGTTCATCCCTCCACGATATCGCACTCTTGAGAAATTGCTCGTTCAAGTGGTAGTCATCGAGCCTCTCTCCGACAAGAGAAACAATAAGAGCTCTTTGTTTCTTTTTGTCTCCGGTTAGGCAACTCGCGAAAAGCTTAAGTCGGAGGTCTCCCTTCGCCTCAAGTTCCCTTGCGATCGTTGGCCAGCTTTCTGGTCCGGGCAGCACGGGGAGAAGCTCATCGTACTGGTTATCCTTCATGCTTGTGCGGAGCGCCAATGCCGACCAACGGAGTCCCGCTTGGGTGCTGGTCAGCTTTGCTTGATCGTGCTGAAACGCGACGATCTGCTTATCGGGAACCTCGCCGCGGCCTTGATACAAGCCCAAGACCATCAACAATGCCGAGTATTTCCACGATATTGCAATCACCCTTTGCCCCCACCGACCGTTACAGTATAGGGCTGATGGTGAGAAAAAGATCCTTGCCTGTAAAGAAATTTTCTTAGCCTCGCCAATTGAGACATTGGAGACTATGGTGCAAAGGCATGCGGATTAGCGAGGCGTCCCCTTACGGTCAACCACA
>JANPAV010000352.1:0-12945 GCA_031430115.1 Armatimonadota bacterium | reverse complement strand
TAATTACGGCTCCAGTAACATTAATTGTGCCTCCATGGTTCATCGGATTTCGACCGGATAGTCGAGTTTCGATCGCCGCCATTTCGGTTGCGCTCAGTTCAGGAGTAGAACATCTGACGAATCCTGGCTTGATTCCCGATGGGTCTGACTTGACGAATTCTGTCGAGCCACCCATTCCTTGGCCACCACAACCAAGCGCGGCATAGGCAACGGCAGCACTGACGCTTCCCAATAACAACATTTTGATGTTTGATTTCATAATTTCTCGCTTTGACCGTCCGATCCTCTTCGGGTCATATAGAATTGCATTTTACGACGTTAGAGTTGCAATTGCAACTAATTTTTTAAAAAAGGACCTTCGCCCGCCCTTCGCGGTATCTTCTATTTAGACATGAGACAATTACGGACCGCATTTTGCACTTTTTCCGTTGTTGCCGCTCTCCTCGCTTTAGCTCAGCACCTTGGGGCAAACCTTTGGAATTGTGCAAGCTGTAGTTCGGTGAATCAAATCCCGATCAGCGGTGTTATCGCCTGGTTTGGACCCGTTTTCCTTGGTGTCCTTACTTATGGGCAATACACGGAAGCAAAGTGGTCCAAACCGAGTTTGTGTGTGGCCGCAAGCTGCTCATTGGCTTTGCTAGTTTGGATGGCAACTCATAACACGATTTGTTTATTGTGCATGTTTGTTCACATTGGGGTGATCTCGGCAACACTAAGTTTGCTACCAAAGCCGAAGTTCGTTGGAATTCTATTCTTCAGTCTTGCTGTTGCATTTACAGGTACTGGTGGTTGGGATCGATTCACCGTCACCAGTACGATCGGAATTTTTCAAGCACGAGGCAAGGAGAAGATTCCTGATGGCAAAGTTTATGTTCTGTTTACGGATCCGGAGTGTTCTCGATGCCAAATGGCGGAGTCAGAAATTGCGAAATTGGCAAAGAAGCCCACAATCCTCTATCGTTGGAATCTACTACCGCAGCACATGTACCGGTCCATTCGGGCGGCCGCCTTGCTCGAAATGGCGAGGGCACATGATCCGAACGACTTCGAAAAGCTTCGAGTTGAACTCCTTAATATATCACCTCCGCTAAATGACGATGTCTTGATCGAAGCAGCAACAAAGGTTGGGTTGGGAGCGTTTGCCAAGGGTTGGCTAGAACATCCAAGCGATCGAGCTTTGATCGCAATTGACAGTGATCAAACAACCGCTCAGGCGATGAAAATCCAGTCTCTTCCCGCGCTAGCCGAACTTTCTGATGCTGACATAAGCGGTATGCGGACATTGAAACTAGTTCCTTTTTCAAGTATTGGACTCAGTCCCTAGCCTGGAAAACATCCTCCAATTGCCAGCCGTAAAAACCGTTCGAGGTTAGAATTGTGACGGCGTCGAATCAGTCCATTAATGAACCAAACGACGCGGAGTAAGAGCCAAAACGCCAACTTTTTGGGTCCGAACGAAGGACAAAAGTCCAAGCATTTCACAATTGTAGGTCTAAACTGAGTACAAATGCGGCGTTTTGGGCTCCTGTTTCTCTTGATGTTTTTAGAATTTGCAATTTGGGGCGCTTGGCTCCCGGTTGCAGGAACCTATTTTCAAGGTCAGAGCCCAAGTGGCCTGGGTTTCAGTGGAATACAAATGGGCATACTCTTTGCCCTTATGCCCGCCTGCGGCGTGTTCATGTCGCCGATTTTCGGACATTTGGCTGATCGGGTCATTAATTCGGAAAAGCTGCTGGCAATGCTTCATCTATTGTCCGCTTGCTCGCTTTTTGCCCTATCAAAGCAGACGACATTTGCCGGAACCTTTGTCTTCTTGTTGATTCACTGCATCTTGTTTTCTCCCACGGTGACGCTCACCACATCAGTCGTTTTGCATCATTTGGACGATGCCAACAAGCAGTTTGGCAATATGCGCGTGGCGGGGACAATCGGTTGGATGATTTCGGGGTGGGTTCTTTTCGCCTTGAGAATGAACGGGAAAATTCAGGTTACGGGCGATCTATTTGTTATTGCGTCTGTCCTTAGTCTTCTTCTCGGCTTACTTTGCTTCTTTGTTCCGAAAACTCCTCCGTCTAAAACTAATGAAAATCGGTTTGCTTTTGGAAAGGCGTGGCAACTCATGAAGAACCCAAATTTTATGATGCTAATGGTTGTGGCATTGGTCATCTGTACTCAATTTGACTTCTTCTATATGTTCACACCGGGATACCTGACTGCTCCAACTTTGGACACTTTGCAGCGAGTACTACCTGAGTCATACATTCCTGCTGGTGTTGCGGGCCTTGGCATCCCAGCAAAGCAGGTTTCGTTTTATATGTCGTTGGCTCAAGTATCAGAAGTCGTTCTTATGCTTTGCCTTCCTTTCCTCCTTAAGAATCTTGGATTTAAATGGACCATTTACTTGGGAATAGTCGCATGGTTTTTACGATTTCTGATTTATGTCTTTTTTACATCTCTTCTCGGTACCGTTGTTTCGATCTTGCTCCATGGATTCTGTATTGCGTGCTTCCTGATTGCCGGATCCCTTTACGTCGCTCAAGTGGCGCCGATTGATATCCGGGCATCTTCACAAGCCCTCTACTCGGTAGTAACCTTTGGCTTCGGCAGAGTTGTTGGGGCGATTTTCGGGGGAATCATCGAAACCGCCAATACTACGAAGCTTCCGGTATCGGTTTCAATACCAGGAATGAATGATCTCGACAAGCTCGTTAACTGGCAAGCGGTCTTTGTGGTGCCGACCGGAATAACCTTTGCATGTGTCTTAGCATTCCCGTTCCTCTTCCGAATGAAAAAGGGGGAACCTAGCTAACAAACGTGACGTTTTTCTACTCAATAGTTTATAGTTAGTATAAGAACCTAAAATGTTTGTACCATTACTTTTTGGTGTCCTGATAAAGACCCATCAGCTTCCCAAAGTTTCGCTGGAATTGCGAGGAGTGAGGTTGGAAAATGCAGCGCCAATACTTTCGCGGTCATTCGGAATGGAATCATTAGAGATTGGACCAACTCTTAAAAACGAGGTCATATTGGTTCGCACGCAGAATGTTGATCCCGAGGTTTTGAAGGCAAATCTCGCCAAAGTACTGAACGGAACTTGGCTCCATCGGAAAGAGGGTTGGTGGTTCACTCAAACCGACGAGCAAAAGACGGCTGAAAAGAAGATTTACGATAAGGCGCGATACAAGTTTTTCACCGAACTGGTTGAGAAATCGAAGAAGAAACTCGCAACCATGGTGCCCTTCGATGAGGGCCTTTGCAAGAAACTGCTTAAAGATTTGCAGGTGATATCGACCACTAAAGTAGATCGGAGAAGCAACAATATTTGGCTCCGCATTGCCAAGATTAACGAGCAAAGCCCCATGAATCGTTTCGCCTACCGGGCAGCAATGAGGATTACACCAGATGTCTGGATGAAATTAACCGAAGAGAATCCGCGAATTGTTTTTTGTTCTAAACCAAATGGGATGCAACAACCGTTTCCATTCCGGATTGATGATCTACTCGCTATGTCAATTCAGGAGCAGAATCAATGGTCAACTTACGCTGCAGGAGAACCCTTGAGAGGCCCAATTGCTACAGGCCCAGGCGGTAGTGAGGAGGAAGGATACTACGGCTTAGGGGGCTTAAATGATCATCGGGAACCATTTAAATCTACCGATTTTAGCTATATGACCATGACCATTGAACTGAGTGGTCAATCGCTTGAGTTTAATGCCTATGATGCGAAAGGAAAATCAACTGTCCAAGCCAGCATCAATTTTGATGAAGCCTTGGAAGAGGACTATAACTACGATTACAAGTCTGAATACGAGAAGATGAAAAAGAAGATGGTGAAGGTTACAGGGGAAGCCGATGAGTACCTGAACCTGATTTCACCGATGGATATGTTTGGTCGAAGAAAAGAACGTAATCAACCCATTAGTCCCGGACTATTAGAGAAAATTCTGAACCCCGAGAAGGTTGATCCGTTGTCTATTTCTGCGCCAGATGTTTATCTGAAAAGTATTGACACTCCTAATGTCGTAATGGCCATGAACGACAATCAGCGTATGATGCGATTTGCAGAGTTTAGGGAAGCCAGATACATGCGATTTAGCCCGGCGAACATTGTTGATGCCAACGGTTGGTTCCTTTTGTCTCAGCCAAATCCAATTGCTAATCGCAAGCTGATGCCAGATCGCAAAAAGCTGGGTCCAATGCTACGGTTTGTCTACGCCAAAAAGCGACCTTTGAATATTGAAGAGCAAGCCGCCTTCGCCCTTCAGTTGCCTTGGAGCGAAGAGTATTCGTGGGCGTATCAGTCTTACATGAAATTAGTTGACTCATCGGAAGTTGAGTCTTACAATAGTAAGTCATCGTTAAGGATTTATGGATCTTTGACGCCCGGCCAAGTTGCCCAGGCGAAAAAAGGTGGAGTACAACTATCGGCACTTTCGGACGACGCAAAACAAGAGATTTTTAGGGCGATTTTCTATTCCCAAAGATACGAATCTAGAGTTGATATGGACTGGAACGCTCAAGGTGAAATGAGTCCGACGCAGCAAAGAGAATTTCAGGACATGCAGCAACTCTTGTGGGGTGGAATATATGAGGAAAACACTTTTGTGCTTCCAAGGGGTCTGATGAATGGCCTGGTTATTACCATCGACGACAAAACAACCTCGCAACTATTTTGCGGGTATCCAGAATCTCAGGGAGAGGAAAACTATTACGGTCAGGGTCGAACCATGTCGGCGTCTTCGATTGGCGAGCATATGTTCAAAATGACAAACATTCAGCGATACCGATATGAAACCCAAAGTTACAACAAGATCGACGAAAATAATATCCGTATGGCATCCCAACGGCACTTAACTGTGAAGATGAAGTTTAGCAATTGGATGCACTTCAATTGGACCCTCTCTCAAATTTTGATTAATGATCCCACGGTGTACACAGCAAAGACCCTGCCCAAGAGTGTCCTAGACGAAATCAAAAAGGGCTATGACCAAGCCGAGAAACAAGACAAAGAATATGGGCAATTCTACGAAAATAGGTCCGTCCGCAAGACAAACCCGCCGCCATCGTAAATAGGATGATCTAGAAATGTCTGTTTCCCTGTTGTTAAGTTGTTTGGTTTTTGGTCAACAGACGCCCAAAGTTTCACTCGAGCTTCGAGGGGTTCGTCTCATTAATGCAGGACCCGTGCTCGCAAAGACCTTTGGTTTTGATTCCCTCCAAATTGGTTCGACAATCAAAAATGAGGTACTCCTGATCCGTACTAAAGAAGTAGATCCTGAACAACTAAAAGCCAACATTGCAAAGGTGCTTAATGCCTCGTGGATCAAAAGGAGCGAGGGATGGTGGCTTACTCAAACGGATGAGCAAAAGCTTTCAGAACGCAAAATCTATGACAAAGAGCGGTTTCAAATCTTTTCGGAGATGATGGGAAACGCGAAAAAGGCGCTTGCCAATGCTCATCCTTTTGATGACACCGAATGTAAGCGACTCATCAAGGAGATGCAATCGACCATTCCGGCGCGTGGAGTCAAATACGACTACAATTTCTATGAGAGATTTAGCAAAATTGATCGTCAAAGCCCGTTGAACCGACTAACTAATCGGGCGATCCAAAGGGTAACTCCCGCCCAGTGGATGAATCTATCAGAAGAAAATCCGAGAGTTGTTTTCTGTAGTAATCCTACAATGATGCAAAAGCCATTCCCATTTCGAATGGATGACCTCATCGCGTTAGCTGGCCAAGAGCAAAACCAGTGGGCGACATCGTTTGACCAATCTGCTCTCAAGAAGATTGCGGAAGATAGTCAGTTAGAAGGAATCGGTGAACAATCTGGTCTTTTTAGCCAAACAGAGCCTTTTCAGCCCAAAGATTTCAGTTTGTATACGATGACGTTTGACCTCAATCTTCGTCGAATTGAGTTCAAATTCTATAGCGACAAGGGAAACATGACCTTCTCAACCAGTGTAAATCCCTACGATGATTATGTTGAGTCTGATGTTGCCGCAAGTGAGGAAAAGAAGCCGATTAAATTAACAGGCGAGGCGGATGAGTTTATGAAGCTCATCTCTTCCGGAGGCGGAGAAGGTAGGACTTTCACATCTCGGAAACAAATAAGTCCCTCGCTTGTTGAAAAGTTATTGCACCCCGAGTCAGTTGATCCCCTCTCAATTGCTGCTCCAGATATTTACTTCAAGGGCATTGAAACTCCAAATTTGGTTTTGGTCTTAAGTGACGAGCAAGTCACCTATGACCGACCTGAAGCGCCAGAAGGCGTTGAATATGTGATTGAGCAAGGTTGGTGTCTGTCGAAACAACTGAATCCAATCGAATTGAGAAAGCACATGCCTGACCGCGACCAGCTTGGAAAAGTAATGCGGTATATCGAAGGGGTTCGGCGGCCTCTTACCCTTGAAGAACAAGGTGCATTTGCACTCTCTATGCCATATGGCGAAACCGCTCAGTATGAATTTTGGTCCCATCTAAACCCGATCAAGCCAAAGGAAATAGATACATACAACGGTGACGGTGCCTTACGGATTTTTGGCTCGCTCAATAGTGGTCAACGGGCTCAAGCATTCCATGGCGGCATTTCTGTTTCGATGCTTTTGGAAACCGCGAGAAACGAAATGTTTCGTTCCTTATTTTTCATCGGCGATGCTGAAGGATCAACCAATCTTATCGTGCCTGAGGACGTAGAGTTGACTCCAGCGCAGCAGAAATTTTTCGAGGAAATTGAAGCCCAAACGTACGGCGGGGTCTTGAGAGAAAACACTTTTTCGATCCCAAATGGACTAACAAGAAATATGATTTTGACTTTTGAAGAGAGTTCGGAAGATCTCCTTCAATGTGGACGGAAGACTCCGTCTAGGGATGCTGAGGAATCCTCTGGTGGAATAGAGGCAACCCCGGAAGCGATCGCATCCTACCTTTATATTGCCAAGCATCCTGAAAAATTTGGGGCAGAAATGGGGGAGCGGATAAGCATCAATGAAAATGAGATATTTTTGGCGAGGAAGAGGATCGTTATCATGAAATTGAAGATCAGCAATTATCTGACGATTGATTGGTCCTTGAATCAAATCCAAATTACCGATCCCAAAAAATACACGGTAAAATCCCTCCCGAAACCGATCTTAGATGCCATTGATAAGGCAATGATTGAAGTCGAAAAAGCCTATAAGGACTGGGATATTACCAAGATGGGAGGCAGAATAGGCAGAATAGGCCGAAATGGACCACCGCCGCCTCCCATTATTTAGCGCTTATCGTACTTGGGTTCCTTCGGGTGCTTCGCGGTCGGGTTGAAGAAGAATCGCCCCACCATTTTCATCTGTTGCTGCTAACAGCATGCCTTGGCTCTCTACGCCCCTTAGTTTCGCTGGCTTAAGGTTCACTACGACAACTACTTGGCGCCCGATGAGGTCTTCGGGAGTGTAGTTGACGCGGATTCCTGCCACGATTTGGCGCTTTTCTTGCCCAATGATAACTTGAAGTTTAAGGAGCTTATCGCTTCCCTCAACTGGCTCAGCTTCGAGAACTCGTCCGACCTTCAGTTGGACTTTAGCGAAGTCCTCAATGCCGATGATGTTAGTTGGTTCTTCCATTTTTTGTTCTTTTTCGACGGTTTTTGGTTCCGGTTTGGGCTTTGGGGCAGGAGGCGGAGTTTTTACGATTTCCATTCTTGGGAATATTGGCTCTGGTAAGCCCAGTTTAGTGCCGCTTGGCAATGATGCCACAGTACCAATAAAGTCCCAATCAGTTAGTGGCGCAACTCCCAATTGCCTGGCGATCTCATCGGCAACGTGAGGCATGTACGGTCTCATGAAGCCCTCGGCTGCCCGGATACACAGGAGCATTGATCTTAACACTGCAGGCAGAGCAGGGTCATTATTCTTTGCTAAGGCCCACGGCGCGCGAGTGTCCACGTACTTGTTAACGAATCGAATGACATCGATTCCAGCATTGGCTGCTTTTTCAAGTCGGAAGCCATCCATTGCCTTTTCGTAAGCTTCTCTGGCACTCTTGATGGCGTCAACTGCTTCTTGCTCAGGATCTGCGTCTGGCACTACTCCATCGAGGAACTTGTGGGCCATTGAAAGTGATCGATTGAGTGCATTCCCAAGGTCATTTGAGAGATCGCTGTTGTACCGCTTATCGAAGTCTTCATAGGTAAAGACAGTGTCGTTTTCGAAGCCCATCGTCGCTGTGAGATAATAGCGAACCACATCAACTGCAATTTCTGGTTTGCAGGTAGTTCGCTCGGCAGTCTCGCTGGCGAGTTCGAGTGGGGTGATTACATTGCCCTTTGACTTCGATATCTTTTCTCCTCCTAAGAGAATCCAAGCGTGAGCAATAATGTGTTTCGGCAACGGTAGACCAGCACCCATTAGCATAGCGGGCCAAAGTGTGCCATGAAACCGTGTGAGAATGTCTTTTCCAAGCCACTGACAGAGGGCGGGCCACTTCTCTTCCCAGCCTGGCGCTGGCCAGCCAGTCGCTGTGATGTAGTTGATCAGGGCATCGAACCAAACGTAAATGACTTGGGTTTCATCTCCCGGAACCGGAATACCCCAGCCATTGTTTTTTCGTGACACACACTGGTCATGGAGTCCTTGTCGAATAAAACTGGTCACCTCGTTTTTGCGAGTTTCGGGAATGATGAAATCTGGGTTCGCCTCAATGTGAGCCAACAGCTGATCGCCAAAGGCAGAAAGCTTGAAGAAGTAGTTCTCTTCGCTGACCCAGCGCACGACATTGCCATCCGGGCTACGACCATCTACGATTTCATCGGCTTTGAAATAGGTTTCGGTAGAAACGTCGTACCAGCCTTCGTAAGGTGCCGAATAAATGAATCCGTTTTCCTGGAGTTTGGCGAACAAAGCCTGTGAAGCAACTTTGTGCTGCTCCAATGATGTGCGCACGAATGCGTCGAACTGCATCCCCATTCCATCGAAGATGTGAATGAATCTTTCAGCAATTTCTTGGACAAATTCGTGCGGATCCCGACCCTGGGCTTCAGCTGCTTCTTTGATCTTAAGTCCGTTCTCGTCTGTTCCTGCTACAGCGAAAACATCCATGCCCTGCATCCTAAAGTATCGTGCCGTCACGTCGCCCGATAAGGTCGTTAGAATGTTTCCGATATGCGGAGTACTGTTGACGTACGGTATCGCCGTCACAATTGTTGTTTTGGACATGTTGAGTTATTAGTTTACCGAGGGATACATATTTGCGATTTGTACGTCAAAATGTATATATGCGACGAATGTCTTGGCTTAGTCTAGTTTTACTTGCCGGTTGTGGTGGTACCAACACAACAGACGGGATGGCGCAATACAACCGTAACGCGGGTCAAGATACGATTTCGCCAATTTCAGCGAACCAAAACGCTCCGAGTGCAAACGAGGTGTTAGCGGTTGATGCATTTCTTAATGCGACGGAAATCAAGGATGCAAAACAGGCTTCTTTGGCGGTTGATGGACTCAAGAAGTTAACGATTCCACCAAAGCGAGTTTTTCTCATTGGTGCAACATTGAACACTGCTGAGTGGTTTAAAAAGCCACTATCTGATGCCAAGATCAATCCAGTTCCAATACCGGGACCAGACGTTAAGGATTGGGCAAAGGTACTCAAGACTCTAGGCGCAGACAAAGTTTATAGTAACGGTCCGAAAATGGCAGGTCCAAACATTGAAGGTGTGACCTCGGATCAGTCGAAACTCAACTCGACGGCAATATACGAAGGAGTTCGATTCTTTTTCCTCAATACGGATACACCCCTAAGGACTGCAAAAGCAGGTTCAATTCCTCGACTTTGGTTCCTCGATCGGCAAGCCGAAATGAAGGAGAACTCTGGAGTCGTCGTTGGCTACCGCTCAATTCGGTCTTTAGGAGAGGATGACACAACCCCGGTGATTACAACTCCAGATATTTTGGCGAAGAACTCAAAAATAAAAGTCTTCGTTTCAGCATCCGCGAAGGCACCAGCTCTTGCCCGACCTGAAGGAGGAAATCCTTATCATATGGCGGTTGGCGGCGCAATGGGCGAAGATAAGATGCCGTTTATTGGCGTTATTGAAGTTCGGAAGAATGGAGCGATCTACTCCCGAATTGAAAAGCTTGATGTAACAAAGCCATCTATGCCTTCCCTAGAAGCGACTCTTTGGGAGCCCACCGGAGCGGTGAAAGCTGATCCGAAATTGACCAAGGACGCTCAAGGTCCAGGGACTCAGAAAGACGCGCCAAAAGCTCCGCCAAAGGGTTAAGAGGCTGCTCAACTAAGTAAACTTCGCGCAAATGTCTAAGCGCGCGATTACGATTGAAGATTTGACCAAGTTCAGGTTAGTCGGTGACCCCCAAATTCATGCTACAGAGGAAACCGTTCTGTTCGGCCTCAAGACGATCAACGACAAGAACAAGGCGATTAGCCACCTACACATCGTTGATTTTAACGGTAATGTGCATCAGCTCACCCAAGGAGACAAAACCTGCGGTGCCGGTCGTTGGGTCCCGGGAACAAAGTCCGTTAGTTTCACTTCGGGGCGCGGAACAACTGGCGACCAACTCTTTGTCTTGCCAGAAGTCGGCGAAGCGAAGCAAATAACCAAACTTGAAGAAGGATCGATTGGTGGATATGAATGGTCTCCTGACGGAAAATATGTTGCGTTCACCCATCGAAAGACTCACCCTGATTTCACGGAAAAAGCAGTTGCCGATCGGAAAGAAAAGGGCCTAAGCGATGCACCGCTCGCTTTCGAAACAACTTGGTACCGGTTGGACGGAGACGGCTATTTTGGTGAACAAAGACACCATTTGTATTTGCTTCATGCAGCGTCTGGAGATGTTACGTTGCTGTGCGATAAAAGCGCTCATGGCGAATATGGCCTCTCATGGAGTCCAAATTCTGACCGAATCGCAGTTGTCCGGTCTGCCGAAAAGGAGCCGTTCGTTGAGAAGCCGAACGACCAAATTTATCTCATTGACCTTCAAGGCAATGAAACGATGGTCGCTGGTTTGCCTAAAGGCAATAAAGAGTCAGTTCGATGGTCGCCTGACGGCACTTGGCTGGCATTTGCCGGAAACGATAGCATTGATGATCCATGGGGAGCCCTCAATACTCGTCTCTACAAGATCCGTCCCGATGGGTCAGAGTTTGCAAGTTTGACTCCCGAAACCGACTACGATCTTGGTGTCTCGACGTTGAGCGATACCAAAGAGTCAGGCTACGGTGCGATTATGTACTGGGCAGCCGACGGCAGTGGATTGTACGCACAATTTGGTTGGCAAGGCGAGTCTCACCTTGGCTTTGTCGACGCAAATTCAGGTGAAATTCGAATGATAACCAACGGAAAGTGCAATTACTTTCTTGGCAATATTAATTCAAATTCCGCTAAGGTTCCCGCGGTCTACGGAGACCCGACAACGGTTCCTGAATTGACCCTCATTGATACAAAGTCTGGTCAAGCAAAGCAATTGACGAACTTCAATCAAAATTGGTCAAATGAAGTCGCCCTTTCGATACCAGAAGGTATTTACCTCGATTCGCCTGATGGAGCCAAAGTCCATACCTGGGTTCTGAAACCTGTTGATTTCGATGCAACGAGAACTTACCCGGCAGTATTGGAAGTTCATGGTGGACCCCACGCCCAATACGGCTGGGTGTTCTTCCAAGAATTCCAGCTCCTTGCCGCCCAAGGCTACATCGTAGTCTATACAAATCCTCGTGGCTCGAAAGGATATGGCGAAGCTCATTGCAATGCAATAAAGGGCGATTGGGGCAACAAAGACTGGATTGATGTCCAAACTGTGACGGCTTGGATGAAAGCCCAGCCGTATATTGACTCGTCAAGACTCGGCATTATGGGTGGATCCTATGGCGGCTACATGACGAACTGGGCAATTGGGCATACCCACGATTTCAAAGCTGCTATCACGGATCGATGCGTATCGAACATGGTCAGCATGGCTGGCAACAGCGACTTTCCCGTTAACAAAGATGGTTACTTCAAGGGGTGTGCATGGGGATCTTTGGATGACATCAAAGGACTTTGGGATCAGTCGCCTATTGCGTACTTTACCAATGTGAAGACTCCGACATTAATCATCCATAGTGAAGGAGATTTGCGCTGTAATATTGAGCAGAGCGAGCAAGTATTTATTGCCCTCAAGATGCAGGGAATTGAGACTCGATTTGTGCGGTATCCAAAGAACACATCCCATGGAATGAGTCGAAATGGTCCCGCCGACCTAAGGATGCATCGCCTTCAGGAGATAGTCAACTGGTGGAAACGTCAACTGGGTTAACCATTCGTCTCGCAATGGAACATGACACGGCAAACATCCACCGTGTTTTCGTTTCGTCGATTCGAGCAATTGATCCAGCCTACTATTCGGAAAGCCAAAAACAAGCATGGGTAGAAGCCGTGCTACCTGATTCATGGGGTACTCGGCTCCTTGAATTTGAGTTCAAAGTTGCGGCTTTGAATGATGAAATTGTCGGATTTGTTTCGTGGTCAGAAACCGACATAGAACATGTTTATGTTGGCGGTGAACATGGGAAAAAGGGGATCGGAAATCAGCTTATGCAAGCCGCTCTCGACTATTTTGGTCATGATGAAATCTGCCTAACTGCATCGCTCAATGCAGTCGATTTTTACAAAAAACTTGGATTTGTGGAGGATGAATGCCTCATTAAGCAGCGTGGCGGCATCGACATCCCTTGCATCCGAATGAAAAGACTCGCCGTATAGGTGTTTGAATATGAATAGAGGATCAAGAATTCATGATCGAGTGCGGGAGTCGCTTAAAGCGAATCTTGGAGTGAACTTGCCTGAGATGAAGGACAACTTGGGGCACTCGAGCATCGACCGATTTTTTTGGTCAAAAGGTGCCTGGTTAATCGGCAACCCCGGGGGTAACTGGAAACTCGCCCTTGCCATAATTGGAGGG
>JANPAV010000351.1:0-13752 GCA_031430115.1 Armatimonadota bacterium | reverse complement strand
ACCGGGATTGCCATCCACTCCTCGGAGAACTTCGCGTAAACATCATGAAGAATCGTCAGAGCTTCAGCATCAGCCTCTTCAAACGTGGCATGAGCCGTATGCCCTTCCTGCCATAGAAATTCCGCAGTCCGCAGAAACAATCGAGTTCGTAGCTCCCACCTCATGACGTTTGCCCATTGGTTCACGAGAATTGGCAAATCGCGGTAACTCTGAATCCACTTCTTATAAGTGTTCCAAATGATCGTTTCGCTGGTTGGACGAATAATGAGGGGCTCTTCAAGTTCTGCCTCAGGATCTGGAATAAGGCCTTTTCCGTCAGGTCCTTTTGTAAGTCGGTGGTGGGTTACAACCGCACATTCTTTTGCAAACCCTTCAACATGGTCAGCTTCTTTATCAAAAAATGACTTAGGAATAAGCAACGGAAAGTAGGCGTTTTGATGACCCGTTTCCTTGATCATGTCGTCAAGCGCGCGCTGCATAAGTTCCCAAAGTGCATAACCGTGCGGCGGAATAACCATGCATCCTCGGACCGGCGAGTAGTCTGCCAGGTCTGCTTTGACGACCAATTCGTTGTACCAATCGGCGTAGTTTGTTTCGCGGGACGGAATGCCTAAGTTACTGCTCACATGAGAATTTTGACAGATTCAAAATATTTAGGAACCGTTTATTTGCATTGGACGTTAAATACATTAGAAGACTCCCGCTGAGAGTCAGCATGAAACTCCCATAACCCTCGCGGCGGTCACTCTACCCAAGAAGTGACCGCCTATTTTTTTCAGTCGACCTTTTAACACTGTTTATTCGTCAAAATAGTTACAAATGATTCAACGTTGGTTACCCCTTGCCATTCTCCTACTAGCGTCATGTGCCCCGGCTGAAGGACGTGGTCCAGGTCGATACGTGGAAAAGCTGAAACAATTTGAAATCGACCGAAACTATATTCTTCGGATACCAAAAGGCTATGAGGCCGGAACTCCGACTCCGATTGTTTTTGCGCTTCATGGATTGGGCGGCAATATGGATTATTTTTCTTCGTCAACCAAGATTGAAGAAGTTGCCGACAAAGAAGGTTTTATATGTGTGATCCCCAATGGTGCTCCTTCAAATTTTCGAGGTTGGAATACCGGCTTCTTTGCGATGGCGGGATCTAAGGACGACGTTGGGTTAATAGGTTCAATTCTCGACAAAGTAGAAAAAGAATTCACTACCGACAAGAAAAGAACATTTGTCTTTGGACATTCAAACGGAGCGATGATGTCGTATTATTTGGGCGGAGTGATGTCGGATCGGTTTGTAGCCGTCGCGGGTATCGCGGGAACGATTGGCATTCCGAGATCTACTTCCGCAGTTAAAGAAGTCCCAACCCCCAAAAATCCAATTTCAGTTTTAATGATTCATGGGCAAAAGGACAAGATGGTTTCATATAAGCCAGGGGATGAAGCGATGCTGCAATGTACTGGAGCGGAGGACGGCGCTAAATGGTGGGCAAAGCAAGCCGGTTGTGAAGATAAGCCAATGGTGAGTGACTTCGTCAAGGATCTCGCAACTTTGACATCGTACAGCAAAGGCAAAGATGGCACCGAAGTTCAGCTAATCTCGACCTTTAAGGGAACCCATGATGTACCAGGGGCTTACTCAGGAAATGGACGAGAGTCTGCCAGTGGAGTTGATGCAATCGCTGAGATTTGGAAGTTCTTTAAGAACCATCCGCGAAAATAGAGTCAATAAACCTCCAAGCGGTTACTTCAATAACTAAGCTTTAGCTTAGTCTTGCGCGTTTTCCCGGGGTGTTGAATCCAATGGATCATTTGGCACGATTCGGATTTTGATGATCCGCTTGCCGTCAGTCTCGACAATGTTGAATTGGTAGCTATCGTGCGCTAGCCATTCGCCAAGTTTAGGCTGGCGTCCGCATAGACCAAATACAAAACCACCAATCGTATCAAAGTCTTCACTCTCGAAATTTGAGCCAATCTCGTCGTTGACATCGTCAAGGTGGGTCTTTCCGTCGACTAAAAATCCTTCGAGTGATTCAGAGAACTCTGGATGCTCATCGTCGTGCTCATCTTGAATTTCTCCCACGAGTTCTTCGATGATGTCCTCAATCGTGACGATTCCCGAAGTTCCGCCATATTCGTCCTTGATGACTGCAAGTTGAGACTTTGATAGTCGCATCTCGGCGAGCAAGTCATCAATGCTTTTGTTCTCAGTAACGTATAAGGGTGGTCGCATGAGCGAACTGATATTTACGGGCTTTCCACGAAGCATCGCAAGAAACAGGTCCTTGGCATGGATAATCCCAACGATGTCATCATCGCTTCCTTCAAAAATTGGAATTCGTGAGTGCCCAGACTCTTGAATCAGCTCAACCAAATCATAGGGATTGATATCAATAGGAACTGCGTCAAGATCGGTTCGAGGAGTCATGATCTCCCGTGCAACCGTATCAGAAAACTCCAAGACACTATGGATGAGTTCGGTTTCATCCGACTCCATTTCTCCGGTTTCTCCAGCAGAATCAACCAGAGACCGAATCTCCTCTTCCATCAAATTGCTTTGACGGAGGGTTACCGAACCGCCTGCCGGGCGCGCAAATAGGTTTGCCAATCCCACAAACAGTTTCGCAAGGCCAAACAGCAGTTTCTTGCCTAGGGCTACTAGCGGACTAGCCGCACGTCGTTCACCGGGGGAGGGGTCGCTCATTCTGTTTTCTATTTACTCTACCGAAAAAATCTACTTTGGAAATGATGAGAAGACGAGTAATCCTACGATGACACCTACCGCCGCTCCTATCGAAAGCTCACCAATGGAATGGAATTTTGCTTCATATCGGCTTTGGGCGATAATTCCGGCTAACAATACTGCCAACCCTCCCGCAAGTGCGTTGGTCGACAATATGATTGCGCACGTGGCAAAAAAGAACCCAAGGGCAGCATGTCCACTCACAAGTCCGCCTTGTAATATTTGACCTCGCTTTCCAAGGCCCTTTCCAATAATAACCGCAAGCAGGCAGAGGAAGAAGCCAAGAATAATTCTTAACGGGGGCCCGATTGCCGGCGCCTCGGAACTAAGCTTTACCTGCAAGGTTTCCCATCGATTCTCACCCAGAATGAGCATTGCTCCAACCACGAGGGCAATCATTGTCGTGATTAACACGGCACCAGCGGCAATGTCTTTGGCAAACTTTGCCAGTGGATTATAATTTGGGCTGACTAGATCAACCACGGCTTCAATGGCAGAGTTAAACATTTCCGCAACCACAACCAATGAGATAGTGAAGAGGAGAACAAGCATTTCACGCAGCCCAAGGTTGACAAAAAGGCCAAGCAGGATCACCACGAAAACGACGTAAAGGTGGAACCTCATGTGCCGTTGAGTTTTAAATGTGAAGATGATTCCGTTCAGAGCGTCCTTAAATGGCTCGAAAACGTTGCGCTTACCGCTCATTGATGTTCAATTTCCTGATGAAGTATAGACGTCCATTCGCCATCAATTGGAATCCCAATTTGCTTACCAACCTCATTCATTTTTTCTTGCATTGCGAATCGATCTTGATCTTCGATGTCATCATATCCCACCAGATGCAAACAGCCGTGCACCAAAAGGGCCGCTAATTCGTTGTCAAGGGGTACATTTCGCATGCGGGCCTGATCAATTGCATAAGGAATGCAGATCGCGATGTCGCCTAATGGAAGCGGATCACTTAACCCGGAAGGGAAGGTAAGTACGTCGGTATTCTCTGAGCATTCTCGAAACCTGGTATTCAGTTGAATCATTTCTAAGGAATCGACCAGGCGCACAGCGATAGGTCGCGAAATATCGAGGGCGTCAACAACCGAGAAATAGATCGAGCTTAGGTCTTTCAAATCAACATCAATCGATGTTGCGTTAAAAAGGGGACTTTCTTTCATGAATGAAAAAGGGAGCCTGAGCTCCCTGAAGTCCATCTCCCGATTAGTTTCGGGTGGTTCGGCGACGAGCTTGGCGTCTGCGTTTCTCGCTCGGCTTCTCGTAGTGTGAGTGCTCTTTGAGTTCTCTTAGAACGCCACTTTGCTGTAGCTTCATATTAAACTTCTTAAGCGCACTATCAATTGACTCATTTGGTTGAACAAAAACGTAGATCAAAGAAAACTCCTTTAAGACACAAGAGGATACCCCATTGGCATCCAGAACTACAAAAATATCGAGCCTAGAGTTAACTCTAGGCTCGACTGAATTGGTTTAAGGCTCAGGAAGAATCCTTACCAAGTCGTATAGGAAGTGCCATCGCTGGCTGTTCCCGTATTGTTTGCAGAGACCTTTCCGGTTGTCGCACCAGTCGTTACGTAACCCATCGCACCTGCATTTGTTGGATCCGTGGGTACTGCTTGAAGGTATGGACCACGCCAATCCGTAGCGGCAATTGTTTTAGCGCCACCCGTTGCATCTAACCCACCGGTTGGTGCGGTTGTAACGGCCAAATCAGCGGCGGTGGCTGGTAAAGCTCCGGTATCTGCCCTAAATAGATCAATTGCATCCCGAGTTAGTCGCAAGTTGCCTCTCAAGGCAGCTTCTTTACTTCTCAAACTTGAGTTTGCAAACTTTGGGATTGCAATGGCGGCCAATACCGCAATGATGATGATAACGATAAGAAGTTCTACGAGTGTAAAACCCTTCTTAAAACCTTTACCGAGCCGAATATTCTTCATAAGCCTCACTACACTATTTATTTCGGTGACAAAAAAACGATTCCTCAGGTATTTGTCAAAAAAAGATTCGATCATTTAATGTTTTCGATGACCGAATATATTGGAGAGATGATCGAAACAGTGATTGAGCCTACAATTACGCCCATAGAAACGATCATTAGGGGTTCAATAATGGATACCAGTGCCTTCAATTTTGCGTCGATTTCCTTTTCCATTGACGAGCAAATGACTTCCAACAATTGGGACAATCTTCCTGTTTTTTCGCCAATCGCAATCATTTGGGTAATTTGCTTTGGAAAAGCTTTCGTTTTCTCTATTGCCTCGTACATGGAGCTTCCGTGTTCAATGGAGTCCCTCGCATTAAGGAGGGCCCTCGTGATATCGGGATGACCCGCAACTCGGGCTCCTTGCTCCAGAGCTGACAATAACTGAACGTTTGAAGTCGATAAAGCAGCAATGGTTTGTAGTGACCTTGCAATGGCTAGTCTTTTCAAAAGATCGCCAAGCACCGGAACATGATTCAGCGCTTTTGTCAATATGGCCTTAACTGCATCAATTCTTAGTAGAAATATTGTGCCAGCGATCACCGCTCCCATAATCAACAAGGCCCCAACAGGATTGCTACGAATGTAGTTCCCAGAATCCAACATGAGCTTTGTGGTAACTGGCAAATTGCTCTTCATTTGAGAAAAAACTTGGCCGAATCGAGGCATGACGAAAACGATAAGGACCAAAATTGTAATGATCGAAACTCCGAGCATCACGCATGGATACATCATCGCATTCATAATCTTTTTGCGAAGATCGGCAACTCGTGCTAAGTAATTGGCTCCGTTTCTCAATGCTTGGTCAAATTTTCCGCCAGTTTCTGCAACCCGAACCATATCGGTGATGATCGCTGGAAACATATTGGGAGCCATCCTCAATGATTGTGAAAGTCCTTGTCCGCCAACAACGCCGTCCCTAACTGCAATCAGTGAATCACGAATAACCGGTGTTCTGGCGCTATAGATCACGGCATCCAGTGCTTCAACAAATGGAACGCCTGTCTCGGCCATGATTGCCAGATTGCTCAATATATCAGAGGAGTCCTGGGCAGAAACTTTCTTCCTGATGAGCTTGGATCTGGTGTCGACATATTCAACTTTTTTAAAGCCTTTTGCTCCCGCAGAAGGCACTAAGACGTGAATCGAAATATCCTGAAGGAAAAGTTTTTTTTCGGCTTCATCTAGGGACGCGGCGTTAACCTGTCCCTCAATTTTTGTACCTCGGCTGTCGACACCTTTATATGCATAAGAGACCATTAGATATTTTCAGCGGTTACCCGCAAGACCTCCTCAACCGTAGTCACTCCAGAAAGCACCTTTTTCGAGGCATCCATTCTCAGCGTCACGAGGCCCCCTTCAATTGCAACTTTTTGAATTTCTGAAGCATGCTTTCCGGTCAAAATCATCCTTCTCAATTCGGAGGTCATTTCAAGACATTCGTAAATGCCTATTCGTCCCCGATATCCGGTCTTCGTGCAATGCTCACAGCCCCTTCCACGAACGTAAATGTGCTGAGGATCAAGGGCTAGACGACGGATGTTCTCTGGATCAGGTCGATACTCTTCTAAGCATTTTGGACAGTTGGTTCTTACCAAGCGTTGGGCAATTGAACATGAAACGGAGCCACCAAGAAGGAATGGTTCGATTCCCATATCGAGAAGCCTCGTGATTGCGCTTGACGCATCATTGGCGTGGAGGGAGCTTAAAACTAAGTGACCAGTCAATGCCGCTTCGGTAGCAATTGAAGCCGTTTCGCCATCTCGGATTTCACCAACAAGAATTACGTCTGGATCTTGACGGAGCATTGACCGAAGGCCAGCCGCAAATGTAACTCCGGCGCGCACATTTAAGTTGCCCTGAGTGATTCCTTCCATTTGATACTCGACAGGATCCTCAATAGTAATAATGTTTCGATAAATCGAGTTAAGGTGGTGAAGGGAAGCGTAGAGAGTTGTGGTCTTTCCAGAACCGGTCGGTCCCGTAACAAGAATCAGACCCTGAGGTTCCTCAAGTTTGGAGATAAGTGTCTTATGTGCGATGGCATGGATTCCCAATTTGGAAAGATTAATCATTGCCGCATTCTTATCGAGAATTCGGATAACCACGGTTTCACCGTAAACGCTCGGATAAGTTGAAACACGAAAGTCAAATTCTCCCTGCGGCGCGAGCAGCGTACAGCGACCATCCTGAGGAGCTCGACGTTCTGCAATATCCAATCCAGCCATGAGCTTGATTCTCGAAGTTAGCGGAAGCTGAAGATCCTTAGGTATGACCATAATCTCTTGCAGCAAACCGTCAATTCGCACTCGAACCCGAACCTTTCGTTGATATGGCTCAATATGGACGTCCGATGCCCGCATTCCAATGGCGCGGACCAACAGCGCATTTGCAAGTTTGACAACGGGTGCACCGTCCCCGATTTCCTTTAACTCGACAATATTGATTGGGTCGAGTTCTTCTTCATCTACGGCTTGAAGCTGAACATTGTCCGTGTCAACCCCCCGAACTGCCTCGCCAAGGATTTCGCCTAGGTCATCGTAAGCACCAAATGCCCTGAAAATTGATTCCCGAATGTCAGACTCGGTGGCAATCAAAGGGTCAATATCGCGACCAGTGAGGTTAGTAAGTTCGTCAAGTGCAGAAAGGTTTAATGGATCAACCATTGCAACCGAAGCCGACACTTCAGTTACTTCAACCGGAATAACGAGCAATCGAACTGCAACCGAGTGTGGAATAATTGTCGATGAAAATTGATCAGGTTCAAGTACGGCTAAATCAATAAACGGGACGCCCATTTGAAGTCCCATACATTTCAGTTTCTGTTTTTCGGTGATCCTCTTGAGCCGGATGAGCAAGTCGCCAAGTGGCTCTGTCGTATCTTCACGACGTGCCAGAATTTCGTTGAGTTCTTCGCGGGTAACGAAGCCTTCTTCGACAAAAATCTCACTTAGCGGCTTGTCAATATTCATTGCTTGATGATGTGAGGCGTAATGCTAATCAACAGTTGCGAGGCATTCTTTTGAGTTTTTCGACTCTTGAACAGCTCTCCGAAAAATGGAATTTGGCTAAGGAAAGGCACCTTTTGGAGGTTTACGATCTCTTCATCTCGCAGCAATCCGCCCATGAGCATGGTTTGACCGTCCTTCAAGTGCAACATTGATTTAGTTTCCCGAGTAGCAATCTGAGGGTAACTACCACCGTTTAACTGTAGGAACCCAAGGATCGAGGAGACCTGAGCATTGAGTGCAAGGGAAACTGTGCCATCTTCCGAAATATCTGTCGCAACCAGAAGCGATATACCAACGTTTTGCTCTTCCGTAGAATAGATAAACTGACCGTTAGATGTCGTACCAGTGACAACCGGAAAACGACGCTTTTCGCCGATAAGGATGGAACCCAACTCGCCGTCCATGACACTGATGTTCGGCGATGCCAGGAGTTTCGCCTTGCTAGCTTGCTCAAGAGCGTGAATGGTGCCAACAAAAGAGAGCCCAGTTCGACTGAAAGTGCCAACATTTGCATTTCCATTAACCGCCTCAGTAAGGGTCGTTTGACCAAGATCCCAAGTAACGCCTGCGTCACGCAGGGCATCGTTTGAAACGTCATGAACTGTGACCGTAATTTCGACCTGCTTCCGAGGAATGTCCATCAATTGCAAGGTGAGAATTGCGTCTTGAACCGCGGCAATCGGTCCGGTTAACAAAACCTGTTTAGCCCGCGATTCAACGGCTGCCGCAGTCGTCGAAGAGCTGGTGCTACTTGACAACCCACTGCTCCCCCCACTTGCTCCTAGGTTCGGAAGCAAAGTATTTGGCAATGCCACGACGGTAACTTTCAAAGTTGCGAAATACTCTTTAAGGGCATTAACTACTTGAACTGCTCCTTGATACTTGAGAGTATGAATTCTTTTGACCGTGTCTTCGACCGCGAGAGTTGGCTGAACGGGATTTGTTGTACTGTTTGTCTTAGTAGAGTCGGGAACTTCCGGCTTCACAACATTGCCATATTCGAGATCATATTCTTTAGGATAAGCACCCTTGAGCGTAACTTCGTCTGCCATAACCACCGCGTTCTTGACCCGGATAGTCCTAAGTCCTGCAAGCATCGCAAGATGCTTGAGTGCTTCACTGATTGGCATTTGAGAAACATTGATCGTAACCTTTTGATTTGGTTTTGAAAGGAGAATAACATTAGCGCCAGTTTGCTTAGAAATCACGGAAACAACGGTTTCGATTGCCGTAGCGGACAGATTTAGATTGACCAGCTTTTGGGTCCATGGCAAGACAGGTTGCATTGGATCTGGAGCAAAAGACGCTGCTGCCGTATGAATCGGGCTTGGTGCAATTGGTTCAGATAAGTCAAAGCTCGATTGAACGAACTGTGGTTTAAATTCAAAGTTGTGGCTCTTCAGCGGTGAGTTCTGGAGCAACTTTACGTGACTCTGATACTTACTTACCAGGTACGGTTGTGGCTGCCCTTTGAGCTTAGATTGAGGTGCCTTTGGAGCCACAGTCTTGCGGGAGACGGCAGGCTTGTTTGCTAATAACCCTTGAAAGAACTGAGGATCAAGGCCCTTTAAGGGCATTGCCGAATAGAACCATATAAACATTAAATTTTTGTCTCCTGACCGATCAAAATCGTTTTTACTACTTTTCCTTTTCGAATTCTTATCTTATGGCCCGAGATGGATTCAACCGTATAACCCAAACCAAGCGAATCACCAACGTTCACGCTGAAACTCTTGCCCTTAAACGTAACAACTGCCATCGGACTTCCTGCCTCGACATATCCATCGTAACGAGCAGTTGGAAGCTCGACTTTCGGAATTGGATTTTGCCTAGGCTTTGAATCCTCAACCCTATTCGGGTCGATTTCTCCTTTTGGTAGTGAGTCACTGGTCGAACCCGAGTTGCCGGCATTTCCATCAATAACTCCGGTCACTTCTGCGGTCGGATTTTCGTTTGTTCGGGAGTAACTCTCTCCGGTGATCAGACGTGGTTGCTTCGACTGATCAAAAGACTTTGTCTTTTCCGGTACAAATGGCTTTTCAAACGCATCTCGCTTTATTGGCGTTGAGTTGTCAACCTGTACTTGATCATTAGAATTACCACTGGCCGGTGCTGGCGCTGGGAGATGTTGATCTTGAACCTGTGCGTCTGCCCTAACTGGTGCACCACCTGCGTCCTTGATCACCAAGGGTTGATTGCCACCACCCTTTGCAAGGGTTCCAAATGCTGTTTTGCCGAGCATGCCGAGGGCAAAAATTGCGCCAATTCCAAGTCCTATAGCTTGTTTCTTATCGCCTACTTTCATCGACTCACCTCCTGTTTCAATATTTGGACAACTACTTTCGCAGAAATCTTTGATGCTCCATCATTACTTATCGGAGTAATTTCGATTGACGAGAGTTCTAAAGGAGTGGAAATCATTGCCAGTCCACGAGTAAAGGCCATGACATTAGAAAGGGAGCCTAAAACCTGAAAGGACATCGCCATTTGCTTCCAACCCTTTTCATCCGGCCCTGCCTTGTAACGAGTTATAAATGGAACGGTATCGTCCGTCGAATTCCTTTCCTGAAGTTCGCAATGATGTTTTTCGGCAAGACGATCCATTGATGCTTGAACAATGCTCATTTCCTTCTTATTGTTGGAAGTAAATTTGACTCGCTTTGACTTGTCGATGGTCTCAGTTAGCGTCTGGATTTCTTGCTTCGCCAAAACTGACTTTGAAGTGGCTTCAACTTGTTGGAAGTGAGTTAATCCCGTACTCAAAAGCAAGGCAACGCTTGTAAACACCACAATTGAACCAGAAACAAGAATTGACCGTTCAAGAGTCCGCAAGGAGTCAGAATTGATGAGCGCGTTACTTTTCATGGCTATAGACTCACTCGCTTAATGAAGTCGAATTTGATACTAGTTCGAGTCAGTTGGCTTTGCCTAACCGATGTTTGCGTGGCAGCCAAGACATTAGATCCCTTGCTGGCAGAATCAACAAACTCCCTGCCTACATCCGGACTTGCCGAGTTCGCTAAAACCTTGATCGTGCACTCTGCGTTTACCACCTCGGTTTGAAATTGTTCAAAGTACACGAGCGTTGGAGCTGAATTGATGATCTTTGTTATCTCGTTCAAATAGCTGTTAGAGAACCGGTGACATCGAACAACCATGTCATCCATTTGAATGCTCGGAGCGACTTGCTTAGCCGTCTTCTGCAAACTCTCCTTCCGCTTAATTTGACTTTCCAAATTCGTTTGGGCAAGCTTATTTTTGACTGCCGTTGAACTTCGATTTGCTAAAAGCACCGGCAAAACGAACGCGCCAAGCAAAAGAATGAGTGCCAAAGCAACCAACTTACGGTAGAAAGTTATTTCTAAATCAACCCGTTGCGTCACCCACGCATCCAGTAGGTTTACTTCGACGTTGATCGTCTTTACGTTATGCTGCGCGGACCCAGTTGTATTCCCTTGCACCATCGGCTTGGCTCCTATTTTGTTCGTTTTGACTCAGACCCGCGAGCGCGAGTCCCATGACGATTGTGTATGCCTCTTGTCGATTCGACACATTGGCAAAAGTTTCTTGGTTAAACCGGGTCATCATTCCCGCAATTGGTCTTGCGAACTCGATTCGTAGTCCCAATTTGCGCTCCAAATAAGTGGCAAACCCATTAAGTCCAACAAGGCCACCTACCAGAATGGCTTGGTCGAGGATTCCTGCATAGCTCCGCTCTGGGTGAAGCGATCGGAAGTATCTCATCAGCCGCCAAACTTCTTTAGTTAGCTTCTCCAGCTCAGAAGTTAAGTTGACGAGAGCAAAGGAGTTTTCAATTGGTACGGTTAAGATTCCGTTCTCATTCAATTTTGTGAATGGATCGTGGAGCATCATTTCGGCGTCTTCGGGTGTGACATTGAGCGCCTGGGAAACCGCATCATGAAACATTCCAGAACCAAACTTAACTCCCCGAATAAATTGAAGTTGTTGATTTTGAACAACATACATGTGGGTATTGGTCGCCCCAAAGTCAATTATCGTTAGAGAAGCATCCCTCCAAAGTGCAGACTTTCGATTTAGCTTTCGCTCGACAATTCTTAATATTGCTTGAGCCTCGAGTTCAGCTCGAATAGGTGTAATTCCTGCGTTAAGGATAGCCTCAGCTCGACTATCCACAATCTTTTTCGGTACCGCTACAATGAGCGACTGAACATCTCGATCGAATCCCTCGGACATTCGGGATACTTCGATATATGCACTCTCTAGGGGAAAAGGAAGGTGCTTTCGAACTTTAAATTTAGCAGCTTCTCTGAGTTCGGCACCTTCAAGGTCTGGCAAGTGGACCCAACGAAGGACAGCCAAATTGCTGGGAATGTCGAATACCGCGGTGTCACATTCAATGGAGTTTTCTGCCATGTAGTGAGCCAACTTCCTGCCAAATTCTTTAGGGTCAACGATCACGCCATTCTTTACTCCCGAATCAGGATTCGTAAATGAACCGGCAGCCTGGATGTCAATTCGGTCGCCCGACTGATTGAGGAGCAAAACTTTTGTCGAGCGTGAACCAAAGTCCACGCCAAGGGATAACTTGCCGCTTTTTCCAACATGGAAGGAACTGGAAAACATCTAGGCGGCTTGTACCTCCGAAAAATCATCAGTTGGCTTGGTCCAGAAATCGGCGTACATCTCATCGAGTTCACCTGCAGACAGAATCGATTTAAGCGCTTCGACAACGACTGGATCAAACTGGACACCTGCACCTTTAGACATTTCGCCCATGACATGCCCCATGTCCATAACTCCTCGGTAAGGTCGTCGGCTACTCATGGCATCGAAGGCGTCAGCTACGCAGACAACTCGTAATGAGAGTGGTAATTCACCACCCTTCAATCCATCCGGATAACCGCTACCGTCAAGCTTTTCGTGGTGATTTCTAATAATGAGAAGAACACCTTCACTCAACATCAATGGTCGACAAATTTCGTAACCAATGACGGGGTGAGTTCTCATGGTCGTGAACTCTTCGTCCGTTAGTCGGCCAGGCTTGTTCAAAATGTGATCGGGTACACCGATCTTGCCGATGTCGTGAAGAATGGTTCCGATTCGAAGTTCTTCGAGCGCGTCTGGAAGTAGTCCTAGCTTCATTCCAATTAGAACCGAAAGATCGCAAACTCGTTGTGAGTGACCTCGGGTGTACTCATCTCGAGCTTCAAGCGCGGTCGCAAGTGACTCAAGAGTTCGAATGAAGGTAGCTCGAGATCGTTCTTCCATCCGGGCGTTGTGGACTGCGTTTGCCAAGAGCGATGAAAGACTTTGCAGCAGATCAAGCTCCTCTGCCTCCAACGTGACGTTTTCCTCGGAGTTTATAATGGTCATTGCTCCGATCATCAACTCAGAGTGAGCAACTCCAACACCAGAAAATTCTCGGTTAACAAGTGGTAAACAAAAAGCTGACTTGACGGGTAATCCGATCCCATCGCAGTCGATGTATTCGCCGTCCTTTGCCGTCATGGTAATAGGCTGACCCGTTTTGGCAACGTAGCCTGAAATACCTTCTCCCATAGTTACAACAACTGGAAACTCAAAGTCACCTTTGACTCCGTATGCCGCTTCAGTTAGAAGAACGCTGTTATCTTCTTCGCAAGTAAGAGAAACAGTTCCAGCACTTGCTCCAAGATCATTGACTGCGGACTTCAAAGTACTAATAATCAGAGACCTCAAGTCGCCAGAAAGGGACATGTTGGATGCGGTATCCATCAAAGTTGTGAGGCGACGATCTCGATCTCGTAAGATTCGATCCTTGGTTTGAAATTTTGAAAAAAGGTAACCCACAAAGCCCGTGCCCATCATGATGGAACTTGGGATAATGCAGGACATAAGGTCTCCTGACCTTAGGCCGCTGTAACTAACCATGACCATTGCCGCTAAGGTAAAGACCAGCGAACGCATGGCCCGAGCGGTGCTGAGGCATTCGATCAAGACAATCGGAATTGAAATTAGCCACAAGGTTCCTAACTGATTTGGATAGAA
>JANPAV010000350.1:0-8566 GCA_031430115.1 Armatimonadota bacterium | reverse complement strand
TCTATGGTGCCAAGACATCAATGCGCCGTGGAATGCAGACTATCACACCAATATTAACCTCCAGATGAATTACTGGGCGGCGGAAGTCGCCAACTTGAGTGAATGCCATACTCCACTCTTTGATCTCATGGAAAGCCTCGTGCCTTCGGGTACGAAAACCGCCAGGGAAATGTATGGGGCCAGAGGTTGGACGGTCCACCACTTAACCGATGTTTGGGGATTCACCGTACCCGCAGATGGAGTTTGGGGTGTTTGGCCAGTTGGAGGACCATGGTTGGCAAGACATGCTTGGGAGCATTATCAGTTCACCCAGGACCGCCAATTTTTGCGCGACCATGGCTTCCCGCTGATGAAGGGTGCAGCTGAGTTCATGCTCGATTTCCTTGTAAAAGCTCCAGACAACTCACCTGTAGCAGGCAAGCTTGTCACGAACCCCTCCCATTCACCCGAAAACGCCTTTCGAAAGGCCGATGGCACAACATCACAATTCACCTACGGGGCGACGATGGACCTGGAGATTGCCGCCGATCTATTAAAAAATTGCCTTGAAGCCATCGATGTCTTGAGCAAAGACCAAAAACAAGCATACAGTGACTTTCGCGCCGAACTGGCAAAGGCCCTCAAAGACCTTGCGCCGTTGCAAATCAGCAAGAAAACGGGACGACTCCAAGAATGGATCGAAGACTACGATGAACCTGAGCCAGGACATCGCCACGTTTCCCATATGTACGGGTTGTATCCCGGAAATCAAATTTCGGTTAAGAAAACACCAGAACTTGCTGCTGCTGCGCGAAAATCGCTCGAATATCGATTGAGCCATGGAGGAGGCCACACCGGTTGGAGCCGAGCTTGGATCATCAACCTTTGGGCTAGGCTACAAGAACCAGAGATTGCCCATGATAACGTCGTTGCTTTGCTTGCAAAGTCGACGCTCCCCAACATGTTTGACAATCACCCACCATTCCAGATTGACGGAAATTTTGGCGGATGCGCGGGAATAGCGGAAATGATCATCCAGAGTCAAGAAAGTGAGATCCATTTACTACCTGCAATGCCCAAACTTTGGGCGTCAAAAGGACATGTGCGAGGACTAAAGGCGCGAGGCGGATGGACCGTAGATATCAATTGGGAGAACGGAAAGGTGACTCGATATCGCATCTCGGGTTCCGGAAAGGATCGACCAACAGTCTTGGCTAACAACCTTAGATGCGACCCAAAACTGGGGATTTGGCAAATGCCAGCCCAGAAATAAAAAAATGAGCAAGATCAAAATCTTGCTCATTTCCGAATGCTGAAAGCTGAATCAGCCGCCCATCTTCGACATGTCCATTGGCTTACCGTCCATCAACATTTCGCTCTTGCCCCAATTCATGACTTTCAACATCCAGGCTTTACCAACCTTGACATAAGTATTGGTTGAAACTCCCGAAAAGGACATCTTATGAGACTTCTTGTCTGGACCTGTCATAGTGCCCTCCATTATGTGCTTTTCAACCGAAGTTCCCATTGATCCTTTTTCTTTGACCGACATGACTTTTGTAGACGCATTTGTCAATTTCATCGCCGACATACTGACTTTCATTTGCTCGAACATCTGGTCAAATGTCATGGTCTTGCCACCCTCAATGTATTTGAAATCCTTGGTTACGCCGGATTTCATGATCATTCCACAACCTTTCATATCGCCTTTTTTCATGGCCGTATGAATCTTTGAATTCATGGAGTTGATTTCTGACTTAAGGTCTGCCGACGAAATGGCAAAGATGCTAAACGCTGCAAGAGTGACTGCGAAGAGTTTCATGAAAACATATTTTACTTTGTTCGGTAAAAAAAGCAAAATTATCAGAGATTTAGAACTTATATTTAACCGGTGCCGCGTTTTCTAACCGAATTGCTTTGCCTGTAAACGCCTTAATGAACTGTCCACCAGCTCCAGAATGTCCGACGATCAAGACTCGCTTTCCAAGAAACTTCTTCTTAAATTCAGCGACCGAAGCGGCAACTTGAGCAAGCCCTTCGTTATAGCCCTTTGGAGCCGGATATCGGTCACCCAATGTTCCAATCTTCAATTGGCCAGAAATACTCGTCGGAATCGCGATCTTAACGCCAAACTTAAACGATGTCGCCTTCGCATTAGCCGGACGTTTCTCTGTGCAACATTCATAAAGGAGTGGCCAAACTGTTCCGACTTTGCCCTTTGCCTTGAGGTACGGAGCAATCGAGTTCATTGCTCTCGGCGAAGGCGAAACAAGAATAACGTCATAAGGCTGCTCCACCAAAAGATCGCGAGTCAAGCCAGTAACCTGATCTTTCCCCTTCTTTGAAAATGTATCGATGGTTTGGCTGTTGTACTTTCCTGTTGCATTTGCAATTGTCTCGCCATGACGAACGAATGTCAAGTCGGTTGTCGAAGCAATCGTCAAGGTACAGAGAAGGAGTAACGGCACCAAGTAATGGTACTCAAATCTGATATGATATGGGCATCAACACCGACCACGTTCCCGTAATTTTCAGAACCGATCCGGCCCGCCGCGCATGCGCCTTGTTGCTTGTCGAACTCGAAAATCTGGACGACATCACAATTGAAGAAAAAAAGACCTCCTTGCATGTAGTCTTTAATGGTGCAGCATTCCTTGGTGTTCATCCCCGTAAGGATGGAATTCGACTCAATCTAGTACATGACTATTGTCCCGATAGCACCCGAATTCAAAAGTCGGAACAGGTGTCAAAGTCTCGATTCCACAACGAAGTTGATTTGACCAGCGAAGCCAGAATCGACGACGAACTTATTGGCTGGATCAAAGAAGCGTACGAACTTCGAACTTAAGGAAAGTCGTGAAATCTGGACAGAAAAGCTGGAGCATAATTGTTCCGATTTGTTTAATGGGAGTCGTCACAATTCTCTATGCCAAGGCTATGTACTTTGGTGATCTCACCCGAGCCTATCGACCAGGTAACTGGATTGGAGAATCTAACATGGACGGTGCTGCTGAACTGATCGGAGTTGGATTCTGTCTTATCCTTTCCTTTGCAATTGCCATGTCTGCTCGACGCGGAATCCTCACACTAGGCCTAGTCATTTGGTTCTTTTGTCTTATTCAGGCCACAACCAACCTATTCCCCAGGAACCCGCCAAGTGTTCGATTTCAAGCTGAAATCAATAGCTACAAGAACGCAATTGCAACCCAAAAGCCTTTTGGTGACCAATATGCCGAAGAATCAAACGGTCGGAAGCTAACTTATTGGAGATGGATAACTTTTGGCATTGACAACGCGGTCGGAGTCATTTACGATCCCCTAGATAAGCTGGACAAAGAAAATGACCTTCGAGCGTTCAGAGGACCTTCCCACGGCGTCATTTTCCAAATTCAAAAAATAGAACCCCGTTGGTATTTCGTCGAGCACTCTTAGACCGCTTCATTTGATTGAGGCTTCAGCTAGCATGCCGATACCACCATAAACTTGAGACTATTACCTAATTCATTTCGAGATATAATGATTATCTTGGAGATAGATTCACGAGCGGCGACTTCAGTCAAAACCTCGTCTAGTTGAGGTCTACCCAGGAACGAAGGTTCACTACCCTTTGAAGGTAACAATGGAAGAACCCAGAGAGCTGAAAGGCACATCGCTTCGAGCTATGAGGTTGCAAAAACCCCGCTCTCGGTCATGCTTTGGGTTCATTCCTACAATTTGTCATGCTTTTTACATCGATTATTGTCTTTGATTTTGAACGGGGTCTCCGATTTAAGAACGGAAAGTTCGTTGAATCGGTAGAACCCGGGCACCACAAATTGTTCGGTAGCTCACAGATGATTATTAAGTTCGATCTTCGCGAGCGACAATCTGTGGTTGGCGGACAGGAAATGATGACCAAAGATGGAGCAACCGTCAGGATATCAATGCTGTACGTCCACAAAATTGAAGATCCGGTCACCTACTATCGAACCAATCCGGTAACAGTTGAATATGGCTTTGCAAATTTTTCGGAAGCTGACATGATGATCCACTATCAAGTGCAAATTCAAGTAAGGGAATGGATTGCTTCCCGATCTTTAGAAGAAGCAATGAACCATAAATTGGAATTGTCCGAAGCAATTATTCCCGAAATTCAGAGAATTGGCTCTGAACACGGAGTATCGGTCGCAAAATTGCAACTCCTCGACTTCTCAATAACGGGCTCACTTAAGTCCGCAAATTCCGACATTCTAAAAGCAGAATTGGAAGGTAAAGCGGCGATGCAACGAGCAAGAAACGAAGCTTCGACCCTAAGAAGTTTGATCAATTCGGCCAAGTTAACCCAAGAAAATCCTGGTCTAATGGAACTCAGAATCCTATCGTCTGGACAGAAGCCACGGGTAACTTTCATTGTCGGCAAGCCTGACTCAAAAGCCGCGAATGATTCTGAACAAGAGTAACTCTCACCTAGGAACCATATTCATTTCCAAAATGATATAGTTAGGTGTGGTTTACACCCTCGCTCTTGCCTTTTCGATCGCCGCCGCCGATGGAAAGCCGTTTATGCGCTACCCAAGCATTCATGGCGATCAAATTTTATTCACTAGCGAAGCTGACCTCTGGTTAGGCAATCTCAAAACCGGCGAAGCTAAACGAATCACCAGCGATGCGGGCAACGAGCGCCACGGCACATTTTCCCCCGATGGAACTCAAATCGCATTTGAAGCCGAATACGATGGTCAACGGCAAGCCTATGTCATGCCGGTTAACGGCGGACCTCCTAAAAAGATCACGAGTGTCGAGAACTTCCGAACGGTAACGGGCTGGACTCCAGACGGAGAAAAAGTACTCGTCAGATACATTCATGAACCAACCGCCTATGCCCAAGGTCTCGTTTCCGCCAAGGGAGGCGTTGTCCAAGACCTCCCCCTCGAATTCGCTTCCCATGTTTCATTTGGACCCGACAAGGACCACTACGTCTTTACGAGATTCCTTCATACCTACGCCGCATGGTTTCGTTACATTGGCGGACTCCAAAACCAAATCTGGATTCATGAACCAGTAAAGGGCAAAGAATTCCGACAAATCACCAACCTTGAAGGAACGAACGAGTTTCCAGTCTGGTGCGGAAATCGAATCTACTTCGTGAATGAAAAGGACGCTCACTTCACGCTGATGTCAATCCCCGCCACCGGTGGAAGCCCCAAAAAGGAACTTAATAGCCAATACGAGATGAGAGAGCTATCGACCGACGGAAAGCGAATCGTCTTCCAAAACGGGCGAGAACTGCAAGTCTTTGAACCGACCACAAGTAAGGCTACAACCGTTCAGCTCAACCTAAATTCAGACCTCATCCATACTCGACCAAACACAGTAATGCCCGAGCCTTATGTCCAAGACGTCAACATAACCTCAACCGCGAAACGAGCTTTGATCGGAGCTCGAGGCCAACTAATTTCTGCACCATTAGGCGAAGGCGAAGCCCGGGTCATCAAATCCACTCCAGGCGTTCGATATCGCCATCCGTCAATGTCTCCCGATGCAAAGAAGATCGCTTATGTCGCCGATTCGACCGGAGAGCAGCAGGTCTTCATCGCCAATGCTGATGGTTCCGAAGCTAAGCAATTAACCAAGAACACCGAAGGACAGATTTGGGGAACGCGATTCTCACCCGACGGCAAGTGGATCGCCTTCTCGGATTCCCACATGAGAATCCAGATCGTTAATGTCGAAACATCCGAAGTGAAAACCGCGGGCACCACTTCATTCAATTGGTTCGCAATTCCTTTCGATTTTTCTCCGGACTCCAAGTGGATTGCTTTTACCCAGACCGTGCCCGGAACCCTGTTTAGTGCCATCGATCTTTACGATATTTCGACCGGAAAGACCCATCGAGTCAGCGACGGAAGAGGGAATGACTCGGCTCCAGCGTTTTCGTCCGACGGAAAGTATCTGGTCTTTGTATCGAATCGAAATATTGCGGTAAACGCGGACCCAATTCTGAACCAACTTAATTCAAGTCCAATGGGAATTGTATGTGTCGCACCCCTTCGATCAGACGGTGAAGATCCTCTTGCCCCCAAAGATACCGACGAAGTTGAAAAGAAGGAAGAAGAGAAAAAATCGGAATTCAAGATTGATCTCGATGGTCTCTTCGGAAGACGGGTCGAGATTCCCGCCCCTCACGCAAATATCTCAAAAGTTGCCATGGTTGGATCAAAGATCATTTACGCGACCGAAGAAGGCGTCAAGTCATTTGACGTTAGTTCAAAATCAGGTGCCGATATCGCCCCTGGCTCATCTTTCCAAGTCTCATCTGATGGTAAGTCACTGTTAATAAGCCCATCCAACACCGTCGTTGGTCTCGGCGGAGAAGGGAAGAAGGCGATCAACTTTAGCGGTTTGCGATTAAGAATTGAACCTGAAAAGGAGTGGAATCAAATCTTCTGGGACGCATGGAGACATCTGCGTGACTATTTCTACATGCCAAATATGAACGGACTGGACTGGAAAGGCGTAGGCGAAAAGTACTCCGCATATCTTCCGTCAGTTCGCTCACGAGACGAGCTCGACGAACTAATCAGATGGATGCAGGCAGAAATTGGAAGTTCACACGCTTACTTGTCAACCGGCGATGGCCAAAATATCAAGACCAGAATCCAGGGTGCTTACCTCGGCGTTCAACTCGGAATCGACCCAAGTGGTTGTTACCGGATTGACAAGATATACAAAGGCGATGGTTACAATACAACCGAACGATCTCCATTGCTTGGCGCGGGTAAAAACATCACCGAAGGCATGTTCCTTCTCGCTATCGGAGGTGAACAGCTCAGCATCGATGCTGATCCATATGAAAAACTAGCTGGTCGAGCCGGTAAGACGATTTCGGTAACCGTTAACTCGAAGCCCACAATGGATGGGGCAAAGACTTACCTCATCAAACCTGTCGCGTCCGAGGCCCGAATGCGTTATCTCAGTTGGGTCGAAGCAAATCGACAATATGTCTATCAAAATAGTAGCGGCAAGTTGGGTTACCTCCACCTTGCAGCGATGAGTACCCAAGATATGAACGATTTCATTCGTCAGTACTTCTATCAGCGAGACAAACAAGGATTTGTCATCGATGGGAGGTTTAACAACGGGGGTTTTGTTCAGAACTATATCATTCGAATCCTCAACGAATCCCTTTCGGGCTTGTGGAACATGCGAAACAGTAAAGAATCGTGGACCCGCCAGCAGGATTTCTTTAGTGGCCCTATGGCAATGCTCATCAACGAATTCGATGTTTCATGTGGTGAAGAATTTCCGCATAGATTCAAAGACACCAAGCGTGGCTTGCTCATCGGTAGAAGAACGATGGGTGGGGAAGTCGGATCAGATCCAGCATGGCCCCTAATTGACGGTGGAACCATCAACGTTCCTGGATACGGAATGTACTCTCCCAACGGAGAATGGCTCATTGAAGGTAAAGGTGTCTCGCCTGACATCGACGTCCCAAGTGATCCAAACGCGTTTATCCTCAATCGGGATCCGCAAATTGACAAAGCCATTGAGCACCTTCTGGATGAACTGAAGAAACAACCTCCCGTCAATTCAAAAATTCCACCTGCCAAGGACCGAGTCAAAAACGGTGGCAGCTAGTTTAGAGTGCTTGGGCGGTTTCGCGCCGTCCAAGTACTCAATCTAGATAGTTAATACGCTCCTTATCGCGTAGAATAATTTAATGCGTTTAGATGAAATTGAAGAGAGTTCCAATGTAGAAGACCGTCGTGGCTCTAGACCAGGCGGCAAACTTGCTATTGGCGGAGGTCTTGGTGGCATTGTAATTGTGATCATCTACGCACTCCTAGGCGGTAATCCTCAGGACCTTCAAGGCGCCATCCCTGGCACTGCTCCAACTGATCGAGTAGAGCGTTCTGGAGCAGAATCTGCTAGCGATAAAGAAGGAAGGGTCTTTGTCAGCAAAATCTTAAAGCAGACCGAGGTAGTTTGGGACAAAATTTTTCCTCAGCAGCTTGGCAAAGAATATGTCAAGCCAAAGTTAGTCGTATTTACTGAGCGAGTTGAATCGGGTTGCGGAATTGCGGACACCGGAGTCGGACCGTTTTATTGTCCAGCGGATTCAAATGTCTATATAGATCTGGAATTTTACGATACGATGGAAAAACAACTTGGTGCTGGAGGCGACTTTGCCCAAGCCTATGTTGTTGCTCATGAAGTCGGTCACCACGTTCAAAACTTGCTGGGAACGAGCGATCAAGTCAACAAGTTAAGGGCTCGATTATCCGAGAAAGACTTTAATAAGATTTCAGTTAAGATGGAGCTCCAAGCCGATTTTCTGGCCGGCGTTTGGGCGCATCATTCACCGGAGTTGCAAATTGATGAACAAGATGTCAAGGAAGCAATGAACGCTGCCCAACAAATTGGTGATGACACGCTTCAAAAGCGAGGTCAAGGCTACGTAAACCCCGATTCATTTACCCACGGCACTTCAGCTCAAAGGGTGAAGTGGTTCATGGCAGGTCTCCGAAGCGGAAAGCTCAGCGACGGCGACACGTTCAACACTCGAAACCTTTAGCCTTGAGGTATGTACATTCAACTTCTGCTG
>JANPAV010000349.1:0-2019 GCA_031430115.1 Armatimonadota bacterium | reverse complement strand
ACGAGGCTTTCCATGAGATCAAAGAGTGGAGTATGGCATTCACTCAAGTTGGCGACTTCCGCCGCCCAGTAATTCATCTGGAGGTTAATATTGGTGTGATAGTCTGCATTCCACGGCGCATTGATGTCTTGGCACCATAGACCTTGGAGATTGGCGGGTATGTTGCCTTGGCGAGAGCAACTGATGAGAAGATATCGACCGAACTGAAAATACAATGCTTCAAGACTTGGATCATTCTTGCCCTTTCCAATCTGCTTAAGCCGTTCGTCGGTTGGCAATTTTTCCTGCTCGGTGCCAGGGAGTTCTAGTTCAAGACGCCGAAACAATTTTTGATGCTCTTTGATATGTCGCCCTAAAACAGTTGGATATCCTTTCATCCTTGCTTTTTGGATTGCGTCTTTGCAGGCTAGATAGCGATTTACGTCGAGGGGTTGGTTTGATTTCTTCTGGTTATAGTCGGTCTTTGATGTCAGGTAGATGGTAACTTCAGACGCGTTGGTGACCGTCAGCTGGTTTCCTTCTGACTTACAATGTCCATTTGAGATAACTTTCAGAACTGCGTCGAATTTTACGCCGTTACCGCTTGCCTGGCCGATCATGTGGAGGGCATCGAGCCCGGCTCGTTCCGTTTCAAAGTGTTCGGTTCGGCTCAGATTGATGGTGGCATTGATCGCGTTTGGCTGGCTGCTGGTCCATCGAACCACGATGACATCATCAGCTGGTGACGCAAAAACTGATCGTTCATGCTGAACTCCATCTTTCAGATAGCTTGTTCTTACGATGGCCTGATCAAGGTCTAGCCATCGACGATAAGCAGTGAATTCTTTGCCGCCAAGGTCTTTTATTCGAAGATCGCCAAGCGTCTGATAGGACTCAATTCTATCGGGAATTCCCATCATGCTCTGGTTGGCTAGTTTAGTTGCTTCCTCGTTCTTCCCTTCAAAAATCAGGCGACGGATTTCCGGGAGGGCAGACAAAGCCTTGGGATTAACCCGGTCTTTTGGAGCGCCGGCCCAAATGGTGTCATCGTTGAGTTGGATTCTCTCGTCAATGACATTGCCGAATACCATGGCTCCGATTCGACCATTGCCAATTGGCAAAGCCTCATTCCAGTTTGTTGCGGGTTGCCGGTACCAAAGCATCAAAGGTGTTTTTTTGTTTTGACCAAATGTTGTTGCTCCCATTTTGGTCAACAAGGCAAGTACGATAAGAGCGAATAACGATTTCATGGCTATTTACGAATTGGGTATCCACGCCAAACCCATTCAAGTGCTTGGGGCAAGGTTTGTTTTAAGACGCGGTAATCCACGTGACCTGAGTCTCGCGCAAAGACATATTGATAGTGATATCGCTTTTCTTTGAAAACTGCGGCGGTGCGATTGTTGGCGAGCACCCAGTTGTGATAGGTTGATTCGGGGTCATTAAATCGGTTGTCTTGTTCGCCTACATGCATCCAAATTCGGAGCGGTTTTGATTTGCTATTCTTGATCAAGCCATCGTGATATTCCCAAGCCCCTCGCGGAGTCTCCGGGTTATAGGGAGATTGTTGGTTTACAAATGTGCCTGAGTAAGACAATACTCGATGATAGAGGTCTGGCCGATACCACGCCATTGAAAGTGCGCAGGCTCCACCTGAACTTCCACCCATCGCCATTCGGCCGTTCGGATCTTTGGTCAATTCAACATGATAGTCCTTAGTAACCTTCGGCAGAACTTCAGTTTCGATGAATTCGGCGTACTTACCCGACATCGTGTCGTATTCCAATCCGCGTTGACTTCCCTGAGCGTCTCCACCACCAGAGTTAATCATGATTGCGATCATTACTGGCAATCGGCGGTCGGCAATCATGTTGTCTAAGATCGTCGGGATGATATTGCTTCCCATGCTGTCTTGCGAAACAAAGAATGGCGCTTTGGTGCCGGGCTTGTATTGACTTGGGACATAGACGGTTACATTTCTCTTATATGGGACGACTTGCCCGGGCGCGGTCTTTGCGATGCCGGGGTAAATCTTGCTTT
>JANPAV010000348.1:0-5072 GCA_031430115.1 Armatimonadota bacterium | reverse complement strand
GTTCACTCACGATTGGCCGCTCGAAAATCATTTTTACCGTCCGATTTCCACCCTCTTTTTTGAGTTCGACAATCGAATCCATCCCGGGTCAAACGCCGGATTTGGACTCACTAACGCCATCATTTGCTGCTTTGCGACGCTTGCTCTGTATTGGTTTCTTTGCGAAGTTAAGCGATCTATCCCCGTTGCGGTTGCCGGAACGTGGCTCTTCGTTTGTTGGACGCTGGGTGGTTGGTTCTTTGGAACTTGGTGGCAGTTCATTGTTTCTTGGCTACCTTTCACTCTCTTGCTCATTATCTTTGGTCGGATGATCTCGGAGAAGAAGTTCAACTGGACTGCGCTCATCGTTGGCGCTAGTGGCTTCTACATTTGGGGGCGGCTTGTGGATGTGCAAGCTGGCTTGTCTGCTCATACGATGTATTGGTTGCCTGGACGAACTGCTACTTCTATGGCGATCTTTGCTTTGATTGCCCTTGCAAGCTACGTCCGATTCGAGCGGCTCGGCGCACCAAGTTCCCCGGCCAAGGATGCCGGACCGATGGATCCTCCGGCTACTCGCTCGAGTAACCAGCGAGGAGAACCAACCAACCATTGGGGTTGGTTTGCCCTGTCCTGCTTCGCGACTGCCTTGGCTCTTGGGGCATATGAGCAGGCGGTCATGATCCCGACTCTCATCTTTATCCTCGGAGTTTGGCTCCGCGTGACTGGCTATCAAACTCGATTCTCCTTTCAAATTTTCTTTTGGGCAATCCTTATCGGTTATGTCGTCTACCGGGTTCAGATTATTCCGGTGGCACCAAGCGGCTACCAAAAGCAGCAGTTTAGGCACGGAGCTGGGCTTTGGATTGATATCCTTAGCTATATCCTCCCCGGCATCTTTGGCCTCACTTCGGTTATCTCGTCTCTGTCAACCAGTTTTCTCGTCATGATGAACGAGCCGTTCTGGACGTCCATCGGATCTTTCTTCTCGAACGTCACCACGTGGGTTTCGATCCGAAAAGCTTTCATCAAGCCACTCATTGCCCTTTCGTTAGCCCTATTCGCCTACCTGCCGATGGCGTTCCTCAAGCAGTTTGGTCACTATCATTACCTGCCGGCGGCGATGCTAACGCTCTTTGTCATCTCGCTCTTTGAAGCTTACTGGCCGAAATTGATCAGCGCAGTGTCGCCCCAAGCGATTCAAGCTCCGAAACGACTCGATCGCGCACCTGGTTCGCTTCCTCGTCTGTAAAGTTTCCGTGCTTGCGGAACTGAAGCCCAATACCTAGCGAGTGCTTTCCGGTTGGAATATTGGCTCCTTCAAAGACGTCAAAAAGCCATTGCTTCTCGAGAACATCGGCTCCGGCTCTGGCGATTGCCGATTCAATGGTTGAATAAGTAATTGCTTTGTCAATTAAGATTGCAATGTCGCGTCGGACCGCTGGGTTTCGGCTGATTCCCTTGATGGACAGCTCTGGCTTCACCGAGTTCATGACCCAATCCCAGGCGATCTCACACAACACGGTGTCGGCTTCTAGCCCGGCAACCAGGGCGGCAGTTGGGTGGATTTGACCGAGCGTCCCCACGACTTCGCCGACGATCTGAATTTCTGCCGATCGTGTGGGGTGGAACCGCGTTTCGCTGGCGTCGGAAAGGGGCGCGTAGGCAATTTGGTTTCGAATACCGAGTGAATCTAGTGCGCTTTCGAGCACCGCTTTCATTGAATAGAAATCGGCTTGCGGAACCTTATCACCCTGGCGGTTGACCGGCACCAACGCGCCTTGGCTCAACATCGCGACATAGAGCGTCTCGTCAAACTTGCCTTCCCAACTATAAAAAACCTTACCCATTTCGAACAGATAGATATCTTTGTTTCCGTTTCGCTTCGCTGCTTCTGCGAGTCCGGGCAGAAGAGACGATCTCAAAACACAATTCTCGGGTGAACCGGGGTTCCGTGGAGCAACTCGCTCACACGGCTCATCGAGGGGATGAAAGTCGCGAAGGGAGTGAGAAATGACTTGATTGAGTCCGGCTCGCAACAATGCCTCACGGAGTTTGTCCTTCAGCAATTCCCTTCCGTGCGAACCGCCCAATGGCGTACTTCCTTGCGGAAACGCTTCGGGGATAAGGTCGTAACCGTGCACTCGTCCAAGTTCTTCGATGAGGTCTTCTTCGCGGACGATATCGGGTCGCCAGCTTGGCGGAACTACCATTAGCGAGTCACCCATCGCGGTCACGTCCATCCCTAATCGTTGGAGATACGTGTTTGCTTGTAGCGGTTTGATATCCACTCCCAGCAACATCGACGCTCGGTCCACCCTTAACTTCACCGGCGCAAACGTCTTCTTTCCGGGATAGTGGTCAACCACATTTGATACTTGGATGTGCGGTTGCGCGTCGAGCAGAAGCTCGGTAAATCGTTGGATCGCGGCGACCACGCCGTCCGGGTCAACGCTTCGCTCGAAGCGATAGCTCGCCTCGGTGGCAAGCCCCAGTTGCTTGCGGGTTTTTCGAACTACGGTGTTGACGAAGTTCGCCGATTCAAGTAGAAGATTAGACGTCGTGTCCGTGACTTCGGTTTCGAGTCCGCCCATGACCCCCGGAACTCCGACCGGTCGTTCGCCATCACAGATCATCATTTGTCCGTTGAGTTCGTGCTCGACACCGTTCAGCGTTGTGAGCTTTTCGCCCGGCTTGGCGTCTCGGACAATAATCTTGTCACCCTTGAGCTTGTCTCGATCGAAAGCGTGGAGCGGCTGCCCTAATTCGAGCATCACGTAGTTGGTGAGGTCGACCAGTAGGCTAATCGGTCGAACACCAGAAGCTTCGAGCCGGGCTTGCATCCATTGGGGTGAGGTGTCTTTGGCATTAACGCCGGAGAACGCTCGGGTGGCGAATCGGCGACACGATTCGGATTCGATTCGCGCCGTTTCGTTCGGAATTTGGATTGTTTCGGGGTACTTAACGTCCTCGAATCTTGACGCTGCGCGGGTGTAGAGCCGCGTCGGAGTGGAGTTTTGGTCTTTAGCCAGCACTTCGCGTGACAGCCCGAAAACCGAGAGGCCGTCACCTCGGTTTGACATGACTTTGATGTCGAGCACATGATCGTCGCCTACTGCTTCGATACCTTCAAGCTCGAAGCCCGCCATGGTGAGGAGGTCACCAATTTGGTCAGCCGTCAGGCTGGTCTGGACGGTGTCGCAAAGCATAGCGTAAGGGAATTTCATGCGAAGGTCTATTTTACTTGAAGCTGGCGAGATTGGGAGTGCGTAGTTGGGAGTTCCTGAACGGGATGTCGCTTAGGCTCCGCCCCTAAACGGGAAGTCACTTGGGCTCCGCCCCGAAACGGAATGTCGCTTGGGCTCCATTGGCTGAGACGGGAGTTAGAAATCATTAGTTGGTAAAAAATTGAGTCTGAATTCTTATTTTTTTCAAAAGTTTTCAGTTTTGTGAAGAGCCTTGGGGATAGTAGTACCAGACAAGAAGCTTGAGCTAAAACTATTAAAATTTTCATTTTTAGCACACAGTTTTAAGAAGCGGTCAGTTGTTAGCTTTCAGATGAAAGACCAGAATGGCTTGAGGCAGGGGCGAGTGTCTAAGATTGAGTATATTTGCTTTAACCTGTTCCCAAGCTCAAAACCTCCTTGTGGTGAATTGCAGTCAAATTGGACTGAATCATTGGAGTATTTCTCGCGGGAACTTCCTCTGCGGGGAGGCGAGGATTTGGGGATATTGCATTCTATTAGTTCGGGAGGCGAATGATACACGGCGAATTCTGAAAACGTTCCTAATCTGGGTTTTGGGTCGAGGTTAGAATTGACGATGAGTATGTGGTAATTCTCCATTTCTCTCGCATGTATCTATTTTATAGATATAGTGTACAAAAATCTACTATAAAAATCAAGGGTCCGCTGGGAATTCAGCAATGATTTTGGGAAACATGGTTTTGAAGATGGGCAAGGAGCATCGCTTCGCCCGACTTGCTCCTCGACTATATGATCTTCTCCGGTCGCTTCGATATCACCGTAATGACTCTGGATATGGACGATGAAATTGACCATCTATTCCCGGGCGCAACTCTGATGCTGGACGTATTTGGAGACCGTGGGAGAATTCGTGTCAGATTAGACTTTCAACAGATTCTAGCGCGCTCAAAAGATTCCTGCTTAACCTCGCAGCTTCCTCCTTCGCGCAATCCCCTTTCCTCGATCCTCCTTCCTCAATCCTCCTTCGTCAAGGCACTACGGCGGACAGAAGCACTATGGCGGACAGGTCGCAGAAGGTCGGTTAAGCAGGCCACCCCTATTCAAAGTTTTGTCCCGCCCACACCGTGGCTCGACGATTACTTGTCTGAGTCGAGTTCGAGATTGGCAACGATAAGCCGAAAGCCAGCGAATTTATGGTCGACGGAAATGTATTCGTCTCGCTTGACTGACCAAAACTGCCACGGCCAATAGGAGTGATAGGCGCGAATTGAGCATTCCTTTTTGGATTCATTGCAGTCGGCCGTGAGCCTAACGCGAGGGGCTTCTTTGTCCCACCAACTTACATAAATTTTGCCATCTTCCCAATTCGTTTTAATGACTTTCATTTCCTTTTCTCGGCATAGTGCGACGAAGATTATCAAGAATGCGGTTACACCGATGAGAATTCGTTTTTGCTTGCCTTTGGTGGTTTTTGACGGTTGCATATTGAAGTTCCCTTACCAAATACATTGGCTAGTAGGCTCTGGTTCCAAAGTTCTTCAATCTGCGGGGCAAATTTGCCAGAGAGTATCGAAAGGCTACTTCGGACCGATTTTTGCGAGGAAAGCATCCTTCACACTCGTGTATGCTGCCTTGGGATTGTAATCCTTGTCGAGCAGGAGGGCGGCGCCACGGGTTCCACCCGAGAAGCCTGGGATCCAGCTATGCTTATCGCCCACTCCCCACAATTGAATGCCCTCACAATGCGGGAAACTCAGTGCCATTTGGACATGCGCGGCATATGACTGGGCTTGCTTGGTAAGATCATTTGCATTTAACGGGATGAGGCCATAGTTAGGGTCATTTGAAGGCAACTGGACGACGGCCATTGCGACATCAAGTTCGGTA
>JANPAV010000347.1:0-3105 GCA_031430115.1 Armatimonadota bacterium | reverse complement strand
TATTCATCCCAAGTGAAGTGACCTATCAGGGACAAAAGCTCGAAATGAATACCGCCTTCCCAAGTGATGGATCAGTGAGTTTGGTAGTGAAGGAAGGGCGCTCGAGATCGTATGAAATAGCCATTCGTCACCCAGGCTGGGCAACCGGACCAGTCAATATTCGAGTCAATGGCAAAACCATGGCGAAATCGATAAAGCCATCCTCCTATATCGTCATCAAAAGGAACTGGAAGACCGGTGACAAGATCGATTTTGATTTGCCAATGAGTCTTCATGCCGAGCCGATGCCAGACAACCCGAAGCGCGTTGCCCTTATGGTTGGTCCGCTTGTCTTGGCGGCGGATTTAACCAGTACCCAAAAAACTTCCGAACTTGAACGATTCCCCGTACTTGTGACCAACGGAAGACCTTTAACTTCTTGGTTGACCAAAGATCCCAAGAAAATGGAATTCCGAACATCTGGTGTTGGCAAGCCAGCCGACATCACGTTTCGACCATTCTTGAATCTCAACCATGCCAAATACATGGTGTATCTCGACGAGTTTACAGATTCCCAATGGACGGTTGCCGAAGCTGAATATCGCAAAGAGGAAGCGCGAATCAAGGAATTGGCATCACGGACAATCGACTTTGTTCGTATTGGCGAAATGCAGCCAGAAAGAGACCACAAGCTAACTTCGGAAAAGAATGACGTTCGCGAATCGGATGGACGAAGCTTCCGCTCACCATTAGCCGATGGTTGGTTCCAAGTTGAAATGAAGTCGGAGTCAAGTGTGCCAATGAAACTGGTCATGACGTATTGGGGAAATGAGCGCATGCGTCCAGATTTCTCGATCGTCATCGATGGAAAGGTGCTGAGTCACGAAACCTTGAAAGATAAGCCAATGAACAAGTTTTTTGATGTCGAGTACGACATCCCAGCCGAATTAACGGCCGGAAAGTCGGTCATCGTGATAAAAGTGCAAGCAAGTAAAGGAAAGACCGGCGCATCGGTTTCTGGCATCAGGCTCATTCGTTAAAGGTTCGATAGTTCCTTCCTGGCTTCATCAGCCTGAGCTGGGTTGAAGTTTGGATTGATTCGAAGTGCTTCCTGTAAGTGAGATTTTGCAATCAGCTTATTGTTGAGCGCAAGCTCGATCATGCCAGCGTGAAAGAAAATTGTCGCATTCTTAGTACCCAGTGCTAGGGCTTTGTCAATACACTGTTTAGCTTCAATAAGTCGGTAGTTGCTCTTACTGTCATTAGCTACTGATGTTGCCAGTTTGTAAGTTGCCCAAGCATACGTATCGTACGCGAAGATGTCTTTCCTGTTGGCTAGGTCGTGGGTTGCGGCGTGCTGGGCTAACGCCAACTTTGAGTTGCGATCGGCCAGATAGACGCTAAACATTCGATCATGCGTGTGCCCTCGGGTTTCATCTAGTTCATTCTCAGGATCAGTTCCAGCATCAACCGATGACTTATTCATTTCTAAAACTTGATCTGCATACTTAGCCGCGCCGGTTTTGTCTCCGATTGCCTTCGCAGCGTCTTCCATTAGCCCAACCACATCGGTCATTGGGGCAATGGCGTTCAACTTCTCGCCGAACATCAAAACGCCTTTGTGGTCTTGTTGCATTGCTTTTAACCTTGCCATGCTTGCCATTGCTTTCCAACTGCCTGGATTCTGTTTGAGAGCAGTCAAGTAATGCGATTCAGCTTTCGCTAGCTGACCATTTCTCGCTAGTATGTCTCCAAGCTTAGTGTGAAACCAACTGACAGTCGTGTCGGCAAAATCAGGTCGGCTCTCTGCGATATCGGTTGCCTGCTGAAGTTGGACCATCGCAACTTCTGGCTTACCAACCAGTTCACTTTGGCGAGCCATCATCGAGAGGCCGCTAGGATCCTTGCTCCATTCGGGATGCTTGCCAATCAGCTGGCGAGCTTCTTCGTAGCGCCCTATTTCAAAATATATATCGGTTAACGTCCGCTCGGCAAAATCATTTCCAGGTTCAAGTTCAAGTGATTTCTGACAAGCAACAAGGGCATCATTAAACCGATGTTGTTCCAGCAATGCTTCGCTAAGGATCACGGCGGCAGATGAGTTTCGCGAAGTTCTTAGTGATAGCGACTTTCGCGCCGCCGCTTCGGCTTTCTTTGCCAATTCTTCCGAGTCCTTCTCTCGACCCGCGTTCAAATAGGCGGTTGCAAGTTGTTTCCATCCAATTGCGCCGCTCGGGTCTCGCTTCACTCGCGCCAAGTTAAACTCGACTTCCTTAGTAGCAAGTGTTGGGTCATAGGCGCGGTGACCGACCGGCGTTAGGGCGGTTGCCGCTTCAGCCCGTGGAATTGTTCGGACGATGACGACGGTAACGGCGATGATGGCAAGGATTGAGAGCGAGGTTTTCATAAATCTAAATTGGCCCCCTGTGTCCGGGGAGGAGTGGGGGCCGGATAAAGGTCTCCTATTGAGGAGCGCCTAAGTAAGGGAAAGTACCAATGAAATGCTTTCCGCTAGCGTCAACATTGTCGGTGGTAAGGGTAGGAATCTGAGCGCCATCGGCAGGAGCAAGCCCCAAAGCTGAGATGGTGGTGCCAAAGACAATTCCGAGAGAAATGTCAACCACATCGTCGGTCAATGCTCGACCGCCAAATGTACCGCCGGTTGCGCCGTTGGTTTCGTATCCTAGGTAGGAAGCGACTCCGCCTTGAGTAAGGTTGGCTTTCATCGTATCAGGAACTAATACGGAAGTCACAACATTCGCGGTAGCTTGCGATCGGCCAGCAACGTTAGTCATGAAGTCGTTGATATCGTTCTTCAGCTCAAGAAAGTCCTTGTCTGGAGTAGCTTCATCGTTGATCTTGTGTCGATTGTTGGCAACGGTAGCAAAGACTTCGTTGACAACTGGGTTAGCCAGTCGGTCTCGTTGGATGTATACGTTGCCGGACTTGACTCCAGTTGTGCACCACAAACCAATAGTTGTGCCGGTTACAGGAACTTTAGGGCCAGAGCCACCACAGCCTACAACGGCGATTGACGAAAGGGTAATGATAAGGGCAAGTTGTTTCATGGTTCTCATTAGTTGGTCAGCATGGACTTTGGAAGCTCAACAACGATCGAAAGAACGC
>JANPAV010000346.1:0-6265 GCA_031430115.1 Armatimonadota bacterium | reverse complement strand
AGCTTCTCAAAGCCGTACGGTTCCCCACTATCGGCGGTCTTGAGGGTGGACGAGATTGCCGAGAATTCTTCGACCATCTTTTGCAGTTCTGCATCATTGCGAAGGTGGGTTTCGACTTCGGCTTGTTGGGCGATATCAAGCTCGCCATCTAAATAACTCTTAAGATTTTCCATTAGTTCACCTCCTGGGTGGCAGTGGTTTCGGGCGCATAGATTGACTTGCGCAGGTTGGTAAAGGCGTGATAGAGGCGGCTCTTGACGGTTCCAACGGGAACTCCGGCAATCTGAGCGATCTCTTCATAGGTAAAGCCGTCGATCTCGTGGAGAGTCACGACCTCGCGGTGTTCATCCGAGAGCTTTGCCAGAGCTTGACGGAGAATTTCTCGATTGATGAGCTGTCCTTCTTGACTAGTCTCATCGCGGAATTCTGGCAGCTGCTCAGACTTCTGGTTGTTTCGGTTTACCCGCCGACATTCGTTAAGCGCGATTCCGATCAGCCAAGTTAGTGGCTGGCTTTCGCCCCGAAACTTACTCAGGCTCCGTTGGGCAGTGACAAAGGTTTCCTGGGCGGCGTCACCGGCGTGGTGATATCCGACCCGCGTCGAGCAAAACCGAAAGACTCGGTCATAGTGCTGTTTCGCAAGCTGGGATATATCGAGCTTTTCCACGTGTGGCATCGCTTGTTGGTGGTCAACTAGCATCATACAGAATGTAGGTGCCAAAATACTTTAGAACTGTTCAAACCGTTTTCAATCGAAACGAAAAGCATCGCCATTTGTTAGAAAACTTCCGAGGACAGCAACCAAGTTCTGTTTCGCACAATTTACTTCTTCTGGTAAAAATACGGGCACAAACCACTATCGTCCGTGGACAAAACCTGATAGTCTTTGACAGTATTTGGTCCATTATTCGGCTGAATATTATTCTATTGGGTACATAAATGAAAAAAATAGCAATCATTGTGGCTTTTGCATCAACTGCATCTGCCTTTGCATACGGTCCTGGTGCCGGATTTGCAATTCCTGACAATAGTCCTGCCGGGGCATCATCATTAATCAATGTTGCAACCGCAGGCACAATTGTCAGCCTCGATTCGGTGACGATGAACTTCGATCCTGGTCATACGTGGGTCGGCGATCTCGTTGTAACCTTCTCTAGTGTCTCTACAGGCAAGAGCGTTCACTTGTTCAGCCGCCTTGGCTCAACAACTGCGGGGGGAGTTGGAGACAGCTCAAATTTGCTCGGAACTTATACGTTTACGAATACAGGTGCAAGTTTCTTAACTGAAGCTGGATTGGGTACTTCTGCATACAATATGACTCCTGGCACTTATGCCCGGTCAACTCACGCATTTGGTTCAGGAGCATTTTTCGATGCCGACGACTACTCGATATTTGTGGGTGACTCAATCACAGACGATTGGAAGTTGAGTATCTCGGACAACGCCGGTGGCGATACTGGCTCAATCACCAGTTGGTCGTTTGAAGCGACAACCAGCACAGTTCCAGAGCCTGCTTCTTTTGCAGTTCTTGGGCTAGGTGCTTTGGCTCTTATACGACGACGACGAAACAAGATCTAAGCTTCGATGCTTAGTGTAAAGTGCCGGTTGGGTCACTCAACCGGCTTTTTTGTTACCGAGCCTGCCCCATCCTCATCTTGAATAGTCGGAATTTTGGAATTTTTCCCGTTGGCCAAAATCCAGATGTCTTAAACTTCGCTACATAGGGAATCTGTTCTATATCAGCTGGCGTCTGCGTCTTTGCCGGAGCCTCTTTTTTAAGGTCATCAGTTTCTTGAATCTTTTGCATCGTTGCGACCTGATGATTCTTATCATCACCCGACAACTTGGATTCAATCCTCTTCAGAATTTCAGTTGCTCGTTTTGAGTCACTTAATGCAAGAACCGTGGCTACCTGAAGCCATTGCTGATCGGACATATTCCCGGCTTTTTGGATTGCCCAATTGAAGAGAACACCGTCTAGGGCAGTATCTGCTTCCATTGCCATCCAATAGTACCAATTGCTATTTCCTCCGGGGGCAATGAGCGGATCATGGATTACATCGTATGCTTTCGCCTGGGCGAGTTTTGCTCGGTCAAGAAGCTTGGTAGTTAATGAACTATCCTTCAGTCGATCGGCAAAGTAGAGCATTTTAACGATATTCGCAGGCTCCAAATCTAGGAAGTCCCCCTTCTCTTCGGAAATCTTGCTCAGCAACTTGAGAGCTTCCTTTTCATTACCTTGGACTTCATACACCGATGCGAGTTTTCGTTTTGCCAACATTCGAATGCTGGCATCCGAATCCTCTGCACCCCGAGCGTAAGTGAGAGTGGCTCCTTTCAAATCACCCATCAAAAACGAAGAATCACCAACCGACACTCCAGCCGCTCTTCGAGATATTCTGGCTGCCTCAATGTCTGCCGTTGACCTAGGTGCCTGGTTAGAAGTCTTTGCTCCACCTGAGCATCCCGCCAAGAAAATAACCGCACCAACTAAGTAGTTAACTTTCAAACTTCCCTCTCCTTCAAGATATTACTTCTTTGGGGGCGGAGTTACAGCAGGTTTAAATTGTCCCGAGACATGAGACGACGCCTCACCCGCGTTCACAAACGACTGGAATAATTGGTCGCTGATATCCCGGTACGCGCCAGGACCAGAAGGAACAAAGATAACCTTAGCCTTCTCACCCTGAGCAATATCCCTCATTGCATCGAAATATTGGTTAATAAGAACCAAGTTCATCAGAGTTTGCGGATCAGCCGTTGGCATGGCTGACCTTAAGTTTTCGACCGATACCGACAGACCACGAACAATGGCTTCTCGTTGAGCCGCAATTCCTTCACCTTGAAGTCTCTTGGCCTCAGCTTCTGCTTCAGCATGAAGTACAGTCTTGAACTTGGCCGCTTCACCTTGGAGTTTAGCCGCAGTCTTCTCGTTCTCCGACGCCTGGACTCGGTTCATTGCGGTAACGACTTCTTCTGCGGGGCGGACTTCATTGACAAGTGCGTTTCGGATTAAGAACCCGAACTCAGTCATAGAAATCGAAAGCTGCTGATTAACCGCCGTTCCAATCGTGTCTTGATGCTCAAACACATCGCGAAGCTGCATCTTGGCTACTTCACCTCGAACGACGTTGAGAACAAATGCAGATATTTGCTGTTCTGGAGCCTGTAGTTTATAAAAAGCGTCAGCGGATTGCTCGGGAATGACCGAATACTGGACCCGAAGGACCATCGTAACAAACACGTTATCGCTGGTTTTGAACTGACCAGGAATATCTAATTCTCTAATTCGCAAAGACAATTTTCCAGCAATAAGGTCAATTATTGGAATCTTAATGTTAAGTCCTGCCCGCGCAACTCGATGGAACTTCCCTAGCCGCTGGATGATAAATGCATCCTGTTGACCTACGACAAAGAGCATGCTGAAGAAGAAGATGAGACCAACGATAATGAGAATAAGCGGTGCGATGGGAAAAGCACTAAGTGAATTGTTTTCAAGTTGAGCGAATAGTAAATGCACTATAGGTAGGTACGAATGAGAAGACTTAAAAGAACCACCTTCATGTGATGCGGCAAAGGACGTTTACCCAGCACAAAAAAAAGGGATCCACCTCGCGGTGCATCCCTTTCTTAAATTTAGGCTTAGCCTATTTCATTCGAGCGGCTTTAACTCGAGCCGTTGCTCGGTCAAGCTCCATCAAAGCTTCTGGCTGAGTCATCGTTGAATCTTCGCCTCGAAGTGCCTTTCTCGCTTCTTCTAATGCCGATTCTGCTTCGCTGACATCGAGATCACTTGCTTTTCGTGCTTCGTCAGCGAGTACCGTGACGGAATCCGATCCAACTTGAACGAAACCACCACCTACATAGACGTGGTGTCGAATGTTCGATCCATCGATGTACTCCAAGATGCCCGGCTTCAGAGCCGAAACAACTGGCACGTGACCAGCCCAAACGCCAAAGTAACCATCGACGCCCGGTGCCACAATACTTACTGCAGAAGCCGAAACGACTTCTCGATCAGGAGCAACCACCGCAAGCGAAAACTCAGCAGCCATAGTTTAGCCAGCCGCCATAAGCTTCTTCGCCTTTTCGTGAACGTCGTCAAGACCTCCACAATAAAGGAATGCCTGCTCAGGATAGTGATCAAGGTTTCCGTCGACAATTTCTTTAAAGGATGAAACGGTCTCATCGATACTTACATATCGACCCGTGTTACCCGTGAACTGCTCAGCAACAAAGAACGGCTGCGAAAGGAATCGCTCAATCTTTCGAGCTCGTCCTACCAACTGCTTGTCATCGTCTGAAAGTTCGTCAATACCAAGGATCGCGATGATGTCTTGAAGTTCTCGGTATCGCTGTAGCGACTGCTGAACCTTAACCGCAACGTCGTAGTGAGCTTGCCCAACAACCCGTGGATCCAAGTTCTTCGATGTCGAAGCAAGTGGGTCTACAGCTGGGAACAATCCCTTCGAAGCAATGGATCGCTCAAGGTAAACGTATGCGTCAAGGTGAGAGAACGTAGTAGCCGGTGCAGGGTCAGAAGGGTCATCTGCAGGAACGTAAACCGCTTGTACCGAGGTAACTGATCCCTTGGTTGTCGATGTAATTCTCTCTTGGAGAAGTCCCATTTCTGTAGCCAACGTTGGTTGGTAACCTACAGCTGATGGCATTCGTCCGAGAAGCGCCGAAACCTCGGAGCCTGCTTGAACGAATCGGAAAATGTTATCAACGAAGATAAGTACGTCTGAACCAACTTCATCACGGAAATACTCCGCCATAGTAAGAGCAGTCAAAGCAACTCGAAGACGTGCTCCTGGTGGCTCGTTCATCTGACCGAAGACCATTGCTGTCTTGTCAAGAACAGACTTTTCGGTACCATCCTTATCCTTAAATTTGGCTTCCTTCATTTCAAGCCAAAGGTCATTACCTTCACGAGTTCGCTCGCCTACGCCTGCAAACATCGATACACCTGACGCTTCAACCGCAATGTTTCGGATGAGCTCTTGAATCGTAACTGTCTTACCCAGACCAGCTCCACCAAAGAGACCAATCTTTCCACCCTTGTTAAACGGAATGAGGAGGTCAACAACTTTGAGGCCGGTTGGAAGTAGCTCAACCTTCGTTGATTGCTCTTCAAAGGATGGCGGCTTTCGGTGGATAGGCAGTCGAGGAGCATTGTCTGCTTCTGGACCATTGTCAATCGCTTTTCCAAGGAGGTTAAAAACACGTCCAAGGGTATCGTTGCCAACGGGCACCATAATTGGTGAACCAGTGTCCACAGCATCAGCGCCTCGGGTTAAACCGTCGGTGCTTGCTAGGGCAACTGTTCGAACAATTCCATCACCAAGGTGCTGAGCAACTTCGCATGTGATGTTGATGTTTCGGGCGGGGTCCTTGATCTCAATTGCGTTATAAATCGCAGGAAGCTCGTCGGACGAGAAGCGGCAGTCCACAACAGGACCCAAAATCTGAATAGTTTTTCCGGTGCCAGGCATTCGGTGTGTGTTTCCTTGTCAAAAGAGACAAATTGGCTCTCCCATGAAAAAGATCACGGATTACGCCAGGCAAAATTATACCCTCGTGGAATCTTTTGGTGACACCCACTCGTACCAAGATTGATGGCCACATACAAAATTTTGTGGATCAAGAAGGATAGAGGTCTGGAACATGCCGACGAACTCATGCATAGGGTTGAAGGAATCCTCAATGAGAACGCCACCGACGGAATGGAGCTTGACAAGCTTATGCCAAGCATGAACCCAGTTTCGAATGATCTTCTTGGTGTCTTTTTGGTACTGAAAAAGGCATAAGCCTAATCGGTCCAATAAGAAAAATGACTCCCTTTTGGGGGCCCTAGGGTGATTTTGTGCATTTTAGCGCAGGCGTTTGCCGTTTTCCGTGAAGGAGTTTTGCATCATCTTCTCCCGCTTCTTTTCGAGTGGGTCGGGATATCCTGATTCATCGGGACGCTTTTTAAGCTTCTTCCGCTTCGCTCGCTTCTTCCGCTTTGCTCGCTTCTTCGCTGGAAGCTAGCAGCTCTTTCACTGTAAACTAAATACCTTGCTACCCGAGAACTTTACGTCCAAGCTTGGAGCCTGGGATCCGGTCAAAGGCTGGGTACCCATGACATACAAAGACTGTTTTGTTAAACAGTCAATATCTGGCGTCAACCGAATCCTCATTGCCAACCAAGACAGTTCGATCGACCTTCTAAGCAACCTACTCAATTTCTTTCCAGAGCCATATCGCTTGGCATATTTGTTGG